>DASTZE010000062.1:0-12730 GCA_035764425.1 Gaiellaceae bacterium
GCGCGTTCCCGGCGGTGACCGCGAAGTCGGGACGGGCCGCCTGCGCGCGCTCGAGGAACAGCGCAACGGACTCGTACTGCGAGAGCGCCGCGAGCTCCGGGAGGCGGTCGAGCTCGGGAACGGCGAGCGGCGGCACCGGGAACTCGTGCTCCGCGCTGAGCCGGAGCGGCTCACGGCTGGTGACGAGCATGCGCGCGCCGGGCGCGGCGAGCAGCAGCTCGCCGAGCACCGGCGCGGAATCGGCCAGCTGCTCGAAGTTGTCCAGGACCAGCAGCAGCTCGCTGCTCCCCAGGACCTCCCGGACGGCCTCCGTCAGGTCACCACCCGCGACGCCGAGCGCCTGGGCGATCGCCGGGACCACGAGCGTGGGGTCGGTCACCGCCTCGAGCGGCACGAAGTAGGCGCCGTTGCCGAACTGCTCCACGGTCTCGGCGGCGACCTGCAGCGCAATCCGCGTCTTGCCCGTCCCGCCCGCCCCGGTGAGCGTGACCAGTCGGACGTCGTCGCGAAGCAGCAGCGCCGAGACGGCCTCGACCTCGCGCGTGCGCCCGACGAGGATGGTCGTCTGGACGGGGAGGTTGGTCGGCCGCGTCTCGAGGGTGCGCGGCGGCGGAAAGCCGTCCTCGAGGCCGTCGCCCAGGAGCTGGTGGAGCCGGATCGGCTGGATCAGGTCCTTGAGCCGGTGCTCGCCGAGGTCGCGGGTCGGGAAGGCATCCCCGATCAGCTCGCGTGTCGTCTGGGAGAGCAGCACCTGGCCGCCGAACGCGGCGGCGCAGATCCGGGCGGCGCGGGGCACGTCGAGGCCCACATAGCCCGTCTCGGCGACGCGCGGCTGGCCGGTGTGGAGGCCGATGCGTACGGCGAAGGCGTGACCCGCGAACGCGCGCTGCACGTCGGCGGCGGCCGCGGCGGCGTCGGTCGCGCGCGCGAACGTCGCGAAGAACGCCTCGCCCTGCGTGTCCACCTCGTGGCCCTCGTGCGCGTCGAGTGCGGCGCGGATGATCCGGTGGTGCTCGACGAGCTCGTCGTCGTAGCGCTCCCCCAGCTCATGCTGGAGCCTCGTCGAGCCTTCGACGTCGGTGAAGAACAGTGTCAGCGTCCCGGTTGGGAGCACGCTCATCCGACCGCCAGGGCCACGGCCTCCTCGTAGGACAGCGACCGGCCGACGGCCCACGAGCGCTCGAACGCGTCGTGGCCGGCGCGACCGCGCGCCTCGGCCTCGAGCCGGTCGTGCAGCTCGCGCTCGGCGGCCTGCAGCTTCGCCCCGGCGGGGTCGCGAAGCGCCTCGGAGGCGCCCCAGTAGCGCGCCGCCTCGAGGTTGTCGCCGCGCGAGGCGGCGGTGCTGCCGAGGCCCTCCAGCGCGTAGTAGATCGTCTCCACCTCCGCCATGTCCACGCCCGCCCGCGCGGCCTCCCGAAAGGCCCGCTCCGCGGCATCGGGGCGGCCGGTGACGCAGGCGACGAGCCCGATGTTGAGCAGCGGGAACCACCACGCGCCGCCGAGGCGGCGGAAGATCTCCACGCTCTCCGCGAAAAGGCGCTCCGCGCGTTCCCACTGGTGCAGGACCAGCGCCGCGTAGGCGCGGTTGTTGAGGATCGAGGCGAGCGGCCGCTCGAGGCCGAGCCGGCGGAAGATCGCCTCCGCCTCGTCGTGGAAGCGCGACTCCGACTCGACGTCGCCGCGCTGCTCCGCCGCGATGGCCCGCGTCATCAGCGCCTCCGCCGCGCCGCGCTCCTCGCCCTCGGCGACGAAGATCTCGTACGCCGCCGCCGCCCACCGGTCGCTGGCGGCGGCGTCGTCCTGGCGCCACGGCAGCCCGGCCGCGACATGCATCGCGGCGGCGCGCACGAGCGGCGGGGCATCGTCGGCGCGCGTGAGCGCGTCCTCGAGCCACGCACGTCCCTCGCTCAGGTAGCCGCTGATCCCCCAGTAGCCGCCGAGCGCCGTAGCCAGCCGCAGCTCTAACTCGATCTCGTCCTGTCCCCGCAGCCAGGACAGCGCGGCGCGGAGGTTCTCGTACTCGTCGCTCTCGCGCTCCCACTCGCCGAGGATCACTGCCTCGCGGCGGAGGCGCCGACGCTCGGACGACCACTCGACGAACCACTCGGCGTGGCGCTGCCGCAGCGCCTCGCGCTCGCCCAGCTCCCCGAGGCGCTCGCCGGCGTACTCGCGGATCGTCTCCAGCATGCGGAACCGCCGGTCGCCGTACGGGCGGTCCTCGCGGCGCAGCAGGTTGTTCTCGAGCAGCGACTCGAGCGCGTCGAGGTCGGCTTCGCAGACCTCCTCGGCCGCTTCGATCGAGCAGCCGCCGGCGAAGACGGCGAGGCGGGCGAACAGCACCCGCTCCTCGGGCGGCAGGAGGTCGTAGCTCCAGTCGATCGCGCCGCGCAGCGTCTGCTGGCGCGAGGGCAGCTCGCTCGGGCCCGCCGTCAGCAGCGACAGCCGCTCGTCGAGGCGCTCGAGGATCTCGTCCGGCGCGAGCCTCCGGCTGCGTGCGGCGGCCAGTTCGATGGCCAGCGGGAGGCCGTCGAGCCGGCGGCAGATCTCGCCGATGGGCTCGACGTTCTCGTCCGTCACGGAGATCTGCGCGCGCGAGGAGAAGAGCGCCACCGCGTCGTCATGCGACAACGGCGGCACGGGCCACTCGTACTCGCCGGACAGGCGCAGCGCTGCCCGGCTGGTGACGACGAGGTGCAGGTCCGTGGTCGCGAGGAGGTCGCTCAGCCTGGGCGCGGCCGGCAGGAGGTGCTCGAAGTTGTCGAGCACGAGGAGCACCGTGCGGTCGCCGAGCGCGCGGCGCAGTGCGTCATCGACGCCGTGCGCGCCCGTCTCGTTGACGCCCAGCGTCTGCGCGATCGTCGGCACGACGAGCCCTGGATCTTCCACCGCTTCGAGGCCGACGAGGTAGACGCCGTCCGGGAAATCGTCGACGAGCTCCGCGGCGGCCTGGAGTGCGAGCCGCGTCTTGCCGCAGCCGCCCGGGCCGTGCAGGGTCACGAGCCGGACCGCCGGTCGCTTGACCAGCTCGACCACCGCGGCCAGCTCGCGCCCGCGCCCGATCAGCGGCGTCGCCTGCACCGGCAGGTTCGTCGGACGGTTCTCGAGCGTCCGGAGCGGCGGGAACGACTCCTCGAGCCCTTCGGCCTCGAGCTGATACAGCCGCTGGGGCTGCGTCAGGTCCTTGAGGCGGTGCTCGCCAAGGTCGCGCACCGTCGCGTCCGGCACGAGATCGCGGGTCGCCTCCGAAAGCAGCACCTGCCCGCCATGGCCCGCGTCGGCGATACGCGCCGCACGGTGGACGTCCTCGCCGACGTAGCCGAGCTCCGTGAGCCTTGGCTCTCCGGTGTGCATGCCGATGCGGACGCGCACGCCCTCGAGCGTCGCGAGCGAGTGCTGCGCCGCGACCGCGCCGGCGACGGCGCAACCCGGGTCGTCGAACGCGACGAAGAACCCGTCGCCCTCGAGGCCGACCTCGGCGCCGCGGTGGCGGCCGAACGCCTCGCGCAGCAGCCGGTGATGCTCTTCGAGGAGCGCAGGCCATGCCGAGCCGCGTTCCTGCACGAGGCGGGTCGACCCCTCGATGTCCGTGAAGAGCAGGGTGACGGTGCCGGTGGGGAGGCTCACGGCTGCGCCAGGAACTCGAGGACGAGCCGGTCGAACTCGTCGGGCCGCGCGCGGTTGGGCAGGTGGTCGGCGCCGGCCATCACCTGGAGACGCGCGCCGGGCACGTCGGCGGCGATCCTCCGGCAGGTGTCGACGATGCCCTCGACCTCGCGGTCGCCCACGAGCACGAGCGTCGGGAGCCGGAGCTCTCCCAGCCGGTCGACTGCGGGCGGCGAGCCATCGAGCTCGAAATCGTCGGTGTCGACGGCTGCGTTCGCATAGGCGATTTCCCGCAAATCGTCGTCGGTCGAGACCGGCGCCCAGACCTCGAGCCAGACGTCAGCGGCGCCGCGGTAGTCGCCGTCGTCCCACGCCGCCTCCGCCCGCGCGCCCTGCTCGTCGGAGTAGGCACGGAACGAGAGCCCGCTGATCGCGGCGCCGACGGCCACCAGCGTCCTCACCCGGTCGGGCCGCGCGAGCGTGGCGTCGACGGCGGCCATGCCGCCGACCGAGTTCCCGACCAGCGCCGCGCGCTCGATGCCGAGCGCGTCCAGCAGGCCGAGCACGTCCTCGTGGCGGCGGTACGGCTCGGTCGGCCGGTCCGACCGCCCGAAACCCCGCGCGTCGAGCGCGATGGCACGGTAATGCGGCGCGAACGTCTCCAGCTGCCGCGTCCACTGCCGCGAGTCGAGCAGGCCGGCGTGCAGGAAGACCACGGGGTCGCCGGCGCCGTGCTCCTCGTACCAGAGCCGGCCGCCGTTCACGTGCGCGTAGGGCACGGGCGCGACGATAGCCTCCGCCGCCATGCGATTCGAGCACGTGCTGGTGGTGGGCGCGGGACAGATGGGCGGCGGCATCGCCCAGGTGGTGGCGGCGTCGGGTCGGCGCGTCTCGCTCCACGATCCCTACCCGGGTGCGACCGATCGCGGCCTCGCGGCGATGCGCAAGAGCCTGACGCGCCTGGCAGAGAAGGGCGGGGCGGACCCGAACGAGGTGCTCGGCCGGGTCGAGCCCGTCGACGGTGTGGTGCCGGCCGACCTGATGATCGAGGCGGTCGTCGAGGACGCGGCCGTGAAGGAGGACGTCTTCCGCCGCGCCGACCAGACGCTGCCGGCCGGGGCGGTCCTGGCCTCGAACACCTCTTCGATCCCGATCACGTCACTCGCTGCGGCCACGACGCGGCCCGAGCGCGTGATCGGCATGCCCTTCTTCAACCCGGTGCCGGTGCTGAAGCTCGTCGAGGTCATCCGCGGGCTCGAAACCTCCGACGAGACGGCGGCGGCGATCGTCGCGCTCGCCGAGGAGCTCGGCAAGACGCCGGCCGAGGCCCGCGACTTCCCGGGGTTCGTCTCCAACCGGATCCTGATGCCGTTCATCAACGAGGCCGTCTGGGCCCTGATGGAGGGCGTCGCCGAGCCGGAGGCGATCGACACCATCGCCACGCTCGGCTTTGCGCACCCGATGGGCCCGCTGGCGCTCGCCGACCTGATCGGCCTCGACACGTGCGTGGCGATCATGGAGGTGCTGCACGCCGGGCTCGGCAGCGACCGCTACGCGCCGTGCCCGTTGCTGCGCCAGTACGTGCAGGCCGGCCGGCTCGGGCGCAAGTCCGGCCGAGGCTTTTACACGTACGACTAGGCTGGTTATCCTTTCGCCCGGATCACGGCGGGGCTGTCCTGGGGAGAGGACTCTGCGGCCCCCGGCGAGAACTGAGGGATTCCGCGAACGCCAGGGGGAATCGCAATGCGCATCCTGCTCGTCGACGACGATTCAGCCCTTCGGGAGCTCCTCCGGACGACCTTCGAGGTCGTCGCGGTCGAGGTCGCCGAGGCCGAGGACGCGGCTTCCGCGCGCCGCTACCTGATGCGCTCGAAGCCGGATGTCATGGTCCTCGACGTCAGCATGCCGGGAGAGAACGGGCTCTCCCTCTGCCACGCCGTCAAGAGCAATCCCGACTGGCGGAGTATCGGCGTCGTGCTACTGACCGGCTCCGATCAGGGCGGCAGTGCGGAGGCGAATGCCGCCGGCGCGGACGCCTTCCTGCGCAAGCCCTTCAGCCCGCTCGAGCTGCTCGGCGTGGTCGAGCGCCTCGGGGGCGCCCGCGCCGACGGGACGCTGCAGGCCACGCGTCCGCGCGAGGCCGACGAGCAGCTGACGCTGTACGCCAAGGATCTCCGTCGGCTGCTCGAGATCGAACGCGGGCAGCGCATCCTGCTCGAGAGCGCCTACCAGGAGACGGTCGGCGCACTCGCAAGCGCTCTCGAGTCGAAGGACACCGGCACGCGCGAGCACTCGCAGCGCGTCCAGCGCTATGCGATGGAACTCGCCCGCGAGGCGCGGCCGGAGCTCATCGACGATGCCGGCACCGAGTACGGGTTCCTGCTCCACGACGTCGGCAAGATCGGTGTGCCCGACGGGATCCTCCAGAAGCCCGGCCCGCTCACGGAGAGCGAGCGGAGCCTGATGGAGACGCACACGGTCCTTGGCGAGCAGATGCTGGGCGGGGTCGCCGTGCTCCAGGGCGAGGGGCTCAAGGTCGTGCGCCACCACCACGAGCGCTGGGACGGGGCGGGCTACCCCGACGGCCTCTGCGGGACGGACATCCCTGTCGGGGCGCGTATCTTCGCGGTCGCCGACGCGCTCGACGCGATGACGAGCGACCGGCCCTACCGTAGGGCGCTCGACTGGTACGCGGCGGGGGCGGAGATCATCAGCCAGTCGAAGGAGCAGTTCGATCCGTACGTCGTGCAGGCGTTCCGTGAGGCGGAGCCGCGGCTGCGGGCGATTCACAGGCGCTTCGCACACGTGTGATCGCCCGGACTGTCCCCAAGGGGACTGTCCCGACACGCTGATGGATGCGCGCCGCGGGAGCGCTTCCGAAGCGCACGCCCGGGTATAAGACGCCGTGGACTTCGAGCTCACGTCCGAGCAGCGCGAGATCCAGCAGCTGACCCGCGACTTCGCGCTCGCCGAGATCGTCCCGCACGCTTCCGAGTGGGACCGCGAGCACCGCTTCCCGGGCGACGTCTTCACGAAGCTGGCCGAGCTCGGGCTCATGGGCGCCTGCATTCCCGAGGAGTACGGCGGCGCAGGCGCGGACTTCCTCTCCTACATCCTCGTACTCGAGGAGCTCTCGCGGGCGGATGCGGGCGTGGGCGTGACCCTCTCGGTGCATACGAGCGCCGTGACGCTCCCGATCCTCACGTTCGGCACCGACGAGCAGCGCTCGCGCTGGGTGCCGCCGCTCGCACAGGGCGAGCACCTCGGGGCCTTCGCGCTCACCGAGCCCGAGTCCGGGTCGGACGCCGGCTCGCTCCGCTCTCGCGCCGAATCCGACGCCGACGGCTGGGTGATCACGGCCGCCAAGCAGTGGATCACCAACGCGGCCTACGCCGGCGCGGTGCTCCTGTTCGCGCGCACGGATCCGGAGACGGCGACGGCGCGCGGGATCTCGGCGTTCGTGCTCGACGGCGACCAGATCCGGGTGACCCGCACGGAGGAGAAGCTCGGGCTCAACTCGTCGGTGACGAACGACATCGTCGTCGAGGGCGTTCGCGTGGGGCCGGACCGGCTGCTGCACGAGGAGGGCCGCGGCTTCCGCGTCGCGATGGCCACGCTCGACGGCGGCCGCATCGGCATCGCCGCCCAGGCGCTTGGCATTGCCCAGGCCGCCTACGACGCCGCGCGGGAGTACGCGCTGGAGCGCCGCCAGTTCGGGCACCGGATCGGCGAGTTCCAGGCGATCCAGCACAAGCTCGCGAACATGTCCACGGAGATCGATGCGGCCCGGCTGCTCGTCTACCGGGCGGCGTGGCTGAAGGACGAGGGGCTCCCGCATGCCGAGGCCGGCGCCAAGGCCAAGCTGTTCGCGTCCGAGATGGCGCGCCGGCAGACGGCTGAGGCGATCCAGGTCTTCGGCGGCTACGGCTACACGAAGGAGTTCCCGGTCGAGCGCTACTACCGCGACGCCAAGATCACCGAGATCTACGAAGGCACGAGCGAGATCCAGCGGCTCGTCATCGCCCGCTCGATTCTCGGACTGGCCGAGCGCTCCCTCGTGCGCTGAACCGTCGGCGTCAGCTGGAACCGGCCCACGCGTAGAGCGCGTCCGGCTCGCGCTCCATGTTGTCCGCCCCGTCCGTGAGCCGCGCCAGCCGGAAGCCGTGCCGCTCGTAGAAGCGCCGCGCCCCCTCGTTTCGCTGGAACACCCACAGCTCCAGGCCGCCGGGAGACAGCGACTTTGCGTGCTCCACCAGGGCCGTGCCGATGCCACGTCCCTGCGCCGGCGGTGCGATGTAGAGGTGGCTCAGCTCGCCGCCGTCCACGCCGACGAAGCCGGCGACCTGGCCGTTCTCGTCCCAGACCCACAGCCGGTGGCGCTCGACAAGGAGCGAGCCGAGCCACCTGCGGGCGTCGTCGTCGATCCGCGGCAGGTACGGCATCCTGTCGCGCGCCGCCACGAAAACCCGGCCGACCGCATCGGCGTCGGCGGGCGTCGCGCGTCGGATCACCGGCGTACCCTAGGCGCGTGCCCCGGAACCGTGACGAGCCGGTCCGCCTCACGCGTATCTACACGCGCGCGGGCGACGCGGGCGAGACCAGCCTCGGCGACGGCTCGCGCGTGTCGAAGCTTGACTGCCGCATCGCCTCGTTCGGCACGGTCGACGAGCTGAATTCCCACGTCGGCGTCGCGCTCGCCGGCGACCTGCCCGATCCGTTCCGGCCCGTGCTCGAGCGCGTGCAGAACGAGCTCTTCGACGTCGGCGCCGACCTGAGCGTCCCGTGGGGCATCGCCGACCGGCTGCGCGTCACCCAGGACCTCGTCGACGCCCTCGAAGCGGACTGCGACCGCTTCAACGCGGAGCTGCCCGAGCTGCGCAGCTTCATCCTTCCCGGCGGCACCGAGGCGGCCGCGCGCATCCACGTCGCCCGCACGGTCTGCCGCCGCGCCGAGCGCGAGGTCATCGCCGCGACCGACGAGGTCGAGCTGAATCCGCTCGTGCTGCCGTACCTGAATCGGCTCTCCGACCTGCTCTTCATCCTCGCGCGCGCGGCGAACGCCTCTGCCGGCGAGGACGAGCCGCTGTGGCGGCCCGGGGGCGGCTAGCGGGCGACTCGCCGGGTTCGCGCGGTGGGGATTCCCGCGAGGCCCCTCGTACAATGCCCGCATGGCGACCACCGAGGACCCGCGCTCCACCACTCCCACCGACGAGTGGCGCACCGAGCTGTACGACGCGGTGCCCGAGCGGACGGGCGAGCTCTTCACAACGATCTCCGGGATCGAGAACGAGCCGCTGGCCACGCCCGACACCGTCGACGTCGACTACGAGCGTGACCTCGGCTACCCGGGGGTCTACCCGTTCACGCGCGGCGTCTACCCGTCGATGTACCGCGGGAAGCTCTGGACGATGCGGCAGTTCGCCGGCTTCGGCACCGCCGAGGAGACGAACGAGCGCTTCCGGTACCTGCTCGAACACGGCCAGACGGGGCTGTCGACGGCGTTCGACATGCCGACGCTCATGGGCTACGACTCAGACCACCCGCGCTCGCTGGGGGAGGTGGGCCGCGAAGGCGTGGCCATCGACTCCCTGGCCGACATGCAGACCCTGTTCAGCGGCATCCCGCTCGGCGAGGTCTCGACGTCGATGACAATCAACGCGCCGGCGGCGATGCTGCTGGCCTTCTACCTCTGCGTGGGCGAGGAGCAGGGTGTCCCGCGCTCGCAGCTCCGCGGGACGATCCAGACGGACATCCTGAAGGAGTACATCGCGCAGAAGGAGTGGATCTTCCCGCCCGAGCCGTCGATGCGGCTCGTGGTGGACATGGTCGAGTTCTGCGCGCGCGAGATGCCCAGGTGGCACCCGGTCTCGATCTCCGGGTACCACATCCGCGAGGCCGGGTCGAATGCCGTCCAGGAGCTCGCCTTCACGCTGGCGGACGGGTTCGCGTACGTCGAAGCGTGCATCGACCGCGGGCTCGACGTCGACGACTTCGCCCCTCGGCTCTCGTTCTTCTTCAACGCGCACCTCGACTTCTTCGAGGAGATCGCCAAGTACCGCGCGGCCCGCCGGATCTGGGCGCGCGAGCTGCGCGAGACCTACGGCGCCAAGAACCCGCGCTCCTGGCTCATGCGCTTCCACACGCAAACCGCCGGCGTCTCGCTGACCGCCCAGCAGCCCGAGGTGAACATCGTGCGCACCGCGCTCGAGGCACTCGCGGCGGTGCTCGGCGGGACGCAGTCGCTGCACACCAATTCGTTCGACGAGGCGCTCGCGCTGCCGACCGAGGACGCGGTGCGGATCGCGCTGCGCACGCAGCAGGTGATCGCGCACGAGACCGGCGTCGTGAACACGATCGACCCGCTCGGCGGCTCCTACCACGTCGAGGAGCTGACCAACCGTCTCGAGGCCGGCGCCTACGAGTACTTCGCTCGCATCCGCGAGCTCGGCGGCGTCGTCGCAGCGATCAAGGAGAACTTCTTCCAGCGCGAGATCGCCGAGGCGTCGTTCCGCTACCAGTCCGAGGTCGAGGCCAGGCAGCGCGTGATCGTCGGCGTGAACCGGTACGAGGCCGCGGACGAGGCGCCGCTCGAGATCCTCCGCATCGACCCGGCGCTCGAGCGCAAGCAGATCGAACGCGTCCAGGGGCTGCGTGCGCGGCGCGACTCCGGGGCGGTCGAAAGGGCGCTCGCAAAGCTCCGCGAAGGCGCCGCCCGGGACGCCAGTCTGATGCCCCTGATCGTGGACGCCTCGCGTGCGTACGTGACGATGGGGGAGATGTGCGAGGCCTTGCGCGAGGTCTGGGGCATCTGGAGAGAAACCCCCGTCTTCTAGGCCATCGCTTCATCTGCGCACCACGAAGTTCGCGACTAACCAACACCAAAAAACCCCGTCTACACTGGAGACGTGTCGACCTTTGACGCAGCCATCAACTCGCGGAAGTTCCAGAAGTGGTTTCCCTGGGTCGCGGGTGTCGTGCTTCTGGCGGGCATCGTCGCCGCGCTCGTCTTCATCCTGCCGAACCAGGGCGGGACGCAGTCGAATGACAAGGCCGCCCAGCCGTCGCCGAACTTCGAGCCGCAAAAGGTCCCGCAGCAGAAGCTGATCAAGAAGGTGCCGAAGGGCGCGCGCCTCGTCGCCGGCCGCTTCATCCTCACGGCCGTCCAGCGCAAGAACCTCGACCAGGCCTGGGCGCTCGCCGGTCCCGACGTCCGCGCCGGGATGACCCGCAAGGAGTGGATGACCGGCAACATCGCCGTGCCCGTCTTCTTCGGCGGCATCAAGGATGCGCCGATGAAGGTCGACTACGCGACGAAGAACAGCGCGCTGCTCGAAGTGCTGCTCGAGCCCGCCAAGCGGGGCGCGAACTACAAGCCGGGCACCTTCTTCATCAAGGTCGACAAGGTCGGCAAGGGCAAGACAGCGCACTGGGTCGTGAACGAGGTCCAGCAGGACGTCGCGATCCCGATCCCCGCCAACCCGAACAACTAGGAGCACGCCCATGACGGCATCCTCCGGGGGGCGGGGGATCAGCGGAATGCTCGCATCGCCGCGTCGCAGGCGGCGGCTCAGGTGGGGCGCAGTGCTGCTCGGCGCAGGGGGCGTCGTCGCGCTCGGCGTCATCCTGCTACCGGACAACAACGGCGACAAGCTGCCCGCCGCCCGGCCTGGCAAGCCGACCCTCGTCGCACCGGCGCCGAAGCACGTGCGAATGGGCGCGGCGGATCAGGCCGCGGCGAAGCTCGCCGCGGCGAAGTTCATCGACACCGCGGTGCTCCGGCGGCACATCGATGCCTCGTGGAACCTGACCGCGCCCGAGCTCCGCGCCGGGTTCACGCGCGAGGCGTGGAAGAGCGGCGACATCCCGGTCGTGCCGTTCCCGGCGAACGATCTCGACAGCGTCCGCTACAAGACGGACTACACGATCAAGAACCACATCGGCTACCAGGTCTCGATGCTGCCGCGCGAGAACTCGACGACCGAGGCCCTTCTCTTCTCCATGGAGCTCGTCAAGCGCGGGCCGGCGACGAGCCCGCACTGGATGGTCGACTACTGGGCGCCGATCTCGCCCGGAGTCCTGAGCCCGACGCAGCGGGCGAAGCAGGCGCAGGAGGTCGCCGCCTCGTCGCGGCAGCCGATCGGCAGCGGTTGGCTGCTGCTCCCGATCCTCGGCATCTTCGTCCTGATCATCGCGTTGCCGATCGTGCTCCTCGTCCGCGGGAAGCTGCGCCACCGGCGCGCGGAGCGCGCCTACCGCGACGCGCACAGCCCGGCTCAGACGTCGAGCTCGAGCCCGTCGTAGGCCTGCTCGAGGCCGCCGTCGAGCGGCAGCTCCTGCGGCCGGTGCGTCAGCAGCAGGCGCCGTGCTCCTGACGCCCGGTACGCCTCGAGCGCCTCGTCGGCCGAGAGGTGCCCGCGGAGCTCGCCGTCGAGCTCGCCGCGCTCGAGGGTGGCCTCGCAGATGAAAAGGTCGGCGTCGCGGGCGACGTCCGCGAGGCGCTCGGTCGGGCCCGAGTCGCCCGAGTACGCGAGCGTTCGCTCGCCGTCGGTCACCCGCAGCGCGTACGTCCTCAGCGTGTAGTGCGGGACGCGCGTGGCGCGGATCTCGAGCCCCGAGACGACGAAGGGGTCGTCCTCGGGGTACTCGTTGATCTCGAACGTGCGCTCGAACATCCAGGGTGTCCCGAACGTCCCGCCGAAGAGCTCCAGCTCCTCCTTGCCGTTCGGCGGCACCCACAGCGCGGGCGTGTGCAGCCCCCGGCCGAGACCGAACATCCGCCCCCAGACCCAGGGGACGACGTCGCCCCAGTGGTCGAGGTGGAAGTGCGTGATCACGATCGCGTCGACGTCGGGCCAGCTGCCGTTCTGGGTGCGCAGGCGCCCGAGCACGCCGGGCCCACAATCGAGCAGCACCCGGCCGTCGACGAGGTAGCCCGACTGCGCGCCCCCGGGGTTGGGCCACGCCGGGGAACAGCCGACGACCTGGACTTGCACACTCCTATACTCGCGGAAATGGCGGGAAAGATCCGAGTTGTCATCGCGAAGCCCGGCCTCGACGGCCATGACCGAGGGGCCAAGATCATCGCGCGGGCGCTGCGCGACGCGGGCATGGAGGTCATCTACACGGG
>DASTZE010000063.1:0-12002 GCA_035764425.1 Gaiellaceae bacterium
GGTACGTGCCCGCGCTGCTCCAGCTGCTCGATCCGGTAGGCGAGCGACTCGCGCTCGAGGTCGGCGGACGGGCGTGTCACCTTGACCAGGGCGAGCTCGAGCGGCAGCCGCGGGTCGCCGCCCTGGCGCAGGTCGTCGACGGCGACCGTGAGCAGGTCGCAGAGCCGGACGACGGAGGGCTCGCCGAGCTGGTTCGCCTGCGCGTGCAGGCGCTCGCGCGTCTCCTCCGTCAGCGGCAGCGAGTCGGGCACGTCGCCGACGTGCTGGACGAGGAGCAGCTGGCGCAGGTGCTCCAGCAGGTCGATGACGAAGCGGCCGAGATCCTGTCCCTGCTCGGCGAGCTCCTCGACAAAGGTGAGTGCCCCGGCCGTGTCGCGGTCGACGACGAAGTCGCAGAGGCGGAAGAGCGCCTCCTCCTCCACTGCGCCGAGCAGCTGGAGCACGTCCTGGACGCTGATCGCCGCTTCGGTCGCGGCGGCGAGCTGGTCGAGCGTCGAGACGGCGTCGCGGAAGCTCCCGCGCGCCGATCGCGCGATCAAGGACAGCGCGGCGTCCGGCACGTCGATGCCCTCGCCGTCGGCGATG
This sequence comes from Gaiellaceae bacterium, assembly GCA_035764425.1. Lineage (GTDB taxonomy): Bacteria > Actinomycetota > Thermoleophilia > Gaiellales > Gaiellaceae > JACVRM01. Next base: position 586 of record DASTZE010000063.1, read on the forward strand.
CGCCGCAGGAGCCGCACGAGCTCCGGCAGCCGCGGCCGGGCGAAGACGAAGGTCTGGCATCGCGAACGCACGGTCGGCAGCACCTTGGCCAGGTCGGTGGTGCAGAAGACGAAGACGAGATGGGGCGGAGGCTCCTCGATCAGCTTCAACAGCGCGTTCCACGCCGCGTCCGTGAGCTGGTGCGCCTCGTCGAGGATGTAGACCTTGAAGCGGCCCTCGACCGGCTGCAGTACGACGCGGTCACGGATCTCGCGGATGTCGTCGATGCCGCGCTGCGACGCGGCGTCCATCTCGATGACGTCGAGCGAGGTCCCCGCCGTGATCGTCACGCACGAGTTGCAGGTGTTGTCCGGCGTCGGCGTCGGGCCCTGCGCGCAGTTCAGCGCCTTGGCGAGAATGCGGGCAAGCGACGTCTTCCCCGTCCCGCGCGGCCCGGCAAACAGGTACGCCTGGCGCGTCGTCCCCGCGGTGATCGCGTTGCGCAACGTGCGCACAACGGGCTCCTGGCCAACGACCTCGTCGAAGTCCTGGGGTCGATATTTGCGGTAGAGCGCGGTGCTCATGCCGGGGCGGCATCCTCGCACAGACGGAGAGCGGTCATCCCCGCAGTCTGCCTGGTGAAGAAAGCCCGGCCGCGCACCCTCCTCTGTTGGCGCGTACCGTGGTGGTGCCTGCGACGCTCGCTCGGGTCAGGTCGCCCCGCGGCACCTGGGAGAGACTCCTTAGCGCTGCTTCCTCCCGGACCTGACGCGGTTCGGAGGCTCCCAGTGCGCGGAACCTGACCGTCAACGCTCGCGTTCGCCAGCCCGTTCCACGAACGCCACCCCCTCGGGAGGGGATTCAGCCTCGCTGGAGCGGATTGCGAGTGGAGGGAACCGCTAGCTCCCCGCCTAGCGCAGCCGGGCGCCGCGATCGTAGCGGTTTGAAGTTCGTGGCGATGGGCACTAAGATGCTGAAATGCGGATCGGGGAGGTCATGAGCGTTCGCCTCGTCAGCGTGGGGCCGGACGACCCTGTGTCGCTGGCCGTCGCCCGCATGAACGAGGAGAACGTGGGCAGCGTAACGGTTTGTGACGGCCCGGAGCTAGTTGGCATCTTCACCGAGCGCGACCTCGTCCGTCTCGCGGGCGAGGGAAGCCGCTTCGCCGAGGTCCGGATCAGCGAGGTCATGACGCGCCGGCCGGTCACCGTCTCGCCTGACGACGACATCGTCTCCGCGGCGCGGCTCATGGGCGAGCGCCGCATCCGTCATCTCCCCGTGGTGCAGGACGGGTTCCTGCTCGGCGTGATCGGGATCCGCGACGTGATGGGCTCGCTTGTCGAGCGCGTCTGGCGCGACCGTGACGACGCCGCGCGCGAGACCGCGCGCGAGCTGCTGCGCCGCTAGCCCCGGCGATACTTCGTTCATGGTGGGCCGCGTCGCAGCCGTCGGCACGCTCGTTGCCGTGTTGCTGCTCCTCGCCGGTCTGGCGGCGTGCGGCGGGTCGGCCAAGGCCCGACCCGAGGATGCGCTGCAGGACACGGTCGCGAAGCTCGGCAAAGGACGCGTGGCTTGCGACGACAACAGTGCGTGCACCGTCATCGTCCCGACGCCGCTGCACAGCAATTACGAGGGCTTCCTCCTGTCCGTCCCGGTCTTCGAGCACCTCGCGAACGATCCCGACCTGGCCGGGGTGAAACGCGTGACGCTGACGCTGAACGACGACCGGTCAGGCCAGATTTTCAGCATCACCTGCGCGGCGACCGACCTGAAGGGCGACCCGACGCCGACGTCCCTGCACGAGCAGTGTCATTCGATTTACCTATAGGAGGCCCGGCGCCGATTCGCGCCGGGCCTCCTGAATGTGACCTGTCCTCAGCGCTAATGGATCGTGAGCACCGCGCTCTGCGCGGCCACGTAGCCAGGCTGCGTCTGCGATGTCGGCATCACGGCGCGCAGGCGCGACCTGCCCGGCTGGACGCGAATCGTGAATGTCGCCGACGAGTCGTTCCCGAGGACGACCTTCGTCAGCTGGAGCACGCCGGCAGCGGCGAGCCGCTGCACCAGCACGAACTTCCCGGCGAAGGAGCGGTTTGCGGTCGCCTTGACCGAGAACGTGCCCTTGTGCCCGCTCAGGCTCACCTTCGTGAGCGCCAGCTGCGGGCGCACCTTCACGACCACTGGTTGGCTCGTCACCGCCAGCGATCGCGCCTCGTAGGACGTCTCGATCGTCGGCTTGGCGGCGTACGTCCAGTCGCCGCCGGCCGTCGTGTCAACCGATGTCAGAGCGGCAAAGCTCGCCTGACCGGACGGCTGTGCAAGCACGTCGACCGTCTGGCCGGCCGCGTGGGTCGCAACCGTCCCGGACAGCGAGACCGAAGCGCCGAAGGTGACGACCGGCGGCGAGGCCGCGATGGTTACCTGCGGTTTCGCCTGTTTTGCCGCGGCGGCAGTGCCGACGGCTAACAGCAGCGCAGTTGTGGTGAGCAGTAGCGTCTTCATGTCAGGCTCCCTTCCTGGCGTTCTGCCTAGAGAAGTCGTGCCCCGGCTGCCTTCAGGGGAAGCCGAAAGAGCCCGCCATTTACAGGAAATTCACACCCTGAACCACGGGCGTGCTCGGGTCACGGTCGTTTAGCCGCGCGAGTCAGCCGAGCGGGAGCCTGGCAAGGACGTCTGTTCCCTGCCCGGCCGGGCTGTCGATCTCGAGGGTCCCGCCCAGGGCCTCCACGCGGTCGGAGAGACCTCGCAGGCCCTCTCCGGCGGGGTCGGCACCGCCGGATCCGTCGTCGAACACGTCGACGAGCAGCACGTCGTCGTCGATCCTTGCATGAACCGTCACCTGCTTCGCGCCCGCGTGCTTCTGCGCATTCGCCAGGGCCTCGGCGACCACGTAGTACGCGGCTGCCTCGACCTGCTCGGGCAGGCGGGTGTCCGGGAGGACGGCGAGCTGGACCGGCACCGGCGCGCGCAGGGCGAGCGCCTCGAGCGCCGTCACCAGGCCCCGCTCCGACAGCACGGAGGGGTGGAGACCCCCGGCGAGCTCGCGCAGTTCCTGGAGGCTGGCCGCCAGCTCGTTGTCGACAAGCTCCAGCAACTCTCGCTGCTCCCCGCCGCTCCGTCGGCAGAGCCGACCGATGGTGAGCATCACGGACACGAGTCGTTGTTGCGCGCCGTCGTGAAGATTGCGTTGGATTCGCCTCCGCTCGGCGTCGGCGACCTCCACGAGACGCGCACGCGACGCCTGAAGCTCGGCCTCGGCGCGCTTCCGGTCGGTGATGTCGCGGACGTAGCCGGTGAAGGTCGGCGGGCCGGGAAGCCCGATCCTCGTGATGGTGAGCTCGACCGGGAACTCGCTCCCGTTCTTGTGCAGGCCGCTGAGCTCGATCCGCTTGTCCAGCACAACGGCCTGCTCGGTCTCGAGAAAACGCGCCAGGCCTCGACGGTGGGTGGGACGGAGCTTCGCCGGCACGATCAGGTCTGCCATGTCGCGACCGATCGCCTCGTGGGCGCGGTACCCGAAGGTCGCCTCGGCTGCGTGATTCCAGTCGAGTACGCGTCCACTCGAGTCCATCGTCACGACGGCATCGAGCGCCGCTTCGAGCGTCGCCCGCAGCCTCGACTCGCTGGCGCGGACCTCGGCCTCGACGTGGCGGCGCGCGATGAACTGACCGACCTGGCTTCCGATCACACTCATCGTGGCAAGCATGCGCTCGTCCGGATCGCGCGCCTCCTGCGTGAAGAACTCCATCACCCCCACAACGCCGCGTGGGCTCAGGAGCGGGAAACCAAACGCGGCTTGCAACCCTGCGCGGCGAGCTGCCTCGGCGCGCGGAAAGTTCTGGTCCGTGGGCGGGTCGACGATCCACGCGGGCTTCCCGGTCGACAAGATGCGGCCGGGGAGCCCTTCGCTTCGGTCGAGGGTCAGCCGTTCACTCAGTGCCTCGAACTCCGGGGCCACGTCGCCCGCGTGCCACGTGCAAACGCAGCGAAGACGCTGATCGTCGTGGCCCACCTCCCAGACGGACCCCAGATCCCAGCCGAGTGTCCTGCCGATTGCCTCGAGCGCCGCGGCGTAGACCTCGACGGGCCCCTCCGTTTCCGCGAGTATCTGAGCGACCTCGTGCTCGACGCGCTGCAGGCTTTGCGCGTCCACCGTGATGGCCATGGACACCTCTGACGCTATACCCGCCGCAGACCAAAGTGAAGATACCGCCCACACGCTACGGGTCGTCGTCGCAGACGACCACGCGCTGGTGCGCGAGGGGATCGCGCTACTGCTCGTCGAAGCAGGTCATCAGGTGGTCGGCCGCGCCGTCGACGCCGACGACTTGCGGCTCAAGGTTCGCTCCTACCTCCCCGATATCGCCATCGTCGACGTGCATATGCCGCCCGGCAACACCGACGGCGGCATCGTGGCCGCCGCTGAGATTCGCCGGGAGCATCCTTCGGTCGCGGTGCTCGTGCTGTCGCAGCACCTCGAGCCCACGTACCTGCTCGAGCTCGTCGGCGACGACGCATCCGGCGTCGGCTATCTGCTGAAGGATCGAGTGCGCGACGTCGGCGACTTCGTCGACGCGGTCGAACGAGTTGCAGGAGGTGGAACCGCATTCGACCCCGAGGTCGTGAAGATGCTCGTGGGCGGCCATCGGCGCTCCGTCCTTGACGACCTCACGGAACGTGAGCGCGGCGTGCTCTCGCTCATCGCAGAAGGACGCTCGAACCGCGCGATCGGCAAACGACTCTTCCTCAGCCCGCGAGCCGTCGAACGGGACGTGCAGGCGATCTTCCGAAAGCTGGGCCTCCCTGGGAGCGAGGACGACAACCGTCGAGTCCTCGCCGTGCTCGCGCTGCTCGGGCACTCACCGCGCCCGGCGGATTGACCGCAGCACGCGCAGACCGAGCGTCCTGAGCGCTCGAGGATCGGCCCCTGACCACCCGCGCCGGTGTGGTCGAGCCCGCCACGCGCGGGCCAGCTCTGGGTCGATCGGATAGCCACGCGTCTCGTACACGACTCCTCCTCGTCCGGTCGGTCCTACGACGTGGATCGTGCCTGCAGGCATTGGGGTCGGGAGGGGCGTCTGCCGCCGATCGCACGACGGAAATCCGTCACGCCATGAGCGGCGCCCCGCCCCCAGGTCGGCGGGCGGCGCCATTTCCAGCTGGTGGCGCACAGAGCAGGCTTGCCGGCATCCCCAGTCTGCAACACGAAGGAGGGCAAGACCCCATGCAAACCTCTTCAGCTTCGGCGAATCGGGCGCGCTTAGTGCGCGGGGCGTCGTCGGTCTTCAGCCGCGACGCGCTGCTCCTCGCCTCGCTCCTCGCCTTCGGCGTGATCGGCTTCGAGCACGCGTTCCATTCCTATGTCCTCGGCGTGACCGAGGAGCACGGCGCCGAGGGCCACCTCGGCCACGCTGTACGCGACGCCCTGCTGGCGTTCCCGGTCGCATTGGCCGCCGTCGTTGCCGGGCTCCGCCTCGGCCGTCGGCGCGGCCCGGGCGCGCGGGCCGGGCTCATCTCGGGCGTGTTCGGGCTGCTGTTGATCCCGTCGGTCCGCCTGCACGACGTCATCGACGAGGCGCTCGCCGGCAGTGGCGCCGGCGCTGAGCATCATCACCACGCCGGCGGCCTCGACGGCTCGACCGGCTTCTTCGGGTCGCTGCTGCACGGCCTTCGCGACGCGGCGGTCGGCGAGCTGGCCGCGGTACCGCTGGTGCTGTTCGGGCTGTTTCTGCTCGAGCGTGGAACGAGAGACCGGCGGCAGATCTTCCGCCGCGCGCTCGTCCCGGCCGCCGCCGCGGCGGGCGTGTTCGCGGTGGGCGGCATCGGCCTCGCCAGTGACGCCGCTGCCGGGCCGGTGGGAGCGGACACCGTTCACACGTTCCAGCTCACCGACAACCCCGGGAACTGGTTCGACTCGGGCGTCGACATCGCCGGGACGCGCTCGCTCATGATCGCGCATCCGGGCGACACGATCCGCTTCGACGTCGGCTCGATGAGCAATACCGTGCATACGGCGAGCAGCCTGCTCTGGCCGACCGGCGCGGCGAAGATGCCGTTCGACGAGCCGCACGCTTTCCGCGGAGTTGAAGAAGTGCGCGTCACGACGCCGGGTCTCTACGTGTTCGTCTGCAAGCTGCACCCATTCATGCTCGGTGCAGTGATCGTCGACGATCCCGACACCGAGGGCCTCGACCTCGGGAAGACGATCACCCTGGTCAACGGCGCCACGGTCCCGACCTCGTCGAACCTCGCGTTCCGGCTCGTCCGGGCGTTCTTCATCATCACGAACCCACAGAACTACCAGGTGTTCACGAAGACAGGCTCGACGTGGGATCCGTCGTACCCGGCGGTGCCGGTACTGGCATACGACAAGGACGGCAACCCCGCGTACGTGCCGAACCTCGACGCGGCTTTCCAGAGCTCCTTCCACGAGCCCGTCTCGCTCCCCGCGGCGATCCCGCCGACCGGCAAGGGCATCGGCCAGGCGTGGGTCGACACCGAGTTCGAGCAGACCGCGGGCAAGACGAAGCCCGGTACCGCGACGGCCGTCGACGCGTCCGACTGGACTGTCACGCGCAAGGTCGCACTGCCGTCGGTGAACATGAACAACCCGCACAACATGTGGACCGATCGTTCGCAGTCGCTCGTCTACCAGACGGAGTGGTTCGACGACAAGCTGGACGTCTTCGATCGGAAGACCGGGGCGCTCGTCCGGAGCCTGAAGGTGGGCGAGGCGCCGGCGCACGTGATGACGCGCGTTGACACCGACCAGGTACACGTCTCCCTGAACGGCGAGGGGTCGATCGTCGAACTCAGCCCCGGCGCGACGAAGATCGACCGCACGATCCAGGTCCAGGACTCCGGCGACCCGGGCCAGCCTCATGCGCACTGGATGTCATCCGACGGACACATGATGGTGACACCGAACTCGAACACGAACGACTCGACGGTCGTGCACGTGGTGCCCGGGACGATCGAGCCGAAGGTCGCCACCGGTGACCTCCCGATCGCGGCCAGCATGATGCCGGACGCGAGCAAGTACTACGTCTCGAACTACGAGTCGAGCACCCTCAGCGTCATCGACCTCAAGACGCCGCATCCGACGCTGATCAAGAACATCAACCTGCTTGCGAACTACGACCCGATCACGGGCGCGATCAGCGGACCGGTCGGGGCGCTGCCCATCCAAACGCCGGTCAGCCCGAACGGCAAATGGGTCTTCACGGCGAACACGCTGACCGGGACGATCACGATCGTCGACACCAAGAGCGACACGCTCGTCAAGAGCCTCCCGTGTGATGCGGGCTGCCACGGGATCAACTTCGGCGCGAAGGCGGGCGGCGGCTACTACGCGTACGTCTCGAGCAAGTTCTCGAACGAGCTGCTGGTCGTCGATCCAGATCCGAACGGCGACGGCAGCGCAGCGGACGCCACGATCGTCGGCCGAGTGCTCCTGACCGCCGGGACGCATACGAAGTCAGACGACACCGTCACCGGCAATGCCGGCATGGGCGGGCAGGGCGTCCTCCCGGTCCCCGAACGTCTACAACGGCTGGGTCCAGAACGTCCCGAACACGGCCGAGTTCAAGGACCTGACCTGCGAGCAGCGCCACCCGATCGGTGGCAGTGGCGGCGACTGCAAGTAGGGCAGCGTGCACGGAAGGGTGACCGTCCCGGCGACGGTCACCCTTCCCTTCCATCGGGCTTGCATTCGTCCTCCGAGCGCCTCGGCTAGACTCCGCGTTCCGCTTGTTCAAGCCCTTCGGGGCGCGTAGCTCAGCGGGAGAGCGCCCGCTTCACACGCGGGAGGTCGCTGGTTCGATCCCAGCCGCGCCCATCAGCCGGACACTCGCATCGCGCCTCGGTTTGCGCCTAGCGGTGTTGTCGGGCGGGGAGACGGCCGGGGGCGTGGTCAGCGTTTTGGTCAGCATTCGACCAACGGACGCGCGTTCAGGAGCCGGGAGGCCGCCGCTCGCCGAACGCTTAGCGGGCGCGTTGCCGATCCAGTTCGGCCTGCTTTCGCACAAGTTCCGCCCATCGCTGGTTCTCCCCCGGTGGGCGCCTGTTGCGCTTCTCGTAGCGAGGCTTACGGCTGGCGACCACGATCACGCCGACCCATCCGATGAGGAAACCCCAGAGCCAGGAGTGGTAGCGGCCTTTGCGCGTGCCGATCGCGTGCGCGGTGTAGGTGGCGCCCGCCCAATTGGCGAGCGCGAGCAGAGCAAGTGTCACTTCTTCCCCCCGAGTTAGTGAAGCTGTAAGTCACGCAGGAGGAGGGGCGGACTGCCTAGCCCGAAGGTCTAGTCGCCACCGCCCGTAGGTCTGGTTCCAAGACCCGCCGCCAGGGCCATGGCCGTCAGGGCGCCTGGCGTGCGCTGCGCCTACTGCCCGATGCCCGCGTCGGCGAGCTGGCGCAGGACGAGAGCGTTTCGTTCTTCGGCCTCGCACCAGTCGCCCGCGTAGATGCGCCGGGTGGTCTCAATGTTCGCGTGGTCCATCACGGCCGTGACGGCCGCCTCGTCGGCGCGGGCGGCGACGATCAGGAACGAGGCGAGCGAACGGCGGAAGTCGTGCGAGACGAGGTCGAGGTCGAGGGCGTCGGCGACGATGCCCAGTGCCCGGCGCGCGTACCGGTACGCCTTCGGTCTGCCGGACGACGCGGTGATCGTCGCGCTTGGCCTGACGACGGACTTCCTAGGCTACGACGTCGGAATGCTGTTCTAGCTCCTGTTCGTCTTCATCTGGCTCCCGATCTTCCTGGCCGTATTCGCGTTCTGGCTCATCACAGCGGGCATGAAGTCGCTTCGCAGCCGTCACCCCTGGATTTGGCGATGCCCGAATCGGTCACCCCGCCAGCCCCACTCGTGTGCGCCGAATGTCTCCGTGTTGACCGTGACGGCGACGCCCGCGGCCGGCGGGCCGACTGGTCTGGCGGCCACGACGACCAGCGGCGGGAGCTCGTCGTGCTCTGCCCGGTGTCCTGGGAGCGCGCTTGTCGTTCAGTCAGAGACCGCGACGAAGGCGTCGACGATGATCGGCACATTGAGCGGAGAGGGGCCTTGACCGGGCGACGAACGCGCGTGCCTTCCCGCGTCGCCCCAGAGCTCGATGATCAGGTCGCTGAACCCGTTCACAACCTTCGAATTGTCGTGGAAACCTGGTGCTGCATGGACGTACCCGACCGCTCGAAGCCAACGGCTCACGCGGTCGAGGTCGCCGAGCGCGTGCTTGAGCGACGCCAGAATCGACAGTCCGGTCAGTCGTGCCGCGCGGTATCCATCGTCGAGCGATAGCTCTCCACCTACCGCTCCATGGACAAGAACGGTCGACCCATCGATCGCCGTGTGGCCCGCGACGTACGCAACCCCAGCGTGGACTGTTACCAGCTCAAAGTTGCCCGGCGGATCCATCGGAGCCGGTAAGACGAGTCCCAGCTCCCGAAGGCGCTTCTCGATTCGTCCCACCGACCGACTCTACGACCGGGTTCGACCGGGAGCAAGAACGCATCTTCCTGCGGCCACAACCGGCCGATTCCAGGGGTGTCTGTTCCCAGCCGCGCCCATCCCACTACGCGGCACGCGACCTGGCGACCCACCGCCTTCACGGCTTCGGAATTGGAGCGACTTCCTCGGCGACCTTGCGCGTCCCCTCGACTGCCTTGTCGAAGCCCTGCGCGTAGTCGCGCACCGCTTTGGGCAGCTCCGCGCTGTCGCGTGGCACACACTTGATGCCCGTCATCGAGAATCCCTCGGCCTCGATGTGTCCTTCAATGAAGCCCTTTTCCGCGCCCGCGCCGACGGCGAGGATCTCCGCGACCGTCGACGTCGTCGTGAACGTCTTCCCGGTCTCCGCCTTGACGTGGGCAAGCACCGTGGTGACGTACTTGTCCGGGTCGTTGCCGGGCTCGCTCCGGGGCGCGTAACCCTCGAAGTAGTCCTGGATGCTCTTGCTGCCGCCGAAGCGGCGCGCCCACGCGATCGCGCCTTTCTTGCCCGCCGCCAGCGTCGGGAAGATGGCGAACCGCCCGTCGGTGTTCCTGCCCGGATAGGCGCCGATGTCGGGCTGCCAGGCGTACGGCTGGAAGTTGTCGACAGTGATGTTGCCGGGGTTGTTGTTGCGCGCGGCTGGGCCGCCGCCGACGGACTTGCTCTCCTTGAACTGGATCCCCTCGGCGGTGAAGACGTACGTGATCCCGTCGACCACCAGCGAGTCGCCGGGCGCCCCGCGCATGCTCGCGGTCGCCTTGACGTTCGGCTTCTTGACGCCGGCTTTGTTGACGGCCTCGCCCTCGGCCGCCGGCCCGACCCAGCCCAGCACGAGCTCGCGCTGATCCGCTGGAAGGCGCTGTAGCAGCGGCCAGTACGTGTTGTTGAAGTCGCCGCGTTTGAGGACGCCTTTGAACTTGACGGCAAGTAGGCACGCGAGCTGCCGCTCCTCGCTGATCCAGCCGGCGTGTGCGCCGATCTTGGTGATCATCTCGTCGCGCAGGGTCGCGGGGATGCCGTCGCACCACGTAAGCAGCTCGGCGATGGGGAGCTTCTTTTCCTCGGTCTCATCGATCTTGCGGTCAGCCTCCGTCTGCCGCGCGAGCACCCGCCGGCCAAGCGTGCGGCATACCGCGGCGTTGCCGTAGCTCGTTTGCCAGGCGAGCACGGTGGCCTGCGGGGTTCGGAGCAGTTCGGACGGCTCCGGTGCTGCACGGGTCAAGCGGGTCTCCTCGACGCGCGCTCGCTCCATCTACAGTGATCCTCCGCCCCGCGAGCGCACCCTGTCAACCAAGAGACCTAATTCACATGCGGGAGGTCGCTGGTTCGATGTGAGTCGCTTCTTTACGCCCGAGTTCTTTGTCGACCCGTACCCGACGTACGAGGTCTTGCAGGGCGAGCCGGTGCGGGTGAGACCCTCTGGCTTGCCATTGGGGGCGACCGGCCGGGATCCACGGCAGTTCCCGGAGCCGAACCGTTTCGACATCGGCCGCTCGCCGAACCGGCACCTTCAGTTCGGCATCGGCCCGCACTTCTGCATCGGCGCCGCGCCCGCTCGTGTGGAGATCCAACTCGCGCTCGCCGGCTTGCTCGCGCGCTTCCGCCGGATCGAGTTCGCCGGGGACGTGATCCGCTGGCACGAGATCGCAGCCTTCCGCGGTCCGAAGGCGGTGCCGCTCGCGCTCGGCCGTTAGATCAGCCGCGGAGCACGTTCGCGAGGTCGCGCCGCGAGCCGATCCCGAGCTTGCGGTACGCATTGGTCAGGTGCACCTCCACCGTCTTCGGCGTCACGTACAGCTGCTGCGCGATGCCCCGGTTCGAGAGGCCGTCGGCGGCGAGGTCGGCAACCCGGCGCTCGCTCGCCGTCAGCGAGCCCGGCCCGCTGAGCGCGGTCGTCCGAGGCCGCGCCCCGCTCGCGTAGATCTCGGCGCGAGTGCGCTCCGCGAGCGCAGT
>DASTZE010000064.1:0-7612 GCA_035764425.1 Gaiellaceae bacterium
CAGGGACTGTCCGGCTCGTCGTCCGCCGGCTCGTCCAGCGGCTCGGGTTCCTCGTCGCCGCCGGGCGGATCAGGCTCGTCGCTCACGCAGCCAATCTAGTACCCGTAGACCGAGGGCTTCGACGGCGCGGTCGACACCGTGCCGCTGACGGCGACCGGGCGCCAGACGCCCACGTCGCGGAAGCCGTTGCCGTTCACGTCGCCGGCCCTGTGGTCACCGGTGAACGTGTAGAGCGGGCCGCCCTTGTACGCGACCTGGCGCGTGCGGTCCGGCCGCGTCACGACGGTCAGCCCCTTGACCCCGGTCGCGGAGCCGCGCAGCGGCTTCCAGAGCGAGAGGCAGGTGCTGTCCGTGCAGATGAAGCGTCCGTGCCGCTCCGCGCTCAGCGAGTAGAGCGTGCGGCCCGTGCGCGTGACGAGGATCGTCTTGCCGAGGGTGGCGTTCTTCTCGGCCTTGACCGTGGCCTTGCTCGACGCGCCCGAGCCCGAGGCCACGACGGTCGCGACCAGGGCGGCCGCGGCGATGACAACGATGAGGATGATGCGAAACGGATGTCGTCTGATGCTGTTCATGTCAGGTGATACGGCGTTTCGCCGGTTGGGGATTTGACGCATACCCTCTGACGCCGTGCTCGCTCTCGCCGCCGCGCTCGCAGTCGCCTGTGCCCCGGCCCCGGCGGCGGACGCGACCGGGACGCAGCTCATCACCGTCGAGGCGCCGACGACGGAGACGACGCACGCGACGCTCCGCACCTGGGAGCGCCGCGACCGCTGCTGGCACCCAGTCGCCGGCCCCTACCCGGCACGGGTCGGCCGGGCCGGCCTCAGCCGCAACCGCCACGAGGGCGACGGCACCACGCCGATCGGCACCTTCGGGATCGCGCCGACGATGTACGGCAACGCGCCGAACCCCGGCGTCCGCTTCCGCTACCACCGGCTGCGCTGCGGTGACTGGTGGGTCGAGGATCCCGCGTACCCGGCGTACAACTCGTTCGTGCACTGGACGTGCAACCGGCAGCCGCCCTTCCGGACACCCACGCCGGACATGTCGAGGTCGCCGGCGGCGTACGCGTTCCTGGCCGTCGTCGAGTTCAACATGCACCCGGTCGTCCGTGGACGCGGCTCGGGGATCTTCCTGCACGTCGCCCGCGGCCGGCCGACGAACGGCTGCGTAAGCCTGCCGCGCGCCGAGCTCGCGTCCGTGCTGCGCTGGCTGCGGCCCGGCGCGCAGCCGCAGATCGCGATCGGGACGCCGGCGGACTTTCGCTGACCGCCGCTCAGAGGCCGCGCGGATGCGCGCGCCGTGAAGCGGGCCCCTTCGATGGGCGCCGAGCTCTGGACCGTCGACGTCATGAGCGGCGCTCCGGCGCCTGACCCGGACGCCCTTCGAGGACGCCGATCCCGCGTGGCGTTGATTAAGCCTCTGCGAAGCGGTCTGTTGCCGCGCTCGTTCGCCCAGCCCGACGAGCAGGCGGAGAAGGGCGGCGTGAAGATCGACGTCGTCTACCTCGGCGACATCAAGGTGAAGCGGTCGACGTACCCGAGGGGCGACGTCTTCGTTGTTCCGGCCGGCCACGACGCCTGGGCGAACGACGAGACCACGATCGTGCAGTTCGACGAGTTCGACGGCGCCGCGAGGCCGTTCGGGCTCTAGGGGGAGCGTCCCCGCAGGCGGGGCTGGGCGCGGCTCCGCCTCGGGGGCGCATAGCGCACTCGAGGTGGTGGCGCCTCGCGCCGATGCTACGGTGTGTCCACGGACGGCAATCCGGCCGTCCGGTGAGATTTGCTCTTCGTTCCTCCTTCGGGTGTGTCGAGGCAGGCAGGTCTCGAACCCGAAGGGAGTCGAACAACTTGTCAGACGTTTCATTCCGCGAGCTCGGCGTGTCCGCGCCTGTGGCCGATGCGCTCGCCGCTCGCAACATCCATTCCCCGTTCCGCATCCAGACGCTCGCGCTGCCCGACGCGCTCGCCGGGCTCGACGTGCTCGCGCGCTCGCCGACCGGATCGGGCAAGACGCTCGCGTTCTCGGTGCCGATCGTCGAGCGCACCGATCCGGCCGACGCGCGCCCGTCCGCGCTCGTCCTCGTCCCGACCCGCGAGCTCGCCGTCCAGGTGACGGAGGAGCTCGAGTCGATCGCCGGCCCGCACAGGCTGAAGGTCGCCTCCGTCTACGGCGGCGTGCCGATCTCCGCGCAGGGCAGGCGCGCCAAGAGCGCGCACATCGTGGTGGCGACGCCCGGCCGCCTGGAGGACCTCGTCCAGCGCCGCCTCGTCGACCTGTCGAAGATCCGCATCCTCGTCCTCGACGAGGCCGACCGGATGCTCGACATGGGCTTCCTGCCGCAGGTCGACAAGATCGTGCGCCGGCTGCCGCGCAACCGCCAGACCATGTTCTTCTCGGCCACGCTCGACGGTGAGGTCGGCGAGCTGGCCCGCAAGTACACGAACAGCCCGTCCCGCTTCGAGGGCCGCCTGCCCGACGAGCGCACGCCGGTCGAGATCGAGCACCGTTTCGTGCCGGTCAGGGCGGACACGAAGGTCGAGACGCTCGTCCAGCACCTGACCGAGGTCGACGGGCTGACGCTCGTCTTCGTGCGCACCAAGCGTGGCGCCGACCGGCTCGTGCACAAGCTGCACCGCCACGGCGTCGACGCGGTCGCGATGCACGGCGACTTGTCGCAGCGCGCCCGGGAGCGCGCGCTCGAGCGCTTCGAGAACGGCAAGGTCTCGACGCTGATCGCCACCGACGTCGCCGCCCGCGGCCTCGACCTCGAGCACATCACGCAGGTGATCAACTTCGATCCGCCCGAGGAGGACAAGGGCTACGTGCACCGCACAGGCCGCACCGGCCGCGCCGGCCGTAGCGGCGTCGCGATCACGTTCGTCCTCCCCGAGCAGCAGGCCGAGACGAGCCGCGTCGCCAACCGGCTCGGGCACCGCGAGCAGTTCGAGGAGGCGGGCATGGCGGTCGCCCGCTCGAAGCTCGTCTACAGCTCCCGACGCGGACGCAACTCGAAGTGGTAGCCGGTTACGATTTCACCTCGATGATCGCCTTCTCGCCGCTCCTCATCCCGCTGGTCATCCTGCTGGTCCTCATCCTGCTGTTCGCCCTGCTCTTCGTGCTGGGGAAGATCGCCGGCGGGAAGTACCTGCGTTCGGTCATGCAGTTCCTGGTGAAGGTGCCGCTCATCGGCAAGGGGCTGCAGCGCATGTCGCGCGCCGCCCTCGAGCGGCAGAACCCGGAGCTCGCGAGCGCCGTGAAGAAGCTGGAGCGGCTGAACGCGAACGCGAGCCCGCAGCGGGCGCAGGCGGCGCTCAGCCAGCTGAGCGCGGAGGAGCGCCGTGCCTACATGGACGCGGTGCAGGAGCAGGGCGGGATGCCGGAGGGGACGAACCGCGCCATGCGGCGGCAGATGCAGAAGCAGAAGAAGCGGCGCTAGGCAGCCGAGAGGGCCTTTGACCCGGCGCGACGAGGCGCACGCCCTCCTGCGGGCGATTCCGCTCTTCGGCGTGCTCGACGCGGACACGATCGACCGGCTGGCGGACGCGCTCGAGTTCTGCACGTTTCCCGAGGGCACGGTCGTGATCAACGAAGGGGACGTGGGCGAGTGCGTCTACCTGGTCGCCGACGGCGAGCTCGAGATCTGGCACGAGGGCAAGCCGCGCGGCGGGGTCGTACGCGGCGACGTCCTCGGGGAGATCGCGCTGACGCAGGACATCCCGCGGACGGCGACGGTGCTCGCCGTCACCGACGTCGAGCTCTGGGAGATCGGCCGCGGGCCGTTCCTCGAGGCCGTCGGCCCCAGCGCCGCTGCGCTGCTCGAGGCGCAGGCCCTTCGCGACGAGCGGCTACGGCGGCTGCGTTAGCGCAGCCGCCAGACCAGGTTGCCGCCGTAGTCCGGCGACCAGACGTCGCCGAAGGCCACGTTGAGGACGAACGGCGACGTGCCGACGTGGAAGGTGTCGACCACCTTCCCGGCGGCGGGGTCGATCCGCGACACGGTGCCGTCGCCCAGGTTCGGGATCCAAACGAGCCCGTCCGGGCCGACGACCCCGTCCACCGGCTGGATCCCGGTCGTCACGGTGGCGGTCACGGCGCCCGTCAAGGGGTCGAGGCGGGACGCCGTCCCGTCGGGGACGTTCGAGACCCAGAGCACGTCGCCCTGCGAGGAGAACCAGGCGGGGCCGGTCGCACCCGTCTTGACACGCGTGGCGACGTTGGTCGCGGGGTCGACCCGGTAGATGTCGTTCGAGCCGTTCGTCCCGACCCACACGACGCCGTCCACGAACTGGAGCCCGGCGGGCCCGCCGGGCACGGTGATGGTCTTCACCACCCGGTTCCGCGCGGGCGAGACGCGCTGCACGGTGTCGTCGGTGTTGTTCGTCACCCAGAGCGAGCCGGCGGCGAAGAGGACGTCGAACGAGCCGCGGCCGATCGTGATCCGCTTCGTCACCTTCCGCGAGCGCGGGTTGATGCGGTCGACGCGGTCGGAGTTGAAGGCGTGTGTCCAGACGCTTCCCGCCCCGGCCACGATTCCGCACGGGCCGGGATCGACCCGGATCGGCCTGCCCACCACGCGGTTCTTCGCCGGGTCGATCACCGAGACGGTGCTGGAGCCGAAGTTCGTCACCCAGAGCAAGCCCTTGGCAGCGACGGACGCGCAGGGCTTGGCGCCGACCTTGATCTTGGTGGCCACCTGCGGGCTGCCGGCCGGCGACGCGCCGGCCGCGGTGGCGAGGATGAGAGCGAGGAGCGCAGCGAGGCGAAGCATGTGCTGCCGGATGGTACTAGTTACTACTGATCGGTAGCAAGTACCTCCTTGACCGCCGCCTCCGTGACGACGTCGCGATCCCGACGCGTATGGCGTCGTTCGGTTTGCGGATTCGTTCGCTTCGATTCTGCGACCGGCAAGCAGTCAAGCGGCCTCACCAACGCGGCTTCGCGAGCAGCTCCGCATAGGCGGTCGGATCGTCATCCTCGAGAAGCCGGCTCGTCAGCCGTCGAACGTCGGCCGTGTCGCCGATCGCCGAGAGCGTCAGCTTGAGTTCGCGCTCTACCCAGCCAAGGAACAATTCCGGATCGACATTGCGGGCGACGAGCGCGCGCGGCCACCACTCGAACACGACGAGCGGGCGGGCGTGCGCGATCACCCGCCGTGCCCCCTCGAGCACGTCCGGCTCCCAGCCCTGCGTGTCTAGGAACAGCAGGTCAAGAGCCCGCTCGCCCCAATAGTCGTCGAGCGCGACCGCGAGGACCGTCCGCCGCGGCCACCGCTCTGGGTCGCCGCCGTCGGCGGCGAGCTCGCCCGGGATCGAGGACCACAACCTGTTGTCGGCCGAGTTGACCGGGTTCGAGGCAAGTTCCAGCAGCTCGGTCTTGACACCGAGCGCGAGCGGCAGCGTCCGCACCGGCGAGGCGCCCCAACTGGCGACGTTCAAGGCGAGCAGGGCGGCGTTGACGGCGTGCGGCTCGAAAACTACGAGCTCCCGGGCCCGCGGGCGCGCGCGCCAGAGCTGAAACGCAGACAGACCAACGTGGCCGCCGCCGACCACGATCCGCGGCTCCTCGGGCAGTAGTGACCCAACATGAGAGAGGAGATCGGGCTCCCAACTCCCCCTCGTCGCCACCCATGGTCGGATGACCTGATCGTCGCGGCGAATCAGGAACGGATAGTCCTCGTGCCCGTCGAGGCGGATCAGGTCGAGTTCGGTGCCGACGAGAGGCGCGAGATCGTCCATCGGTCGGACGACAGAGCCTACTGGCTAGTGGAGGCGCGGCCGTCCCTCTCTTCGTGCCCGTTTCTTGGCGGTCTTACTAGCCCGCCGTTCGGCAGCAAGTACCTCCTTGACCGCCGCCTCCAGGGCGGCCAGCGAGGCGCCGATCTGCTCGAGCGGCCGCTTCGCGACCTGTCCGATCGCCTCGACGCGGTCGGCGACGCGTGGCGCGATCTTCGTGACGGCCTTGCTCCCTTTCGCGGTCGGCGAGAGCAGGTACGAGCGGCCATCCTCCGGATTGGGGCGGCGGGCGACGAGGCCCTTGTCGAGCAGTGCGGCGACCTGCCGCGAGACCGACGTCGGTGGGATCCCGAGCGCAGCGGCCAGCTCGGTCGGCGTGCGGTCGGGGAAGAAGTGGACGACCCCGAGAATTGCGTACTCCTCGCCGGACACCCCGGTCCCGGCCAGCACGCCCTGCATGAGCTCGCGGATCGCGGTCTGCGTCCGGAAGGACTGGAACAGGACGTTCGCGGTCCCCTCGGCCGGCAGGCGAGGGAGCGGGTCACGCATGACTACATACTGCCAGCCGGCAGTACTTTACCCGGGTTCATGATCCCGTTCGGGTCGCAGAGCGCCTTGATGCCGCGCATCAGCGGGAGCAGGTCGCCATGCTCGCGCTCGAGGTAGCCGATCTTCCCGAGGCCGACGCCGTGCTCCCCCGTGCACGTCCCGCCGTGCGCGAGCGCGAAGTCGACGATGGCGTCGTTGAGCGCCCGGGCCCGCGCGAGCTCGCTGGGGTCGTCCGGGTCGAGCGCGAAGAGCACGTGGTAGTTGCCGTCGCCGGCGTGCGCGACGATGCTCGTCCAGAGCCCGCTGCGGTCGGCCTCGGCGCGGGCACGGCGGACGGCCTCCGGCAGGTGCGAGACCGGGACGCAGACGTCGGTGCTCAGGTGCTGCCGGCCGGGCGTCGCCGCCACGAGCGCGAAGGCCACGTGATGGCGCGCCTCCCACAATCGCGCGCACGCGGCCCGGTCGTGCTCGGCCTCGAACGTCGTGCAGCCGTCGGCCAGCTCGCGCACCGCCTCCAGGTCACCGGCGACCCCTTCCGCCGAGCCCGCCAGCTCGACGAAGAGGCTGGGCGCCTCCTCGAGCGCCGTGCCCTTGTACGCGTTGACCGCACGCAGCGTGTCGGCGTCCAGCAGCTCGAGCCGGATCACCGAGACCCCCGCCCCGACGACCGCGACCGCGGCCGCGCAGGCGTCGTCGAGGCTCTCGAACACGATCCGGATCGCGACGGCCTGCTCGGGGATGCCGTGCACGCGCAGCGTCAGCTCGGTGATGACGCCGAGCGTGCCCTCCGAGCCGACGAACAGCCCGCCGACGTCGTAGCCGGCCGACGACTTGCGCGCCCGGCTGCCCGTCCGGAGCACTCGGCCGCCGGGAAGCACGACCTCGAGCGCGAGCACGTGCGCGCGCATGCCGCCGTAGCGGACGGTGGTCGTGCCGCTCGCGTTCGTGGCCGCCATGCCGCCGAGGGTCGCGTCGGCCCCGGGATCGACCGGGAACTGGAGGCCGTCGCGGCCGAGCCGCTCGTTCAGCGCGAGCCGCGTCACGCCCGGCTGCACGACCGCGGTCAGGTCGCCCGGGTCGACAGCGAGGATCCGGTTCATGCGGGCGGTGTCGAGGCTGACGCCTCCCTCGACCGGGATGACGTGCCCTTCGAGGCTGGTAGCCGCGCCGTACGGGACCACCGGGACACGCTCCCGGTCGGCCCAGGCGAGGATCCGCGCCACGTCCTCGGTCGAGTCGGGGAACACCACGGCGTCCGGCCGGTGCGGCGCGTGGTACGTCGGGTCGGCCGCGTGCTGGTCGAGGACGGAGTCGCCGGCGGACACGCG
>DASTZE010000065.1:0-7469 GCA_035764425.1 Gaiellaceae bacterium
AAGGGGTCAGGAAATGTTCCCTCAACGTTCCCTTCGCAGCCGATCCGCCGTCCAGGCAGGCAACAACACATGCCGTTTTGCAGGCACTTCTCTTCAAGCCCTCTGACGGACTCGAACCGTCGACCCCCTCCTTACCATGGAGGTGCTCTACCAACTGAGCTAAGAGGGCAGGCTGACCGCATCGTAGCGGGGCTTTTGGCCGGGTCTACGGGGCGATGTTCTGGTTCAGATGGAAGACGTTGTCCGGGTCGTAGCGGCGCTTGACCTCGCGGAGGCGGTCCCAGTTCCGGCCGTAGGCCGCGCGCACGGCGTCCTCCTGCGCGTCGTCGCCGAGGTAGTTCAACCAGCGGCGCGCGGCGAGGTGCGGCTGCAGCGCCGCGAACGTCTCCTGTGTCCAGGCGATGTTCGCCTCCGTGTCGGCCGGGTCCATCCACTCCGAGGTGATGGCCAGGTTCCACCCTTCCTCACGGTGTGGGACCGGCGTGTCGGTCTCGCCCGACGCGGGTGACGGCCCCGTGGAAGTGCTCGAAGAGCATGGCCGTCATCGGCGACGGGACGCTTGCGAACCGCTCGACGGCCGCGTCGATGAGCCCGTCGGTCAGCCCGCGCGTGAAGCTCGACAGCCAGTAGTTGAGCGCGCCCGGCGGGTAGCCCCCGTCCAGGATCGTGTTCATGACGGCGTACGGCATCCGGCCGATCTCGACGACCAGCGGTGAGCCCCAGTCCTTGAACGGCGCGAGGTCGCGGTCCGCCTCGTCCTCGTCACCGGCATGGAAGACGACCATCGCTCCGAGCTTCGCGCCCGAGCCGTCCGGCGCGTGCACGAGCCCCGCGAAGACGGTCAGATCGTCCGAGGCGCTTGCGGCCGCGTCGCGGTAGAAGCGCAGCATCTCTTCCGCGGCGTCGAACGGATGCGCGATCAGGCCGCCCGTCACCATCGCCAGCGGGTGGAGGCGGAACGTGAACGACGTCACCACCCCGAAGTTGCCGCCGCCGCCGCGCAGCGCCCAGAACAGGTCCGGGTGCGACGACGCGTCGACCTGGAGCACCTCGCCGTCGGCGGTGACGAGCTCGGCCGCGAGCAGGTTGTCGGCGGCCAGGCCGTGCTTCGCCATCAGCCAGCCGAGGCCGCCGCCCAGCGTCAGGCCGGCGACGCCGGTCGTGGAGATCGCGCCGCCTGTCACCGCCAGCCCGTGCTCGGCAGCGGCCGCGTTCAGCTCGCCCCACGCGACGCCGCCCCCGACGGTGCCGGTCGCCCGATCGGGATCGATCGCGACGCCCTTCATCTCGGCGAGGTCGATCATCAGCGCGTCGTCGGCCACCGCGCGGCCTGCGACGTTGTGGCCACCGCCGCGGATCGAGATCTCGAGGCCTGCGCGGCGCGCGAAGGTGACCGCGGCGGCGACGTCGCTCGTCGTGCGCGCGCGGACGATGAGCGCGGGCTTCCGGTCGACGAGGCCGTTGTGCACGGCGCGCGCCGCGTCGTAGCCGGAGTCCTGCGGCCGGAGGACGGTGCCGCCTACGTCGGCGGAGAGCTCCTCCACGAGCGCGGTGTCAAGGGTGGTGGTCATGGTGTTTCCTTTCGCAGTGGGGTCGTGGCGATTCTGGACCGCGGACGAGGTCTTTCGCCCAGCCTGCGGCTACCCGGAATGTCCTAGGTACCGCTTAGTCGGTGCTCCGGATTTGCGCTAGCCCGCGATGACCCCAGTCACCGTCTGGGCGCCCGGGGCCAGCCTCGTTCAGCGGAGCCAGATCGTCAGGAAGCGTGCGCCCTCGACGGTTCGGCCGAAGGTGATGTGGCGCGTGCCGTCCCTGGTCGAGAACTCGCCGCTGCAGAGCGTCGGGGTCCGGCACCGGTACGACCGCACGAGGTCGTACTGGCCGCCGTAGGCGGCCGTGATCGCGGCCTGGATGCCGCGTGGGGAGCGGCGGAGGAGCCGGCCCGTCTTCGTCTCGGTCAGCCGCGGGTCCTGGAGCACGACCGTGCGCGCGACGAGGCGTCCGGCGGCTCGCCGGAACAGCACCTCGACGGTCGCAGGCGGCAGGCGGTAGCCGATGACGTATCGGCTGCGGGAGCTGTGGCGGTACGCAGCACGTCCGAGCGCGGCCGTTACTCCGGCGACGCTCCGCCCGAGGATCCGGTGGCCGTCGACGAACCCGCTGCCGAGGTCGAAGCGGTGCACGGAGGCGCCCGCCGCCGCCGCGGTCAGCGCGAACGCGACGGCGACGAGAGCGATCAATCGCTGCATCCGCGCGTCAGTAAAGCTGGACGACGCTGAACGCGCAGCTGTACGGGTAGCCGCCGGTCTCGGTGAACGTGTACACGCGCCAGCCCGGCCCGTTGGCCCGCGCTCGATCGGCCCAGTAGCGGATGTTCCTCGCCACCGTCGCGCCGCTCAGGCCGCGTTCGCTGCACGTCTCCCAGAACCAGTACGCGTCGCCGATGATCCTGTCGCCGCACCAGCGGAAGCTCGCCTCACAGTCCTTCGCGGAGTAGTCGGCGTTGTCCGGGTTCGACCGCCAGCGGTCCGAGCCCTGCGGCGTGGCGTAGTACGTCCAGTTGACCGTCTCGACCACGAACACGTCGCCGTCGCCGGTGTCGGGCTTCTCACAGAGCTTCGTCTTCCTGGCGTCGTACCAGTCGGGTGCGGTGAGCGTGGGCGTCAGATCCTGCGTGTCTGCGGCGACGCAGCGCTGCTTCGACGCCGCCGTGTCGGCTCCGACCGTCAGCGCGACCGCCGCGGTCAGCGCGAAGGCGATGGCGAGCAACGCTCGGCAGTGCCTGTCCTGCATTGGCCTTCCTCCTCGTCGGGGACGCACCCGAACCTAGGAGCGGGCCAGCGAGTTGTCAATTGGCACTTGCGGACAGTGTCCAAGGGAGCGAGGCGCGCGCCCCGCTCCCTCGAAACGCGCTGCTAGCCGACCTTGGTGATCGGCGCGTTCAGGACGATGTGCGGGTCGCGCTCGGTCAGCTTGCCCTGCTTCTCGAGCGAGTCGATCTGAGTGTCCGAGACGATGAGCACCGGCGTCGCGCCGGCCTTCCACGTGACGAACGTCTCCTCCCAGAGCGGGTTGTAGGAGCTCTCGCCCGGCTCGGAACCGAACACCGAGAGCTGGCCGGGCGCAGCCTTGCCCATCACGAAGTACTGCTCCGGGAGGCCCTTCGCCAGGGCGAGCCCGGAGGAGAAGTTGATGTGCATCGCCTTCGCCTGTGCTTTGTTGGAGACGTCGGTGACGAGGAAGGCGTCCTTGTGGCCGTCGTAGTACCCCTGGAAGGTCTTCTGCTCGGCGTGGGAGGCGGGGCCGAGCTGGAGCTTCCCGGAGGTGGCGGCCGCGGCGACGGTTGCCGTGGCGGCGACGGCGGTGATTGCGAGCAGCGTGAGGTACTTGGTCATTGGTTCGACCTCCGTATTGGTCGGGTCGAACAGGACTACGACGCCTTGCCCGAGGCCGGTTTGCAGCCTTAACGCCGCCTTCGCGAAGCGGGGCAGCGGCGAGCGACTAGCCTTCGCCGCCGTGCGGGGGTCTCTGTTCAGCGTCGCCACGTGAAGCGAGCCCTCCTCGTCGTCGCCGCGCTGGTCGTCCTCGGCGCCGGCGCAGCCGCCGTCTTCGCCTACATCCGCTGGCAGGAGGGCCAAGACGTCCACGGCTCCGCAACGGTCGAGTTCAGCACCAGCGAGGTCGTCCCGAAGTCGTCGCCGCGGAACCCGGTCCGCTGGCCCACGTTCGGCTTCGACGTCGCGCGTCGGCACTGGGACGAGGGGCTTGGCCTCGAGCCGCCGTTTCGTGCTGTCTGGACGTTCAGGGCGAAGAAGCTGATCGAGTTCCCGCCGGCGCTCGGCTACCGGCGCCTGTTCGTGCAGACGAACGACGGCCGCTTGCTGTCGGTCGAGCGCCGCTTCGGGAAGGTGCGCTGGAGCAAGGCGCTCCGGCGCTGCTCCGCCGCCTCGCCGACGCTGTCCGACTACACGGTCTACGCGGCGTTCATGAACACGCCGCCCTGCAACGCCAGCGGCGACAGCCTCGACGGCGAGCTCGTCGCCCTGCGCGTCCGTGACGGCAAGGAACGCTGGCACTTCTCGCTCGGGCCGAGCGAGACCTCGCCGCTGGTCGTCGACGGCCGCGTGTACGTCGGCGACTGGCGCGGCAACGTCTACGCGCTCGACCAGCACACGGGGAAGCTGCTCTGGACCTACGAGACGGGCGGCGCGGTCAAGGGTGCCGTCGCCTACGCCGGCGGCAACGTCTTCTTCGGCTCCTACGACCACCACCTCTACTGCGTGAACACGAAGACCGGGAAGCTCGTCTGGAAGGCGGCCGCGCAGGAGCGGCTCGGGCCGCAGGGCACCTTCTACTCCACGCCCGCCGTCTCGTACGGGCGTGTCTACATCGGCTCGACCGACGGCAAGGTCTACTCGTACGGCGCGACGAGCGGCAAGCTGCGCTGGTCGCACAGCACGGGCAACTACATCTACGCATCGCCGGCCGTGTGGCGGAAGCTCGTGCTGATCGGATCACACGACGAGCACTTCTACGCGCTCGATGCCGCCACCGGGGACGAGGTCTGGAGGTTCGACGCGGGCGCGAAGATCTCCGGCTCGGCGACCGTCCTGGACGGCGTCGTCTACTTCTCGACGCTCGGGCAGCGCACCTTCGCGCTGGACGCGAAGACGGGCCGCAAGCTCTGGACGTACAACGACGGCAAGTACGCCGGCGTGATCGCCGGCCGCGAGCGCCTGTACCTCACCGGGTACACGCGCCTCTACGCGATGCTGCCGAAGAAGCTTCCTTGAGCGGAACCTCGGCGCAGTCGCCGGTGTAGACGCGCGGGATGCTGCCGCTCGCAATCGCCGCGCCTCCGCCCGTCGCGCTGATCGCCCGCCTGCCCGCGGCGTCACTGTCGCGACGTCCTTCGCCGTCCGCCTCAAAGCCGCCGGCAAGCCAGTCGTCGTCGCATCCGGTCCGGAGACGGCCAGCTTCCCGGCGCGCCGCACCGGGCCCGGCCGCTACGCGGCCACCGTGCGCCTCGGCAAGGCCGTCCGCTGGACGATCGCGGTTCGCGCGGGCGGCCGCCGCTACCGGCTCGGCGTCGTGACCGTGCGCCTGCCCGCGCCGAAGACGGTCTTCTTCGCCCAGCCGGCGAGCATCGCGGCCGCGCTCGACGGCACGCTCGTCCTGGCCGAAGCGGCGGCCAACCGCATCATCCGCGTCACGACCGCCGGCGTCGTCACCCCGCTTGCGACCGGCGTCACGAACCCGTACGGGGTCGCCGTCGCGCCCTCCGGCGACGTCTACGCGACGACCTCCGACACCCTGGTCCGCATCGACGCGTCTGGCCGTGTCACGCCCATGTTCAGCGTCGCGGACCTCGGGCCCGTGACGGTCGCGCCCGACGGCGGCGTCTACATCTCGACCTCCACCGACATCTCTCGCATCGACCCGGCGACCGGCGGGTCCGTGCACGTCGCCGGCACCGGCGTTCGCGGCGGGGCCGGCGACGGCGGGCCCGCGGCCACCGCGCAGATCAACCACCCGCACGCCCTGCTCGTGGCCGCCGACGGTGCGCTTCTGATCCCCGACACGGACAACCACCGCCTCCGCCGCATCGACTCGGTCACCCACGTGATCACGACCATCGCGAGCGGCATTGCGGGCATCTCGGGCATCTGCGCCGGCGGCGACGCCACCTACCTCACCGACTTCACGGGGATGACCGTCCTGCGGCTCGACGCCGCGGGCGCCACGGTCATCGCCGGCAACGGCGTCAAGGCGTCGTCGGGCGACGGGCGCCCGGCGACGCAGGCGAGCCTCGACACGCCGCTCTCGTGCGCGGTCGCGGGCGGCGCGGTGTACGTGGTCGAGGGCGGCGGCACCGGCACGATCCGCGTCGTCCATCCGGGCGGAACGATCGCCACGCTCGCCCACCGATGACTTTCGCCATCCGCCGGGGTCTGATAGATCGACGGGATCTCGACGCGGAGGTGAAGGAATGCCAAAGACCATGCTGCTCGTCGGTACGCGCAAGGGCTGCTTCCTCATGGAGAGCGACGCCGACCGGCGCGACTGGACGCTGCGCGGCCCGTACTGCGAGGGCTGGCCGGTGTACCACGCCGTGCACGACGGAGCCTCGGACACGATCTACGCCGCGGCCGCGAGCGAGTGGCACGGCTCGGCGATCTGGCGCAGCGCCGATCGCGGCGAGACGTGGACGCAGTCGAGCGAGGGGATCGCGTACGACGCCGACGGCGGGCGCAAGCTCTCGAAGGTCTCGAACCTCGCGGTCAGGAACGGCCGCATCCTCGTCGGTGTCGAGGCGCCGGGTATCTTCGAGAGCCGTGACGGCGGGGACACGTTCTCGCTTCTGTCCACGCTCGAGGGCCAGCCGGGCAGCGAGGCCTGGGACGACCCGGCCAACCAGCCGCCGGGCCACCTCGGCATCTCGGCGCTGATGTTCGACACGGAGGACGACGACCGCTTCTGGGCGATCGTCCAGGGCGTCGGCCTCTTCGAGACGGGCGACGACGCGAGCTCGTGGGCGCCGCGCAACCGCGGCCTGCGCGCCGACTGGCCGCGCGAGCACGAGGAGGTCGGGTTCTGCGTGCACAAGCTCGTGCGCTCGCCGGTCGACGGCGACCGCATGTACCAGCAGAACCACGTCGGCATGCACCGCTCCGACGATGCCGGCCAGTCGTGGACGGAGATCACGGAAGGGCTGCCGACCGAGTTCGGGTTCGCGGCCGCGACGCACCCGCACGACCGGGACACCTTCTACGTCGTCCCGCTCGACCCCGACCACGCCCGGACGATGCCCGACGGGCATGCCGCCGTCTGGCGGACCAAGGACGCGGGGGAGAGCTGGCAGAAGCTCGATCGGGGCCTGCCGGCCGAGAACGCCTTCGTCGGCGTCCTGCGCGAGGGGATGGCGATCGACACGTATGACCAGCCGGGCCTCTACTTCGGGACGAGCACCGGCCAGGTCTTCGCGAGCGCCGACGAGGGCGAGACGTGGAGCATGATCGCCGACTACCTGCCGGCGATCTCGTCGGTCGAGGTCTCGATCGTCGACTGATGGCAGACGTCCATCTTCCGCGCACGCTGATGCCCCTCTTCGAGGGGCTGCCGCGGCACCTGGACGTCGAGGCGCCGACCGTCGGCGCGGCCATCGACCGGCTTGACGACCAGTGGCCCGGGCTCCGCGACCGGCTCTGCGAGCCCGGGCCGCTGCTCCGCCCGCACATCCACGTCTACGTCGACCGCGAGCGGGCGGCGCTCGAGACGCCGCTTGCGAACGGGGCGCGCGTGGACGTGATCGCGGCGATCAGCGGCGGCTAGCTGTAAGACCCAAGCAGGTTGGTTCGGCTGACCGGGGGTTGGTGGCCGAGGGCTGAATGTCGGCGTCGATGGTTGTAGTGCCAGAGCCAGCCGTCAAGGGCGGCGGTTCGTTCGCGGCTTGAGCCGTAGACGGCGCC
>DASTZE010000066.1:0-14566 GCA_035764425.1 Gaiellaceae bacterium
CAACAACGACATCGCGGCGCATCTGATCGTGATCAAGCACGTGATCAACGACAACGGCGGCACTGCCGTCGCGTCGCAGTTCACGATGACGATCGGCGGCGTGACGGCTGCGGGCGGCAACTCGTTCCCGGGCGCTGAGGCCCCGGGCACGAACAAGACGCTGTCCACGGTCGGCGGGTACAACGTGACCGAGTCCGGTCCGTCCGGGTACGCCTCGTCGTTCTCGGCTGACTGCGTGGGCTCGATCGCGCTTGGTGAGACGAAGACGTGCACGATCACCAACAACGACATCCAGCCCACGCTCACGTTGATCAAGCACGTGGTCAACGACAACGGCGGCACGGCGGTGGTGAGCGACTTCCCGCTGTTCGTCAACGCCACCGGAGTCACGAGCGGAGCCACGAACGGCTTCAATGCCGGGAACTACACGGCCAGCGAGACCACGAAGTTCGGCTATACGCCCTCGGCGTGGAGCGGTGACTGCGCAGCGAACGGTTCGGTGACTCTCGGCGTCGGTGAGAACAAGACGTGCGAGATCACCAACGACGACCAGCCCGGCACGATCATCGTCAAGAAGGTCAGCAAGCCGGTGAACACCGGCAGCTTCTCCTTCACGACGACGGGTGACAACGGCGCAAACGCACTTCCCGACTACGCGCCGTTCACGATCCCCGGCGGGGGGCAGAACAGCCAGACGCTGGATGCCGGCACCTACACCGCGACGGAGTCGACCCAGCTCGGGTGGATCCTGACCGGTATCGGTGGCTCGACCGATCCCAGCACGCCGTACAACTGCGTCGTGACGGGTAGCGGTGGTAGCGACGGCGTCGGCGACCTGAACACGCAGACCGTCACCATCCACCTGAAGGTCGGTGACACGGTGACCTGCACGTTCGAGAACACCGGCCAAGGCGTGACCCGCACGCAGGGCTTCTGGGCCACGCACCCGCAGCTCGCCAACCTCGCCTGGTTCGGCGGCAGCGGCTTCGGGCACACGTTCCCGGGCGTTGCAGCGACGGCTGGCATCGGCGACCGGACGTTCTGCAACCCAGTGACAAAGGACATCAACGACCTACCCAAGCTGATGGGCGGCTTCTGGAGTGACATCTCCAAGACGACGGCCAACAAGAAGCGGTCGTCAGTCGACCAGTCGAGGATGCAGCTCGTGCAGCAGTTGCTTGCGGCAGAGCTGAACGCCTCGGCTTTCGGCAGCGTGCCTGCCGGCGGCTCCGGGATGTTCGCTACCTGGGAGGCTGCGTACTGCAGCGGAAACGGCATCCAGAGCGCATTGCAGGGTGCTGCGTCCTTCAACAACTCGGGCGATAGCTCCACGTTCACGCCCGGCACGTCGGCGGACAGCAAGACCGCCAGGACGATCGCGAACCAGGCGTTCTGGGACGTTCTGCCGTAACAAGGCAGGGTTACCAACGAGCAGAAGAGCGGAGGGCCCGAGATCTCGGGCCCTCCGCGTCTCTCTTAACAATGGCTACGCCACGGGGGGTCTATTGATATGAAGATGAGGCGTATGCGCGCGAAGCAGGTTGCTGCAGCGTCCGTCGCGGCTCTGCTGCTAGGGACCGGAGCGGCAGCCGGCGCCAGGTCGTCGCTAGTAACCGCGACAGTGCCGTTCAACCAGAGCGTGAAGGGCCTGGTCGCCGGCAAGTTCTACGAGAAGGCGAAGTGCACGCAAGTGTGTCGGGTCACCACTGCCATCTTCATCCGACCGGCCGTGGCGAAGAAGCTCGGGTTCAAGCACGTCGGCAAGGCTCTCTACCGGATCGGCTCGAAGACGTCGAAGCTCTCGGGCGGGAAGGCAATGACGCGTGTCTACGTACCTGTCACCCGCGAGGCAAAGACGCGTCTTGCGAAGGCGACGACCCAGCTGCAGGTGATCGGTCAGGTGGCGGCGACCTCGACGTCGTCGCCCTCGCGCCGCGGCAGCGCGGGTTGGATCACTGCGCTCCGCCCCTAGCCGGAGAATTCTCAGCCCTAGCACGGAGGGCCCCAGGTGGGGGCCCTCCGCGGTCTTCGAGGCGATTGCTCTGCTTACCGATCTGCTCACGCCGATCGGTCCTGTGAGCTAACCCGCGGCGTCCCAGGTGCCGGTGTCTGCCAGAACCCGGACGGACTCCTTACCACTCTTCCATCCGTAGGCGTCAAGGTAGGCGACACAGGTTGCGGGCCCGCCGCCGCGCAGCGTCCAGATCGACGAGTATCCGCCGAGCGTGAACGTGGCGCCGGGCGTGTCGAGCGCAGTGAAGACGACGTCGGGGCCGAGCAGGTTCGTGTCGACGACGCCGTCGCCGTTCACGTCCTGGAAGCACTGCAGATCGACCATCGGGTACTCGTAGCCGGCCGTCGGTCCAACGGTCGTGGCGAACTTCAGGCTGTCGCCGAGCTTCACGGTCGGCGACTTCGTCGCGGCGGCCATCGTCGTTCCGTTAACCGACGCGATCGCGATGCTTGACGAAGTAGTGGTGCTGGCGCCTCCCCCGCCGCCCTTCGCAGCATACGCAGGCACGGCGGCGAGCCCGAGACACATCACCGCGAATGCGGCGGACTTCAGGTTGCGGGTCATAGGGACTCCATTGGTCGAGGGGCGGGCCCGGGCCTTCTGCGGCGCGCCCGCGCTCCGTTTCCAGCGATATCGGACAAAACGCATCCTCAATCCGCCCCTCGACCGAGTGACAAATTCTGCGAAATTCGTTGCAAAATGGCCATTTGTGACCCGTCTATCGATTCCGCCGCGTTGCCTGCCCAGCGGACGGAACGGCCCAGGCGCGACGGCCGGCGCCACGCGCTGGGGCATGCCGTGGGTCGCTAGAACGAGCAGCACGGGCGGCTCGTCCGGGCCGGCCGGGAGGTCGCCCGCGGGCTCGCCGACCGCGGGGTACTCGGTGGTTGCCGTGGCGCCGGGAGGACCGCCTGCGCGCCCTTGCCAACGTGGTCGAGGGGGACGGCGGGCGACTGGAGCCGCTTGTGGCCGACCTCTCTCTCCTAGACACCTCTGTCCGCTCGCGCACTGGCGCAGCGGAGGGACTCCGCATGACGAGAAACCCGCTGAGCACCGCTATTCACAAGAAGACGACCGCCTGGGCAATGACTGCATACGCACCGTCGGGCGCCCAGAACCCATCGCTCGCCCAGGTCGTACCGCCGAGCAGGGCGAGCACGAACGCGGAGGTGACGTGCGGAGAGCCGGAGCCGGCAATAGAGAACGCGAGCGACGCGCGCACCGCCATGCGCATGAACAACCCGCAGCCAGCGCCGCGCTGGAGGCGGTCGCGGCGGCACCCCAGCCGCCCAAACCGGCGTCACGCAGCACGCCCGAAAGCGCCGCCCCGAACCAGAGCAGCGCGAGGAAGGCAACGCAGAAGATGACGGTTGCGATCAGGATCCGAGTGCGGTCACCGTCGTAGAACGACACGAGCTTGGCGTCGGACGCGCCCAGCTTCGGCTGACTTCCGTAGATCACGGACGCGATGACGACCAACACGGCGAAAATGACACCGCTACCCCGCCAAATCCGTTCCCAATCCAGCCTGGACCACCACCGGCCTTCTTCGTAGGGTGACCCCACGGAGTCTCCCACGCCGAGAGTCCGATTGATTCCTTCGCGCTCGGAGGACCGTTCGACGCCCAACGACTGGGCGGGCCGTCAGGCCCGCCCAGTCGTGCGCTTCGTGCGTTGCCGATGCACGTCGTGCATCGCGCCGCGGTGTCTCCGCTAGCCGGTCACCGGCGGCGTGAGGACACCGATCACTCCGACCCTCGGGGTGCTGCAGGACTTCGTGGCGATCGGAGTGAACACCAGAATCCCCGCCTTCCTCGGCTGAACACGCAGTTTGATCAGGCCCTTGCTGTTCGAGGGCTTGGTCACGACGTTGAGCGTCGCCCCCTTGATCCGCACGCGGGTCCCCGCCACTGGCTTGCCGTGCGAGGTGACCTTCATCGTCAGCAGGCTCCGCTTGCCGACGAAGATCGACTTCGGCGACACGACGACCGCGGTGCAGTACACGACCTTCGGAACGAATGGTCCCTTCACGACCGTCGAGGCGGTCGCCGTGTTGTTGGCCGTGTTGGTCTCCTGCTCGTTCGCGACCGTGGTGGCCGTGTTCGTGATCGTGCCGGTCGCGGTGGCCGTCGTCACGAGCGTGATCGTCACCGACGTGCCGACCGGCATGTTTCCGAGCTGGCAGCTGATGAGCGCGCCGCCGGTGCACGACCCCTGTGAGGTGCTCACCGAGACGAACTTCGTTCCAGCCGGGAGCGGATCGGCCACGGTGACGCCGGTCGCGCCGTCAGGGCCGTTGTTCGTGACCACCATCGTCCAGGTCACGCGGTTGCCGAGCGTTGCCGGATTCGGCGTCGCCTTCTTCGTGATCTGGATGTCCACCTTCGGTGCCGGCGGAGGCGGCGGCGGCGGAGGCGGCGGCGCGGCGCTGGTGTTGGTGAGCGTGCAGGTGGCGGTCTGACCGGCCGCGAGCACGATCGAACCGTCCCCGAGGCAGCCGCTGATGCCCGTCAGGCTGTAGCCGGACACCGGGTCCTCGCTCACCTTGTACGTGCCCGGCAGCAGGTGCCCGTACGTCGTGCCGGAGCTCGACCCGGGCTTCGGGCTGTTGGGCAGATCGAGGCCGCCCGTGCTCACGTGGATCGTGAAGTCGCCAGGCTGCTTCGAGCCGCCGCCGTTGCTGTTGTCGACGACCTTCTTGACGATCAGTGTGGCCAGCCTCGTGTTCGTGAAGGTGCAGACGACGTTGTCGCCGTACTGCAGGCCGGACACGCTGAGTGCCGTGCCGCTTCCGGACTGCTTCGTGCTGCAACTCCACGCGCTCGCGTAGTCGGACGCGCTGGTAGCGCCGTGGCCCGACTCGGTGACCGTGTGATCGCCGGTCGTCACGTTGACGGCTCCGGTCGAGTCGCCGTTCCCGTAGCCGTGGCCGCCCTTGTCGAGCAGCAGCTTGTCGATCGTGAAGTTGAACGTCCCCGGGTCGGTCGACG
This sequence comes from Gaiellaceae bacterium, assembly GCA_035764425.1. Taxonomy (GTDB): domain Bacteria; phylum Actinomycetota; class Thermoleophilia; order Gaiellales; family Gaiellaceae; genus JACVRM01. Next base: position 5,005 of record DASTZE010000066.1, read on the forward strand.
GGAGCACGACCTTGTTGACCGTGATCGTCGGCTTCCTCCGGTTCGTGAACGTGCAGACCACGTCCTCACCGGCCTGGAGGTTCGTCAGGCCGATCGAGGTCCCGTTGCCGGCCGCGACCTGCGTCTCGCCGCTCGTGCAGACGTAGCTCGACTCGTAATCGGCGTTCTTCGTCGCGCCGTTGCCGGTCTCGGAGACCGTGTGGTCGCCGAGTCCGACGACGATCGCGTCGGTGTGGCCACCGTCTCCGTAGCCGTCGCCGCCGTTGTCGAACGTCTGTCCGTCGATGGCGAAGTTGAACGTGCCGTCGTCGGTCGCCGGGACGAGCGTCTTGACCACCTTGATCGTCGGGAGCTTCGAGTTCGTGTACGTGCAGGTGACGTTCTCGCCGGGGGCGAGCGCGATCGTCGCCGTCTTCTCGCTGATCGAGACGCCGCCTGCATCACCGCAGTCGAGGCTGTCGAACTGCCAGCCGGCGGGCATGTCGCTCTCGGAGATCGAGTACGGGCCCGCTGCCAGGCCGTCGAAGGCCTTGTCGCCGGTGCCGCTCTCCGTCGCGATCTGGAAGCTCGAGTCGACGCCGTCGCCGCTGCCGGCGTAGGAGAACGTCCCGTCGCCGCCGTTGGTGTGCTTCACGACCCTGATCGAGCCGAGCTTTGCGTTCGTGTAGGTGCAGACCACGTCCTCGTCGGCCGCCAGGACGATCGTCGCCGTCTTGTCGCTGGTCGAGACCCCGTTCTGGTCGGTGCAGTCGAGGCTCATGAACTTCCAGCCGGGCGTGTCGCTCTCCGTCACGGTGTACGTGCCCGGCAGGAGATCGTTGTAGACCTTCTGCGCCGTTCCGTTCACGGTCTGCAGGGCGAAGCCCGCCGGATCGAGGTTGGCCGAGGTCGCGAACGAGAACGAGTCGTTTCCGCCGAGGGCGGTCTTCACGACGGTGATCGATCCGACCTTGGTGTTGGTGTAGGTGCAGGTCACGTGCTGGCCGGCGGTGACGACGAAGGTGGCGACGCCGGTGGCGGTGTTGCCGCTGGAGTTGCCGTTGTCGCAGCTGATGCCGGTCAGATCCCAGCCGGCGGTCGCGGCCTCGGTCACGTGGTAGGTGCCCGGGGCGACCGAGCTGTTGGCGGACTGGCCGTCCGTCAGCGAGGCCGTGATGTCGCCGGTGAACGCGAACGACTGCTGCGCGCCCGCCGGGTCGGTGACCTTCTTGACCGTGATCGTGGCCCGCTTGGTGTTGGTGTAGGTGCAGGTGATCGTCTGACCCGCGGTCGGGTTGAACGTCGCGGTGCCGGCGGCGAGGTTGCCGGTCCCGTTGGCGTTGTCGCAGCTGATGCCCGTGAGATCCCAACCAGCCGTCGGCGTCTCGGTCGCGACGTACTGCTGGCCCGGCGTGACCGTCTCCTGGATCGTGCCGTTGTCCTGGCTGATCGAGCCCGCCGGATGACCGGTGAAGGCAAACGTGTCGGTGCCGCCGATCATGTGCTTCTTGACGATGATCGTCGCCTTCCTGGTGTTCGTGATCGTGCAGACCTTGTTGTCGCCGGCGTTGAGGTGCACGGTGCCGTCGGCGGCACAGTCGCCGTCGATCACCTGGATGTAGTCGGCGAGGGTCGTGCCGGTCCCTGCCGTTTCTCCGACGGTGTGGTCCGAGTTGATGGCCTCGAGGACCGCGCCGGTCGTGCCGCCGTCGCCGACGTTCGCCCCGGTCCCGGCCGTCTGGCCGTCGATCTGCAGGTTGAACTTGCCCGTGTCGCTCGCCGGAACGACCGTCTTCGTGACCGTCAAGGTCGGCTTGCGCCGGTTGGTGATGGTGCAGACCTTGTTCTCGCCGGCGGCGAGGGTCACCGAGCCATTGGCGGCGCAGTCGCCGCCGATCGTCGCGACGTAATTGGAAAGGTCGGTCCCGGTACCGGCGGTCTCGCCGACATTGTGCGAACCGACACCGACGACGACCGTGCCGGTCGTGCCGCCGTCACCGACGTTCGCTCCCGTCCCGGCCGTGTTGCCGTCGATCTGCAGGTTGAACTTGCCGCCGTCCTGTGCCGGGACAAGGATCTTGTTGACCGTCAGGGTGGGCTGCTTGGTGTTCGTGAACGTGCAGGTGACGCTCTGGTTGACATCCAGGCTGACGCTTGCCTGCTGCCCATTCAGGGTGCCGACCTGGTCGTGCGTCGCGTCATCCACGCAGGTGGCGCCGCTGAACGACCATCCCGGAGGCAGTGAGCCCTCACCGACCGTGTAGGTGTGGCCGGGCTCGAAACCATCGAACGTCTTGCCGGCCGGGTTGTTCGAGCTCGTGTCGAGGCTAAAGGCCGAGAAACCCGACGGCAGCGAGACGCCGTTCGGACCGCCACCGGTGAACGAGAACGACCCGGTGCCGCCGATCGTCTGCTTCTTGACGGTCAGCGTTCCACAGTTGCTGACGTGGATCGGGCTGGGCGCGATGAAGTCCTTCAGCTCGGAGTCGATCGAGGAGCCCGAGGAACGGCTCTTGACGAACTGCGTGCCGAACGCCTTGCAGGTGTCCTGACTGAACGGGCCGCCGGGGATATCGGTGAGATTGATGGCAGCCTCGCCGAACAGTCCGGTGTCGACATTGTTCGGCGTCGCCGACAAGAACGGATCGGAGACGGGAGCCGAGTTCACGGCCGCCTCGGCAAAGCCGGAGGCCGTCGCGTCGACGCGGTTCCCCCAGCACGGGAGCTTCGCGCCGCTGGCTTCGCAGTCGCTGTCGGTGTTGGCCGGGTTGCTCGACGTGAGCCACGTCAGCACCCCGATGTCGGGCGTGCCGCTTCCGCCGAAGTCGTACGTGATGAGCAGGTCGCCCTCCGTGCGGTTGATCGCCACGGGCCCGGTCGTCGAGCCAGTCCAACCGGACGTAGCGTTCTGGTCGAGCTCGAAATCGAGGTTCGCGCTGCCGGTGTTGACCAGACGCTCCCAGGCGAGATAGAGGTAGTTCTTCCCGCCGGCGACCGTGCTCCAGATGTAGGAGCGCGTGAGGTCGTTCTTGTTGGGCGGGATCGACCCGGTCGCGATGGTCACGTTCGGATCGTCTTCGTGAGTGCCCTGCGTGAACGAGTTATCCGACGTTCCGCTCGGCGTATCGAGCGAGCAGCCTGTGCCCGTCGCGCAGTTGATCGGAAGGCTCGCCCAATCGGTATTGCCGCCCGAATTGACGACAAGGTTTCCGTCGTCGCCTTCGAAGCCGTTTATGACGGCTCCTGACCCCGCCACAAACATGACGCCGAACACGGCGACGGCAACGACTGCCGCACCGGTCAACCACCACCGGCGGCTTTTTGGCCGCCGTAACGCAGTCCACTTCGCACTCATTGCCACCCACCCCTCAAGTCGGCGCACGGGTAGGGGACGTCCCGACCCGCGCTACTGGCTGTCCACTCAGGTCTTAGGCCGGGCCTCTCATCGGGGTCCTGGCCCTTGGGCTAGTCGGACCTGACCTTTGGGACTAACCGGCGAGGCGCGGCCGCCGGGGCCGTGACGGAATCACGCGTTCGAGTGACACGAGCGAGCAGCGGCGGGTCGATCAATGAGCGTCACCACGCCTCCCCTCATGAAGACCTGCACCGCAAAGCTCCTCACGGTGGCCTCGGTGGCCGGCGCGGGCCTCGCGTTCAGCGCGGCCTCAGCGTTCGCCTGCGGCTCCGGCGGCTACAGCTACGCCGGTCTTTCCGCGAACTCGCCGGCGTTCGGGATCGCCGCGACGGTGACGCCGCTCGGCGGCTTCGACATCCTCAACGGCCACGTCGCGGGCTGGGTCGGGGTCGGCGGGCCCGGCCAGGGGCCAAACGGCGCCGACGAATGGCTCCAGGTTGGCTCGAGCGGCTTCCCCGAACTGACCGGCAACGACCTCTACTACGAGCTGACGCTGCCGGGAAAGCAGACGACCTACCATCAGCTCGCGAGCGACCTTCCGCTGGGGAAGTCGTCGCGAGTCGCCGTTCTCGAGATCGGCGGTCGCGCGAACTGGTGGCGCGTCTGGCTCAACGGCTCCCCGGTCTCGAGCCCGATCTACATGCCCGCGAGCCACGGCCGCTGGGCACCGATGGCCACGGCCGAGAGCTGGGACGGCGGAACGGCCGGTTCGTGCAACGGCTTCCTCTACCGCTTCCGCGGCGTCTCGATCGCCCAGGCGCCCGGAGGCAGCTGGCAGCCCTTCCGCGGGGCCCCGTTCAGCAGCTCGACCACGCGCGTCCGGCGGAGCAGCCCCAACGGCGCGTTTCTTGCGGCGCAAGGCGACGACGCCTTCCGCACGCTGGCCTCGATCAGTCCGTAATCACGATCGGCGTGCCGAGCGGCGCGTACCGGCGCAGCTTCGTCGCGGTCAGGTTCGACACGCGAATGCAGCCGTGTGACACAGCCTGCCCCAGCAGCTGCGGCATGCTCGTGCCGTGGATCCCGAACCACCCGCCCCCCGGCCACTCGGTCAGCTTCGAGTAGCCGCTCGTCTCGACGGCGAACACTCCCAGGAACGGGTCCTGGTAGGGCACAAAACGCGCGGCGACGTAGTAGTGGCCGAGCGGCGTCTCCATGCCGGGAGCGCCGATGGCGACGATCCCCTTCCACACGCGCTTCCCGTGCCAGAAGAGGTCGATCGTGCGCGCCCTGCGGTGGACGCGAATCTCGCCGGCGGTCGGCGCGAGCGAAACGGTTTCGGCCGGGATCCAGCCCATCGTCCCGTTCGGCCGCATCGGGATGCTGATCTTGTACCAGGGGCGATGATCGGTGCCCGTGCGAGCCGCCACGGCGAAGATCTCCTGGATCCGGTAGTCATCCCGAAACTCGGTCATGACCTTGATCACCCGCGCCTTCGGGTTCGGCGAGCTGCGCACCGCCACTGCCCTCACGAGTAGCTGGCCGGCGGCCGGGAAGACGGTCGCCGTGGTCGCTGGCGCCGGTGGTGTTCCCTCGGCGAAGGCGGGCGCCGTTGCGAGCGCCGTGCCCACGGCGGCGAGCACGATGAGTCGAACGAGCCCGGTCGCGCGCGCCATCTGTGAACTGTGTGCTGGGCGAGCGGGCGCGTCAACGCCGCGCCGCCGCGGCCGCAGGGTCGACACCGCGCTGAGACTAGAGGAAGCCCGCCGCATCACGTGCCCTCCAGAGCATGCCGCGATGCCACGATGCGCTGGGCGGCGAGCGCCGCGGACCCGCCGACGAGCATCATGGCGATGTTTGCTCCCAGCACTCCGAGCGCGGAGAGCGCGCTCGAGAGCTCGCCGAGCCCGATCGCGACTCCGAGGTACGCGCTCGACGGGATCGTGGTCACCGAGATCCCGACGCCGACCGCCGCGCTCGCGCGTGTCTCCACCGCGAGCATCCCGGCGACGCCGGCGGCGAGGGCGACGAGGATCGTCGTTGCGTTCACGTGCGTCTGCGCGAACGAGAATTCCTGCAGGCTGAATCCGGCGGGTAGCGCGTCGAGCAGATTCAGGCACGTGGTGACCGTGACCGCGAGTACGCCGGCGGTGCCGAGCCCGAGCAGGAGCGTGCCCAGCCCGCGCCGTACGAGCCGACCGCGGCGGAGGACGAGGCCGGCGCACGCGGCCGTGATCGGATAGAGATCGGGGCTGATCGCCATGGCGCCGACGATCAGGGTCGCGCTGTTGTTGATGACCGCCAGACCGGCGATGACTCCGGCCGCGGCCATCAGGACGAAGTAGCGCACGTGCACTCGTGAGACGGCGCGTGCCTGGCCGAGCACCTCCGCCCAGACGAGGGCCGTCGGAGCGTTGTCGCCCGAAGCGGGGCTGATCGTGTCCAGCCGTATGAGGGCGACGTCGTCGGGGGGGACACCGAGCGCCTGGAGTGTCGCGAGCACCCGATCGGCCGCCTCCGAGCGGACATCCGCGGTCACCAACGCCGCCTCTCCACGTCCCGTCTCGGTCAGTCCGACGTGCCGCATGCCCGCGAGCGAGTCGAGTCGCTCGGCCACAGCGGCCATCGCTGTGACCTTTCCGTATACGCGAAGCTGCAGCACCCCCGACGACTTCGCCGCCATCGGGTCTCCTTCCTCGGGCATCGTCCGACGGGACCGGCCGACCGGACGAAGCGAACTAGACGCTCGGCCTGTCTCCCGAGTGCTCGGCGAGCCGATAATCGATCCGATGGCGGTCGAAGTGCGCATAAGCGATCCGATTCTTCTCGAGGAGCTCATCTCTGCGTTCCGGAAGAGCGGTTGCGTGGCGCACCGCTCGAGTGCCGACTCATGCCGCGTCGCTCAGCTCTACGGCGCGGACGACAAGGAGGCATTGCACGAGCTCGTGTTCTTCGTCCGCGCGTGGCAGCTCACGCAGCCGACCGTCTCGGCCGTCGTGATTGCCTGAAGTCAGGCGGAGGCGCCCGCCTCGACGAGCACGGGCGTCTCGAGCAGGCCCCGCCGGTACGCGGCGTTGACGGCCTCCGTGCGGGTGCGCACGCCGAGCTTTCGATACGTGTTGGTGAGGTGGAACTTCACCGTCTGCTCGGCGAGCCACAGTCGCTGACTGATCTGCTTGTTCGACAGCCCGTCCGCGAGCGCCCTCAGGATCACGAGTTCCCGCTCGCTCAGGCCGGCGTCGCCGCCGCCGGCCGGACGCGCCTCAGGGGCTTCGCCGAAGATCGGCTGCGTCACGGTCCCGTTGACGGCCTGGCGCAAGGCCGACGGCAGGTCGCGAGGCTCCACCTGCTTGCGGATGAACGCCACCGCGCCGCGATTGAACGCGGACCGGATCGCACTCGGATCGTCGACGCCCGAGAGCACGACAGGCTTGACGTCCGGATGGCGTCGACGCAGAAGCTCCAGACACGTCAGGCCGTCCATGCCCGGCATCCGCAGGTCGAGCAGGACGAGATCCGGCTGGTGTCGCGCGACGAGCGGTAGCACCTGCTCTCCGCGCGTCGTGGACGCCACGATCTCGAAATCGTCGGTCGCCTGCGCGAGCGCGAGCCGCACCCCCTCGACCATCAGCTCGTGATCGTCGGCAACGAGAACCTTCAACCGCATGACTAACCCCCCGGTCGCTTCCCTACCCCTCATTGATCATTAGCCGGGTTCCGGGGCAGCTCCATCCCTCGAACGGACGATTTTCACGCCGAGCGCGAGGGTCTAGACGAATGGCTAGGTCACGTGCATCATTGTGGGTGGAACACGGCGCGATACAGTCATTAGGCCCGATGCGGGTGGTCCTTCTCGATGCGGCGGCTGGCGGCTTCCTGTTAGCGGCGATCGCGGTCGCCGCGCAGAGACGTGGCAGTCGCGCACGCTCGCGACGTGTGCGTTTTCTCGGCTGGGTTCTGGTCGCAGTGCCGCTGTCGGTCGCAGTGATGCTCCATCTGCTCGTGCCGCTGCCTACGAGCCTCGACCAGGCTGCGTTTCTGGCCGGCGTCGCTGCGTTTGCGGTCGGCGCGGCACTCGTCCTCCGCCGTGACGAGGACGATTGGCGCGAAGCGGGCGAGGCGCCGTCGCCGCCATGGTGGCCGGCGTTCGAGCGTGACCTGGGCGACTACGAACGCGAGCGCTCGCGGCGGGAAACGGTGCCCCGGTGAGCCCGGGGTTCTTCGCGATCGCGCTGATCCTCGGCTCGGCGTTGCTCGCGCTGTGGATCATCTCCCGTTTCGCGGGGATCGGGCCGAAGTCCCTTGGCTGGGCGATCGTCCACGTGGTCGCGGCCTGCGCGTTGCTGCGGGCCGTCCCGCCGGTCCTGGAGCGTCTCGGCGAGAGTGGCATGCCGGGAATTCAGTTCATCGAAGTGTTCGGCATGGCGCTGCCCGCGCTCGTCTACGGCTTCGTCAGCGGCGGCTGGATGACGCGGCTGACGCTTGGCCTGCTCCGGCCGTAGCCTCCCTAGTACAGGCGGGGAATCATCCGGTAGCGAACGGCGCCGGAGTACTGCTGGTAGAGCGGATCGCCGGCGAGCAAGTGCTCCTCCTCGTGCACGCGGAGGAGCTGGAACCCGGTACCGACGACGAGCAGCGCGACGTTCGGCAGCGTCGGGTTCGCCAGGACGTAGCCGCAATAGGCGACGAGATACCCGGAGTACGCCGGATGGCGCACGAACCGGTACGGACCGCGCGTCTTCACGCCGCGGTTCGCGGCGACGAGCCCGAACGAGCGTCCGAGGGTCGCCAGGCTCGCGAGCGCCAGAGCCACGCCGGCGAGCTGCAGGAGCTCGCACGGAAGCGCGGGCAGGCCGCTCGAGCTCGGCCGCGCGAACAGCATCGCGAAACTCCCGATCGGGGCCGCGATCCACGCGACGGTGTTCCGGCTCACGCGTTCGGTCGGGCGGCGGGTCAGAAAGAGCACGGCAACCCATGCCTCGAGCACCGTCGTGCCGAGGCCCGACGGCTTGCCCGTGTCCCGCCAGTGCCTGAAGTTGGCCCACGCGAAGAGCGCGAACAGCGTGACGAGCAGGGCGCGCGCTGCGAGGGCCTGGAGCCCGATCCGGTCAGAGGAGCCCATGCGAGCCGAGGAACGCCGGTGCCAGGATCAGCACGAACAGCACCGGCAGGATGAAGATGGCCATCGGCAGGAGCATCTTGACCGGCGCCTTCTGCGCGCGCTCCTCCGCGTACATCTGACGCCTGTGACGGAGGTCCGTCGCCTGGGCGCGCAGGATGCCGCTCAGGGGCGCGCCAAGCTGGTCGGAGGCGAGAGCCGCATTCGCGAAGGCCTTCGCGTCGTCGCTCCCGACGCGCACCGCGAAGTTGCGGATGGCCGTCTTTCGCGACTCGCCGATGCGCAACTCGGTGAGCACGCGCTTCATCTCGTCCGCCAACGGACCGTCGTTGACGTCGGCCACGAACGTCAGTGCGGCATCGAAGCTCATGCCGGCCTCGATCGCGAGCGCGAGCTGGTCGACGAAGTGCGGCAGCTCCGCGTCGATCTGCGCGGCACGGCGTGCGGCCGCCTTGCTCAAGAGGAAGCCGGGAAGGATGATGCCGCCGGCCGCCAAGACCAGCCCCAGCAGGACGCGGCCGACGCCGTGCGCGAGCGCGAAGCCCGCCGCGACGCCGAGTACGGCAAGGACGACGCGCCCCGCCATGAACAGCTCCGCGTTCAGGTGCCGCGACGCGCCGGCGCGTGCGAGGGCGGTCGCGATGTCCTGATCTGACTCCCGCCTCCACAGCTTGCGGTGCAGTCGCGCGAGCGGCGCGGCGACGGTGCTCAGGAGCGACCGCCGGCCCTCCCCGGAGCCGGCACTGACGACGTCGGACGCCGAGCGCACGCGCTCGATGGCAACCTGGCGCTCGCGTTCGGCGTGTGCACGCGGACGCGTCAGGTAGAACGCGGACATGGCGAGGCAGGCGATGCCTGTGATGAGCAAGAGCAGCATGAGCTAGTACCTCACGTTCACGATTCGCTTGAGCAAGAGCGCGCCGATCGTCATCGAGACGAGGCAGAACGCGATCAGCGCGTGCCCCGTCGACGTCTCGTAGAACGGCGCCATATACGACGGGCTGATCAGCGTCATGAGGGCGGCAAGCCCGAAGGGAAGGCAGATCAGAATCGTCGCCGACATGCGCCCCATCGAGGTGAGCGCGTGCACCTTCCGGGCGTGTCGCTGA
>DASTZE010000067.1:0-2867 GCA_035764425.1 Gaiellaceae bacterium
AGGGACGCGCACGCAGGCCTGCTCAGCGACCTACTTCCTTCCTCGCGGTGAACTGGTCGCCCAGGGTTCCATTGGCTCGCGGCTTATTTACGAGCTCGCCGTAGTGGGAGGAACCAGGCTGTACTTCGGCGTGCGCGGCACGTTGACGGTGACCTCCCTCCAGCAGAAGCCCGCCAGAGAGCTCCTCGTGTTCCGGCTCCTATCGTGATCAGGCGGAACGAGACCTCTCGCGTTCTGATCTGTGACGACGAGCCGGCGCTGCGCGACCTCATGCGCATCGCGCTGATCGGCGACTACGTCTTCGAAGAGGCGGCGACGGTGGCCGAAGCGATAGAAGCGGCTGATCGCTTCCGGCCCGATCTGATCCTCGTTGACGTCATGATGCCGACAGGATCGGGTCTTGACGTCGTCGCGCACGCGCGCAACCAACGGGATCTACCACGGGCGAGAACGATCGTCATCTCCGCGTTCACCGACGAGCCTGACCGCAGAAGAGCGCACGAAGCCGGAGCCGACGCCTTCATGCCCAAGCCATTCGATCCCGATGAACTCTCTGCGCTAGTGAGGGACCTGCTCTCAACACCGGGCTAAGGGACGGGTCGGCGCGCCTTTGGGCAGGGTAAGAGGCAAGCTCGGAACGGCCACCGACGCCATCGCGGGGGCGCCGATCACGGTCAGGATCATGGCCCTGTTCGGGGTGGTCGCCGTCCTGCTGGCGGTCGCATTTGCCTTCGTGCTGATTGCACTCACGGATCTCCGGAGTGCGACGGACGAGCAAGTTCGCGCGAGACGGGTGACCACGGCGACGCTTCGCGTCGAGCAGCTTGTCGGCGGCCTGGAGCAGACGCTCCGCAACTTCATCCTCACGCGCAGCAGCCTGATCCTGAGGAGCTGGGATCGCGACCGCGCGCAACTCGCCGCCGCTACCGACGCGCTCCAGCCGCTCCTCGCCGCCCAGCCTGCACTCGCCGCACAGGCTGAGGCGCTCGCAGCCGAAACCGAGTCCTACATCAGCGATTACGCGACGCCCTTGATCGCGATCGCCAGAGAAAACCCTGCGGCTGCGCTCTCGCCGGTCGCGACCTCTGAGGGACTGCTACGGATCGGCGAGGTGAGAACGAACCTGACGCGACTCCTCGCGGCCGAGGACAGGATCGCCGCTCAAAGCGCATCGTCTGCCAGGGACCGTGCCGACGAAGCGGTCGCGGCCGCGGCCGCCGCCCTCGTGGCGACCGCCCTCGCCCTCACATTTCTGTACATCTCCTTCGTTCGCGCCGTCGCTCGGCCTGTGCGGGACGTCGCCGCGGCAGCGACGCGCATTGCAGCAGGCGACCTCTCACCCCGAATACCACCAACCGGACCCGCCGACATTCGAAAGCTCAACGTCGCGTTCAACACCATGGCGGCATCTCTCGCGCGGGAAAGGCGCCGCCTCGAGGCGCAAAACGAGGAGCTTCGCCAGAGCGAGCGGGCGAAGACGGAGCTGATCACGATCGTCTCGCACGAGATCCGAACGCCACTGTCGAGCATCCTCGGCTACGCACGGCTCATGCTTACCCGCACGCTCGACCAGAGCGCGCGGACCAAGTACGCCGAAGTCATTGACGAGCAGGGCCGACGACTCCAAAGCCTGGTCGATGCTTTTCTCAGCTCCGGCGAGCTCGACAGCGCCCGCGTCGTACTGAACCTGACGAGGCTCGATCTTGCGACGATTCTTCGAGAAGAGGCGCAGCTCGCCGCTGCGGATCCGGGTACGCACGACCTCGTCCTCGACGTGCCCGCAGAAGGCCTGTTCGTGGTCGGAGATGCGGGCCGTCTCACTCAGGTGGTGAGCAACCTGCTCACGAACGCTGAGAAGTACTCGCCCGTCGGAAGCCGCATCTCCGTCAGTGGCTTCCGAGAAGACGGAATCGTGCGGGTCGCCATCAGCGACCAGGGGTCGGGTATTCGGCACGAGCACCAGGCGCGCGTGTTCACGAAATTCTTCCGTGGAGATGCGTTCGACAGCGGTGTGCCGGGAGTCGGGCTCGGACTCGCCCTTGCGCGCGAAATCGTCGAGGCGCACGGAGGACGAATCGGGTTCTCGAGCGAGGAGGGTCAAGGATCAACCTTTTGGTTCGAGTTGAACGCAGACACAGGCCGTTCGGAGGAAACACCGGCGCCGGCGGAGAGAACCAGCCGCGGCCAGGGCAGCTCCGCCGAACGGGAGTTGGGGCTGTAGCTCGCTGGTTCGCCGGCCGATGTAGCTGAGGGGCGGCCACGGCCGTCGGGTGGCGATGGGCGATGGGATTGGCGATCATCCAGCAACCGAAGATGCTCCCCCGTTTCGCATGACGGTCCTCCAGTACGAGATCCATTCCGAACTGGCGGTCGTCTGCCCGGAGGTGCGTCGCGAGGCGCTGCCTATCCTCGCGACCGAGCACGAGGCGCACCTCGCGCGCTACCGCCGCCATGCGGCCGACCGGCCGGCACCCGTCGCGCGGCCGGCCTTTGCCCTGGCGCTCGCCGCGACGATCCTCGACGCGGTCGCCACCACCACGCTCCAGCTCGGGGCCTTCATGGCTGCGTTCTGCGCGGTCGCCTTGATCCTCACCCTCCTGGCCTAGCCACGAACGACGCCGCCGCGACCCGGCTACACTGGGCCGGCCGGGGCGGTTAGCTCAGTTGGGAGAGCACCAGCTCGACAAGCTGGGGGTCACTGGTTCGAGCCCAGTACCGCCCACTCAAGAAAGGCCTGCAAACGCAAGTCTTTCGTTTTCCGAGATGCGAACGCCTCGCAGGCCGTGTCCGCAGAATGTCCGCAGCGGAGCGCGACTGGTGTCAGAAAGCTCATGCCCCAGCCTGGGAGAGACCAAGCCTGGCTAGCG
>DASTZE010000068.1:0-4922 GCA_035764425.1 Gaiellaceae bacterium
GCGCGCGTGCTCGAGGCGGCCGGCTACGACATGTCGCTGGACTCGCCCGACTGGGGCTCGATCCAGTACCAGAACGCGAACAATTCCGTGCGCGTCACGGACGGGTTCATGGAGGCGGCCGACAAGGGCAAGGAGTGGAACCTGACCGCGCGCACCGACGGCACCGTTGTCGAGACGAGGGACGCGCGCGACCTGCTGCGCCAGATCGCCGAGGCGGCGTGGAAGTGCGCCGACCCGGGCGTGCAATACGACACGACAATCAACGCGTGGCACACGCTGCCGAATACGGGTCGGATTAATGCATCTAATCCGTGCAGCGAATATATGTCAATTGATGATAGTGCGTGCAATCTTGCATCACTAAACCTTATGAAATTCCGCCGTGAAGACGGCGAGTTCGACGTCGAGGCGTTCGAGCACGCGGTCGACGTCACGTTCCTCGCGCAGGAGATCCTGGTCGGCTACTCGTCGTACCCGACCCCGGAGATCGAGTCGAACGCGAAGGCGTACCGCCAGCTCGGGCTCGGCTATGCGAACCTGGGCGCGCTGCTGATGGCGCGCGGGCTGCCGTACGACTCCGACGAGGGCCGGGCGTACGCGGCGGCGATCACGTCACTGATGACGGGGCGCGCGTACCGGAAGTCGGCCGAGATCGCGGCGCGCATGGGCCCGTTCGCGGGCTACCGGCCGAACGCGGCGCCGATGATCGGCGTAATGGCGAAGCACCGCGCGGCCGTCGGGAACATCGAGGCGTCGCACTCGGTGCCCAAGGAGATGCTTACCGCATGCCGGAAGGCGTGGGACGACGCCCTGAACCTGGGCGAGGTGCACGGCTACCGCAACGCGCAGGCGACGGTGCTGGCGCCCACCGGCTGCCTCGTCGGTGACAGCCTCGTCTCGACGAGCCGCGGCCTTGTCCGGCTCCGCTCGCTTGGCGATCCGGTCGGCCAGCAATGGCAGGACCTCCACGTCGAGGTCGCCACCGACGAGGGCGCACGTGACGCGACGAAGTTCTACGTCAACGGCTTCGAGACGGTCGTTTCCGTCGAGACGGGCCGTGGCTATCGCATTCAGGGCACCGCGATGCACCGCATCCGGGTCGTCGACGTTGACGGAAATTGGGTGTGGAAGCGCCTCGGCGAGATCGCCGCGGGCGACCGCGTCCCGCTGATGCTGGACGGCATGATCGGCGAGCACCAGCAGGTCGACCTCCCACCGCTCGGCGAGCTTTACTGGACGTCGGATCACACCACGCGCGTGCCGCGGACGATGACGGCGGAACTCGCCGAGCTCGTCGGCTATTTCATGGGTGACGGCTCGCTGCACGCGAAGGGTCTGCGCTTCTGCGTCGCCCGCGAGGACGGCGATGTCGTCGAGCACCTGCGCGACTCGATCGCTGCGCTCTTCGGTCTCGACGCCGACGTCACCGAACAGAAGGGCTATACCGAGGTGTCCGTCAACTCCGTCCCGCTGACGCTCTGGTGGGAGGCGTGCGGCTTCGCGAAGTTGCCGCCTGGCGCCGAGCATCGCGGGAAGGGCTGGGTGCCTCACATCCCGGACGCCGTCCTGCACACGAACGACCGCGACGTCTATGCGGCGTTCGTCCGCGGGCTGTTCGAGGCGGACGGAACGACGAACAATGGCTACGTGTCGTGGACCACGACGAGCGAGACTTTCAGTCGCGACGTGCAGACGCTGATGCTCGCGCTCGGATTCGTGACGACGCGCAAGATCGACGCGCCGACGAGCAACTGGGGCTCGCACGAGCGGTACGTCCTCCGACTCCTGAACGTGGCGTCGGCCGATCGCTACCTCGAGGAGATCGACTTCATCTCGTCGCGCAAGCCGTCCCGACTGTGGAATGGCAACCACCGCCAGGCGTCGCGCTACGACCACATCCCGGTCGGCCGTGCGCTCATCGACGAGCTTGCCCCGGAGAACGACCCGCTTCGCAGGACCATGCTCATGGCACTCGCCCGCCGCGGCGACGTCTCACGCCGCTCGGCGACACAACTGCTCGAACGCACGGCCGACCCGGAGTTGGCACGTCTCCTCGGCTTCTACTACGACGAGGTCGCGACCGTCGAGATGCTCGACGACCAGCCGACGTACGACATCTCCGTGCCGGAGAACGTCACGTACGTGGCCAATGGCTTCGTCAGCCACAACACGATCAGCTTCATGATGGATTGCGACACGACCGGTGTGGAGCCCGACTTCTCGCTCGTGAAGTCGAAGAAGCTGGTCGGCGGCGGCGAGATCACGATCGTGAACAAGACGGTGCCGATGGCACTCGACAAGCTCGGCTACGCGCCGAACGAGGTCGAGGAGGTCGTCGCGTACATCGACGAGCGCAACTCGGTCGTCGGTGCGCCGTACGTGAAACACGAGCACTACCCGATCTTCGACTGCGCCATCGGCGAGCGGGCGATCCACTACATGGGCCACGTGAAGATGATGGGCGCGGTCCAGCCGTTCATCTCGGGCGCGATCTCGAAGACGGTGAACCTGCCCGAGTCCGCTTCCGTTGAGGACGTCGCCGGGCTCTACGCGGACGCGTGGCGCCTGGGCGTGAAGGCGATCGCGATCTACCGCGACGGCTCGAAGACGGCGCAGCCGCTGTCAGGCAAGGGCGCCGAGGCTGCTCAGCCACCTGTCCCGCTCACGCAGCGCCGCCGGCTGCCGGACGACCGTGTCGAGGTGGGCCGCAAGTTCAAGGTCGGCGAGTACGAGGGCTACATCCACGTCGGCCTGTTCGATGACGGAACGCCCGGCGACATCTTCGTGGACATCGCGAAGGAGGGCACGACGCTGGCCGGCCTCATGAATTCGTTCATGATCTCGGTGTCGCTGGGCCTCCAGTACGGCGTGCCGCTCGAGGTGTACGTCTCCAAGTTCGCCCACATGCGCTTCGAGCCGTCGGGCCCGACGAACGACGCCGACATCCGCATCGCCAAGTCGATCGTCGACTACATCTTCCGCTGGATGGGCAAGAAGTTCCTCACGCCGGACCAGCAGGAGGAGGTCGGGATCCTTTCGGCCGAGGTGCGCGCACGGCTGGCGGCGGCCTACTCGGCCGGGGCGTCGCTGGCCGCGCCGCCCGAGGAGGGCGAGGGTGCTGTGGCGGGGCCTGTCGAGGCGGCGCCGCCGGGGCAGACCGCGCTCTTCAACGCCTGGGAGGACGCCGTCGAGTGCGCCAAGTGC
The DNA here is from genome assembly GCA_035764425.1 of Gaiellaceae bacterium. Classification (GTDB taxonomy): domain Bacteria; phylum Actinomycetota; class Thermoleophilia; order Gaiellales; family Gaiellaceae; genus JACVRM01. The sequence goes on from DASTZE010000068.1 coordinate 3,205, forward strand.
GGCGGGCGGATGGTGCGGACCGGGTCTTGTTACACCTGCAGGGACTGCGGGACCAACACCGGCTGCTCGTAAAACCGAAGGCTGCGACTGATTGAACGAGGGGCTGATGCCGGCCCCTCGTTCTAATGGGCCGTCAGCGCCGCGGATTCCTACCGATGCCGGCGCGGCGGACAGTCCGAAGACTCGGCGTATGGACGTCCGGGATGCACGGGCGCACTTCCCCGGCCTGGCCGACAAGACCTTTCTCGACGCCGCCTGCGTGGGCCTCGCACCGATCGAGGCGAAGCGTGCCATCGAGCAGTTCCTGGAGAAGGTGCTGCTAATGCCGGACCGCGATGCCTCGATCCACCACATCGCGCTCGACCAGGCGCGGGCGACCGCCGTCCGCGAAGGAGCCCGCCTCCTCGGCGCCGACGAGGACGAGATCGCGCTCGTCGAGAGCACCACCCACGGCCTGAACATCCTCGCCGGCGCGATCCCGTGGGAGGCACACGACAACGTCGTCATCTGTGACCTCGAGTTCCTCCAGGTCGCGATTCCATGGCTGAAGCTCGCCGAGCGCGACGCGATCGCGGACGTGCGCGTCGTCCGAAACGACCACGGTGCCGTCACGCTCGACGCGTTCGCCGCACTCGTCGACGACCACACCCGCGCCGTCGTCGTGAGTTCAGTGCAATGGACGAACGGCTATGCCGTCGATCTCGATGCGCTCGCCGGCCTCTGCCGCACGCACGGCGCACTGCTCATCGTCGACGCGATCCAGCAGCTCGGGGCGACCCGCCTCAGCGTCAGGGACGTTCCCGCCGACGCGGTCGTCGCCGGCGGGCACAAGTGGCTGAACGCCCCCTTCGGCTGCGGCCTCATGTACATCCGCCGCACGACGCTCCCGCATCTAAGGATGCCCTCGTGGGGCTACCTCGGCCTGCCGGCGCCCGAAGGCGGCTGGGGCCGCTACTTCGCGACGCCGAACAGCTCGCCCGTCCGCATCTACGACTTCCCGACCACCACGAAGAGCCTCGAGATCAACGGCACCGCCAACTACCCCGGCGCGGTCGGACTGGGCGCCTCGCTCGAACTCGTCAACTCGATCGGCATCGACGCGATCACGGAGCACGTCCTCTCCCTGACCGACCGCCTACACGAGGAGCTGCCCCGGCTCGGCGTCCGTATGGTCACACGTCCAGAGCGCGAGGCCCGCTCCGCGATCACCACGTTCGAGGTGTCGGAGAAGCAGCACGAGAACGAGGCGTTCCTGCAGGCGCTGCTCGCCGAGCGCATCTACCTCGCCATGCGCTACACGTCACACGTCGGCGGTATCCGCGTCTCGACGCACTTCTACAACGACCACGACGACCTCGACCGGCTGCTGTGGACGACCGCTCGCTTACTCGGCCACGAGGCAGCCGTCACGGTCTGAGCCACCGCACGGACGCAACTAGCCGTGTCCGAAGCGCACGTCCGGGAGAAGTCGATCGAGCCAGCGCGGCAGCCCCCAGGCGCGGCGGCCGAACACGCGCAGCAGGGTCGGAATCAGCACTAGCCGGACGAGCATCGCGTCGAGGAGAACCGCGAGACCGAGGATCACCCCCATCTCCTTCGGCGGCAGCGGCCCCGAGAGGGCGAAGGTGAAGAAGACCGCGACCATCACCGCGGCGGCCGCGAAGATCACTCGACCGGAGTGCGCCAGCCCACCCACCGTCGCCTCGCGCGCGTCATGC
>DASTZE010000069.1:0-6313 GCA_035764425.1 Gaiellaceae bacterium
GGCAACACCGACGAGGTCGTCGGCCTGCTCGCCTACCACTGGCGGGCGGCGGAGGACGACGACAAGGCGATCGCCTACCTGACACGGGCGGCCGACCGCGCGCGCCAGGAGTGGGCGCTCGACGAGGCGGTCGAGCAGTACCGCGCCCTGCTGCCATTGCTCGAGGCGCGCGGCGAGCGGCAGGAGATGGCGCTGGCGCTCTTCAAGCTCGCGCTCGCGCTGCACACCGACCTCCGGTTCGCGGAGGCAAACGACGCCTACCAGCGGGCGTTCGCGCTGTGGACGCCGCCCGCCGCACCGCCATCGGCGCCGACCGCGACGCTGCGCGTCGGCACGAGCTTCGTACCGAACGACCCCGAACCGAAGTCGGCGATCGCCTGGCCCAACATTCAGCTCTGCATGCAGCTCTTCGACCGGCTCGTCGAGGCGTGGCCCGAGCGGACGATCGTGCCCGCGCTCGCCGAGCGCTGGGAGATCTCCGACGACGGCCTGCGCTACGTCTTCCACCTGCGCGAGGGCCTCACCTGGTCGGACGGCACGCCGCTGACAGCGCACGATGTGGAGTACGGCATCAAGCGTGTGCTCGATCCCGCGAGCCCGGGCTCGTCGGTCGCCATCTACTTCGTGCTGGAGAACGGCCAGGAGTACTACCTCGGCCAGAACGACGACGCCGACCGCATCGGCGTGTGCGCGCTCGACGACCGGACGGTCGAGTTCCGGCTCGTCGCGCCGGCGCCGTACTTCATGAGCGTCATGAACCGCCCCGACGGGGGCCCGCAGCCGCGGCATGCCGACGCTGTGAGCGGAGCGTTCGAGATCACCGAGCGCACGGACGACCTGCTCGTGCTGGAGCGCCGCAAGGACGAATCGATCGCGCGACCGGGGAACGTACGCCGCCTGGAGTTCTTCCGGACGGCGATCGGGGATGCCCTGCCTGGCTTCGACGAGGGACGCTCGGACATGATCATGGTGCGCTACACGCCGAAGCTCGCCGACCTGATGCCGGGCGCAGTGCACCCGGACGCCAGCCTGGGGCCGGCCGCCTGGTCGGCGTACCTGCGCTTCGACCACGCGCATCCGGCGATGTCCAACCTGCACCTGCGGCGCGCGCTCGCCCACGCGATCGACCGCGAGGCGCTCGCGGCGGCGGCGCCGGCGAACCTCGTCGTCGCGACGGGCGGCGTCGTCCCGCCGGCGTTGCAGGGGCACACGCCGGACATCGCGCTGCGCTACGACCCCGATCTCGCGCGCGCGGAGCTCGCTGCATCCGGCTTCGACGGCGGGCTCGAGCTGGCCGGGATGATGGTCTGGGAGGAGCTGCTCGGGGTGATCGCGGCCGGCTGGGAGGAGGTCTTCGGGGGCGCCGTCGGCATCCGCCACTGGTCGTGGCAGACCCAGGAGGCGATGGAGGTCGGCGGCCGCGCCGACCAGGCCTACCTGCGCGTGACCGGCTGGTTTCCGGGCTACGCCGACCCCGAGTACTTCCTGCGGCTGCTGTTCCAGTCGGACAGCCGGACGAACGAGGGCGGGTTCTCGAACGCGGCGTTCGACGACCTGATCGAGCGGGCGCGGCGCGAGCGCAACGGGCGCACCCGGCTGGAGCTGTTCCACGAGGCCGATCGCGTCGCGGTGGTCGAGCAGGTGGCGTGCATCCCGCTCGTCTACGGCCGCAACGTGGCGTACGTGAAGCCGTGGGTGCACGGCTGGTGGGAGTTCGGGAAGTCGTCGTCCTCGTTCGCCGACCTGGTGGTCGAGCGACCGTGAAGGTCGAGGTCGTCGACGGCGACATCACGCAGCTGGACGTGGACACGATCGCGAATGCGGCGAACGACCACCTCTGGATGGGCGCGGGCGTGGCCGGGGCGATCAAGCGGGCGGGTGGCGACGAGATCGAGCGCGAGGCGGTCGCGAAGGGGCCGATCCCGGTCGGGTCGGCGGTGGCGACGTCCGGCGGGCGGCTCACTGCTCGGCACGTCATCCACGGCGCGGTCATGGGCCAGGACCTGCGCACGTCGACCGAGCTCATCGCGCGGACGACGCGCAGCTGCCTGGAGGTCGCCGACGAGCTCGGCGCGCGGTCGGTCGCGCTGCCGGCGTTCGGGACGGGCGTCGGCGGGATCCCGGTCGGGGACTGCGCCGCCGCGATGCTCGGCGTGATCCGCGAGTACGAGCCGCGGTCGCTCGAGCGCGTAGTGCTGGCCGTCTACGGACGCGACGCCGAGGCGGCGTTCAGCGCCGCCGCCGGCAGCTGACGCCGTCACCCATCCGGCACAGAGTTGGCACACCTCGGTTGCGCATGCCGTGATACCAGGGTCTGACCCCGGAAGGTCGAGCTGTCTGCCAACGACGGGTCCCAGCAGAGGCGGTCCGATTTAGACGTACTCCTCGGCCTGCTCGTACGCGTGCCGGCGATCCATGCGACGCTCCTCGTCCGCGTCCGGGAGGAACCAGCGCTCCGCGATCGCCGTCGGGACAACCGCCGAGAGCACGACGACCGTGATCAGCAGCGAGAACTGGGTCTTGTCGATGATCCCGGCGTTGAGCCCGTAGAGCGAGGAGATCGTCCCGAACGTCAGCCCGGTGCTCATCAAGAGCGTCGCGAACGTCGCGTGTGGCCGCGCCGCCCGCCTCGCCAGCGGCAGGACGAAGGCCACCTTCGGGACGATCTTCGCCGCGACCAGGATCGCGAGGATCCCGAGGTTGGCAAAGACGGCCGAAAGCGACACGTTCAGCCCGCCCTTGAGGAAGAAGAACGGCGTCAGGAACGCGAACGCGACCACGCGCAGCCGCTTCTGCTCCTCACGGTGCTCGGAGTAGTGCTTGCTCATGACGAGGCCGAGCACGAATGCCGGCAGGACGGCATGCCCGTTCGACGCGTTGGCGAGCACCATGAGGATCAGGAGGCAGGCGAAGACCAACTTGATCTCGGGCTCGATCACCCGGTCGCCATAGCGGCCGAAGAACCGGGGCGCGATGCGCGGCAGGGCGAGGATCAGGACAACCGAGACAACGAGGAAGAGCGGGAACCACACGTTCGGCTTGATGAAGATCGCCGACAGGGCGAGCGCCGTGCATAGGTCGGTGACGAAGGTCGCGCTCATCAACAGCTTCCCGATCCCGACGTCGGTCAGGCGCCGCTCCACGAGCACGGCGTAGACCACCGCGAGCGAGGTCGTCGAGAGCGCCGTCCCGGCGATCAGCGACGCCTTGCCGGTCCAGCCCAGCGCGAAGTAGGCGACCAGCGAGGCGACGATGAACGGCCCCGCGAAGGACGAGACGCCGATCCCGACCGACGCCTCGAGGCGGCGCCGCATGTACGCGGGATCGACCTCCATCCCGGCCAGGAAGGTGAGGACGATCGAACCGAACGAGGCGATGAAGTCGAGCCAGTCCTGGCTCGAGATGCCGAAGACGTTGCCGAGGACGATCCCGAAGCTGAGCTCGATGAGCGCGACGGTGATGCCAAGCTCGACCGAGACGATGCTCGCGCCGAGCACGGCCACGGCGAGAACTGCGCCGAGTTGAACAGCATCCACTACTGACCTCCACTTCGCGTCGATTGACGTTCCGTAGAGGCCATCAGCCCGCTAGGGGCGGTTAGGCGCGAGCCTCATCGCGCCGTGTCACTCTAGCTCGCGACCGGCGCTCCCTGGCGAACGTAGACCGTCTGGCCGTCGCTGAGATCGAGCTGCTCGGCCTGCGCACGCGTGGCCTGCACGTAGACCTCGTCGCCGCCCTCGAGCCGCAGCTCGACCCGCACCTCGAAGCCGAGATGCACCACGCGCTCGACCGTGGCGCGCTCGGTCGTCCCGTTCGGCTCGAGCGTCAGCTCCAGATCGTGCGGGCGCACGTACTCGCCGCCGAGACGGCTGACCGGGCCGACGAAGGTCATGACGAACTCGTTCGCCGGGTGCTCGTACAGATCGCGCGGCTTGCCGACCTGCTCGATCCGCCCCTCGTTCATGACTGCGATCCGGTCGGCGACCTCCATCGCCTCCTCCTGGTCGTGCGTCACGAACACCGTCGTCACGTGCACCTCGTCGTGGAGGCGGCGCAGCCACGCGCGCAGCTCCTTGCGCACGCGCGCGTCCAGCGCGCCGAACGGCTCGTCGAGCAGCAGCACCTTGGGGTCGACGGCGAGCGCGCGGGCCAGCGCCATGCGCTGCCGCTGGCCGCCCGAGAGCTGCGACGGGTAGCGCTTCGCCAGGCCCTGGAGCTGCACGAGCTCGAGCAGCTCCCCCACCCGCTTCTTGGTCTCCGCCCTGGGGTTCTTGCGGATGTCGAGCCCGAACGCGATGTTCTTCTCGACCGTCATGTGCTTGAACGCGGCGTAGTGCTGGAAGACGAAGCCGACGCCGCGCTTGCGCGCCGGCACGTCGGTCGCGTCCTCGCCCAGGATGTTGACGTCGCCCTCGTCGGGCTGCTCGAGGCCGGCGATGATCCGGAGCAGCGTCGACTTGCCGCTGCCGCTCGGGCCGAGCAGCGCGGTCAGCGAGCCGCCCGGGATCGCGAGCGAGACGTTGTCGAGCGCGACGAAGTCGCCGAAGCGCTTCGTGACCTGCCGGACGGTGATGGCCATCTAGCGGCCCTCTTTCGGGCGGAATGCGGTCATCAGCGTGAGCGTAAAGATCGCGACGAGGGCGAGGACGACGGAGCACGCGTATGCAGCCGTGTAGTCGAAGTTCTCGTACGCGCCCTGGACGTGCAGGGTCATCGTCTCCGTCTGGCCCTGGATGCGGCCCGACATGACGCTGACGGCGCCGAACTCGCCGAGCGCCCGGGCCGTCGTCAGCACGACGCCGTAGACGACGGCCCAGCGGATCGCGGGCAGCGTGATGCGCCGGAACGTCTGCCAGGCCGACGCGCCGAGCGTCTCGGCCGCCTGCTCCTGGTCGGTGCCGATCTCGCGCAGCACCGGCACGACTTCGCGCACGACGAACGGCAGCGAGATGAAGATCGTGACGAGGATCATCCCGGGCAGGGCGAACACGATCTGGACGCCATGGTCGGCGAGCCACGGCCCGAACCAGCCCTGCTGGCCGTAGAGGAGCAGGAACGCAAGGCCGACGACGACCGGCGACAGCGCCAGCGGAAGGTCGACGAATGCGTTCAGCACGCCGCTGCCGCGCAGTGGATAGCGGACGATCGCGAGCGCACAGATGATCCCGAAGATCGTGTTCGCCGGCACGGCGATGATCGCGATCTCGAGCGTGAGCTTGAGGGCGTGTACCGCATCGGGCGTCGTGACGGCATCCCACGCGGCGCCGAAGCCGTTCTCGAACGCGCGGTAGAAGACCAGGCCCACCGGCGCCGCCAGGATCACGAGCAGATAGCCGAGGCCGGTGACCCGGATCAGCCAGCGGCTAAGCATGCTCCCACCTCGTGAACCGCCGGCGCAGCGCGCCGATCCCGAGCAGGACGGCCAGGGAGATCGCGAGCACGAGCACAGACACGGCGGCGGCCGACGACGGATCGCCGCTCTCGATGCGGCCGAAGATGTAGACGGAGAGCACCTCGGTCTTGAACGGCAGGTTGCCGGTGATCAGGACCACGGCGCCGAACTCGCCGACCGCGCGCGCATACGCGAGCGCGACGCCCGAGAGGATCGCCGGGAAGATGACCGGGAAGACGACCCGGCGGAAGGTCGTGAACGGGCCGGCGCCGAGTGAGTGCGACGCCTCTTCGGTCTCCCGGTCGAGCTCCATCAGCACGGGCTGCACGGTCCGGACGACGAAGGGCACGGTCACGAACAGGAGCGACACCAGCACCGCGGTGCGAGAGAACGCGATGTCGATCGGCGTCGGCCCGTTCGGCCCGTAGAGCGTCAGCAGCGTCAGGCCCGCGACGATCGTCGGCAGCGCAAACGGCAAGTCGATGACCGCGTCGACGATGCGGCGCCCGGGGAACGAGTCCCGGACCAGCATCCACGCGATCAACGTCCCCATGACGGCGTTGACCAGCGCGACAAGGAAGGAGACGACGAGCGTCAGCTTCAGCGCGGAGACGGCCTCGGGCGTCGTGACCGCGTCCCAGAAGGCCGACCAGCCACCCTCGCCGGCCTTCCACGTCAGCGCCGCCAGAGGGAGCAGGACGATGACGCTGAGGTACCCGATCGCGATGCCCTGCGTGAGGAGGCCCTGGGGCCTCCTCACGCGGACGCGCGGGATCGCTGCTGCGCGAACTGCCAACTGCCTACTTGCTGTTCAGGATCTTGGCCATGATCCCGTCGCTGGGGTCGAAGAACTTCTTGTTCACGGCATTCCAGCCGCCGAGGTACTTGATCGAGAACTGCTGCGGGCGGACCGGGAACTTG
>DASTZE010000070.1:0-19911 GCA_035764425.1 Gaiellaceae bacterium
TCGATCTGCACCGAGGCGATCGACCGGCTGCACACGACCGCCGAGTCGCACAACCGCGTCATGGTCGTCGAGGTCATGGGCCGCCACACGGGCTGGATCGCCGTGATGAGCGGCATCGCCGGCGGCGCCGACGTGATCCTCATCCCCGAGCAGCCGATCAGCGTCGAGGCCGCGTGCCGCGAGCTCAGCCGCCGCCACGAGCGCGGCAAGGACTTCTCCATCGTCGTGGTCAGCGAGGGCTACGAGCTGACCTACGAGTCGGGCGAGCGCCGCACCGTGACGCAGGACGAGAGCACCGATGCCTTCGGCCATGTCCGCCTGGGCGGCGTCGGCCACCAGCTCGCGAGCGAGATCGAGGAGCGCACCGGCTACGAGACGCGCGTCACCGTGCTCGGGCACGTGCAGCGGGGCGGCACGCCGACGGCGCGTGACCGCGTGCTCGCCAGCCGCTACGGCCTCAAGGCGGCCGACCTCGTGCACGAAGAGCAGTGGGGCCAGATGGCGGCGCTGCGCGGCGACGAGGTCATCGCGGTCTCGCTCCGAGAGGCGACCGCCGAGCTGAAGACGGTGCCGCCCGAGTGGTACGACGTGGCGAAGGCGTTCTTCGGCTAGAACGCGGCTGCGGCCAGCACGGCCACCGAGTCCAGCGGCACGATCACGGCGTCGACCCCCGCCCGCTCCAGCGCGGCCAGCTCGTCCTCGTCGTACGGGGTCAGGTCGGCGACGGCCAGCTTCCCGGCCGGCACGTCCTCGAGCAGCTCGAGGACGCGCTCCAGCGCCTCCTCCCCGCGCTGGTCACCGGGCGTGAGCAGGAAGACTTCCGGGTCGAGCGCCTCGAGCGCCCGCTCGAGCTCCTCCTCCTTTGCGACCTCCACCACGCAGTCGAGGCCGAGATCGATCACCTCGTGGTAGCGCGCGACGAGTTGCTCCTCGTCGTCGTCGCCTGCCACCAGCACCCACGCGTCGGCAGCCGCGTTGCGCGCCGCCTTCGGGCCGCCGGACCCGCGCCAGAGCACGGGCAAGGCGTGGTCGCCGAGCGGCGCCCGCGCGACGAGCGCCGTGGCGCCGTCGGCGGCCGCTCGGTGGGCCGAGTCGTCGTCGGCGGCCGACGCGACCAGCGAGATGCGGTCGCCGTCGGCGATCGCCTGGCTGAAGCGCCGTTCGCCGTGCATCACAGGCCGAGCGGGTGCCAGACGGTCTTCAGCTCGAGAAACGCTGCCGCCTCCCACGGGCTCTGCCCGCGGGTCGCGCCGCGCACGACGCGCTTCACGTTCTCGGCCGCGAGCTCCTCGAGCTCGGCCGAGTCTCCGTTCGTCCCGCTCAGGTCGAGCGCGTTCACGTCCATGTGCCCCGCCAGAATGGGCGAGAGCTCGGCCTGGTGGCCGGTGAGGATGTTCACGACCCCGCCCGGGACGTCCGAGGTGGCGATCACCTCGGCCAGTTCGATCGCGACGAGCGGGTGCGGCTGCGAGGCGACGGCGACGACGGCGTTGCCGCCGACGAGCGCCGGCGCGATGCGCGAGACGAGCCCCTCGAGCGCCGGCTCCGGAGGCGCGATCACCGCGACCACGCCGGTCGGCTCCGGGAGCGTGAAGTTGAAGTACGGGCCGGCGACCGGATTCGAGTTGCCGACCACCTGCGCGAGCTTGTCGCACCAGCCCGCGTACCAGACGACGCGGTCGATCGAGCGCGCGACCTCCTCGTCGCCGCTGCAGAGCTCGGCGAGCTCGGCGTCGCGCGTCTCCATCATCTCGGCGAGCCGGTAGAGCACCTGGCCGCGGTTGTAGGCCGTCATCCCGGCCCATTTGCCCTGGGCCGAGCGTGCGGCCCGCACCGCGTCGCGGGCGTCCTTCCGCGACGCGCGCGCCACGTTCTGGTCCTCGGCCAGGTACGTGCGGCCCGATTCGGAGCGCGGGAACGAGCCGCCGATGAAGAGCTTGTAGGTCTTGCGGACAGGGAGCCGGCTCATCCGCCGTTCTCCGCCGTGAAGTCGAGGTACGGCTCCAGTCCGTGTCGACCGCCCTCACGCCCGAAGCCGGACTCCTTGTACCCGCCGAACGGCGATGCCGGGTCGAAGCGGTTGTACGTGTTCGCCCACACGACCCCCGCGCGCAGACGGTCGGCCATCCAGAGGATGCGCGAGCCCTTCTCCGTCCACACGCCGGCGGACAGCCCGTACGGCGTGTTGTTCGCCTTCTCGACCGCCTCCTCCGGCGTCCGGAAGGTGAGCACGGAGAGCACCGGGCCGAAGATTTCCTCCTGCGCGATCCGGTAGCTCTGCGCGACGTTCGTGAACACGGTCGGAACGAACCAGTAGCCCTTCTCCGGCAGGCGGCACGGCGGTTGGTAGATCTCGGCCCCTTCCTCCTCGCCCGAGCGGACGAGCTCCTCGATCTTTTCCAGCTGCTGGCGCGAGTTGATCGCGCCAACGTCGGTGTTCTTGTCGAGCGGGTCGCCGACGCGCAGCGTGGTCATGCGCCGCTTCAGCTTCTGGACGATCGGCTCGTAGACAGACTCCTGCACGAAGAGGCGCGAGCCTGCGCAGCAGACGTGGCCCTGGTTGAAGTAGATGCCGTTGACGATGCCCTCGACCGCCTGGTCGAGCGCCGCGTCGTCGAAGACGATGTTCGCGGCCTTCCCGCCCAACTCGAGTGTCAGCTTCTTGTGCGTGCCCGCAAGCCGGCGCTGGATCGCCTTGCCTACCTCGGTCGAGCCCGTGAAGGCGATCTTGTCGACGCCCGGGTGGTCGACGAGCGCGGCGCCCGCGCGGCCGTCGCCGGTGATGATGTTGACGACGCCCGCCGGCAGCTCGGCCTGGCGGACGACGTCGGCGAAGAGCAGCGCCGTCAGCGGCGTCGTCTCGGCCGGCTTCAGCACGACCGTGTTGCCCGCAGCGAGCGCCGGCGCGATCTTCCACGAGAGCATCAGCAGCGGGAAGTTCCAGGGGATGATCTGGCCCGCCACGCCGAGCGCACGCGGGCGCCGGTTCGGGAAGGCGTACTCGAGCTTGTCGGCCCAGCCGGCGTAGTAGAAGAAGTGCGCGGCGGCGAGCGGCACGTCCACGTCGCGGGACTCGCGGATCGGCTTGCCGCCGTTCAGCGACTCCAGTACCGCAAACTCGCGCGAGCGTTCCTGCAGGATGCGCGCAATCCGAAACAGGTACTTGGCGCGTTCGGACGGCGCGATGTCCGACCAGCCGTTCGTGAAGGCCTCGCGCGCCGCCTGCACGGCCAGGTCGACGTCCTCCGGCCCGGCCTGCGCGACCTCCGCCAGCGGCTCCTCGCTCGACGGGTCGATGGTCGCGAACCACTCGCCGGAGCGCGGGTCGACGAGCCGGCCGCCGACGAACAGGCCGTAGCGCTCCTGCAGCGTGACGATGTCTCGGGCCTCCGGCGCGGGCGCGTAGTCCCACTCGACGGTGCCGATCGCTGTGCTCTGGCGGTCGAGCTCGCTCATCAGTCGATCGTGAAGTAGTCGGGGCTCTGGTAGCGGCCTGTGCGCTGCTTGCGGATCTGCATCAGCACGTCGTTCAGGAGCGACGAGGCGCCGAGCCGGAACAGGTCGGGTGTGAGCCACTCCGGGCCGAGCGTCTCGTGCACCAGCACGAGGTACTGGATGGCCTGCTTCGCCTGGCGGATGCCGCCCGCCGCCTTCACGCCGATGCGCCGGCCGGTCTCGTCGTAAACGTCGCGAACGACCTCGAGCAGGCAGAGCGTGACCGGCAGCGTCGCCGCCGGCGAGATCTTCCCGGTCGACGTCTTCACGAAGTCCGCGCCGGCCGCGATCGAGAGCAGCGCCGCGCGGCGGACGTTGTCGTACGTGCCGAGCTCGCCGGTCTCGAGGATGACCTTGAGGTGTGCGTCGCCGCACGCTTCCTTCACGCGCACCACCTCGTCGTAGACCTTGGCATAGCGGCCGGAGAGGAAGGCGTTGCGGTCGATGACCATGTCGACCTCGTGGGCGCCCGCCTCGACGACGTCGCGCGTTTCGGTGATCTTCACGTCGAGCGGCGACTGGCCGGACGGGAACGCGGTCGCGACCGACGCGACCTTGACGGACGAGCCGCGCAGGCGTTCGACTGCCGTGGGCACGAGGTTCGGGTAGACGCAGAGCGCCGCGACGGACGGGATCGTCGCGTCGGTCGGATCGGGGCGCATCGCCTTCGTCGCGAGCGACGCGACCTTGCCGGGCGTGTCGGCGCCCTCGAGCGTCGTCAGGTCCATCGTGCGGATGGCGAGGTCGAGCGCCTGCAGCTTGGACTCACGCTTGATCGAACGCTTCGCAAGCGTCGCAGCGCGCTCCTCGAGGGCGACGGCGTCAACCGCGCCGACGCGCGGCAGGCGCGGCTCGAGCGGGAGCTCGAAGCCGCCGGGCAGTGCTGGGGCCTGCGCCATTCACTTCGAGTTTAGAGGCCGTAGGCTGGCCGGGAGCATGCCCGCGACCGAGGCAAGCATCCGGCTGCGCGACCTCGCACGGCGGATGTCCGGCCGCTACGCCGCGCGTGCGGCCCTCCTCGTCGGGTCGGCTGCACTGGGGGAGGCCGACGGCTACTCAGACCTCGACCTCCTTGTCTACTACGACGTCGTGCCGGGGGCCGAGGCGTTGGGCGAGGCCGCGAGCGCACTCGGCGCGCAGCGGTACGGCTCGCGCACGGATGAAGAAGACAGCAGCGTCGGCGAGCGCTATCTCCTGGACGGGATCGAGTGTCAGGTCGCCCACGTGTCAGTGGGCTCCGTCGGGCGCCTGATCGAGAAAGTCACCGTCGACCACCAGCTCGACGAGGAGCTGCTGAAGGTCTTGAGCGGGCTCTGCGACGGCCTACCCATCGCCGGGAGCGACCTCGTCGAGGAGTGGCGCGCCCAGGCGACGATCACCGAGCCGCTGCAGCGCGCGATGCTCGCGAAGCGCTGGCGTTTCTTCCCCTGGTGGTACTTCCAGGCGCGACTCGGAGCGCGCGACACGACGATCTGGCGGTACGACGTGCTCGTGCAGTCGGCCTACGCGCTCGTGGGCAGCCTGGCTGCGCTCAACGGCCTGTACTTCTCGACCCTCGAGTTCAAGCGGGCTGGCCGGTTCTTCGATCGTTTCACCGTCGCGCCCGACAACTTCGGTCCGCGCCTGGAGCGGCTCTTCAGGGCCCACGCGGCGGCATCGGCCGCCGAGCTCGAACGGCTTGTCGCGGAGACCCGGGAGCTGGTCGCCTCGCGATTCCCCGACTTCGACCTCGCGATCGAGTGGGGCGGCCACCCGGCGGATCCCGGTGCGCGCGAGAGGCGCTGGACCTAGAGACCGAGGCGTTGCAGGAGGCGTTCGTCGCGACGCCACTTCGGGCGCACCCTGACCTGCAGCTCGAGGAAGACCTTGTGCCCCAGCAGCTGCTCGATCTCGGGCCGTGCGCGCGTGCCGATCTCCTTGATCACCGCGCCGCGCTTGCCGACGAGGATCTGCTTCTGCGACTCGGTCTCGACGAGGACGTTGGCGCGCACCACCTTGTCGTTGATCTCCTCGACCTCGACGGTGACGGCGTGCGGCACCTCGTCGCGCGTGAGGTGCAGCGCTTTCTCGCGGACGAGCTCGGCGATCTGCTCCTCGTGGGTCAGGTCCGTTCGCTGGCCGGGAGCGAAGTACGCGGGCCCCTCGGGCAGGAGCGCGACGAGCTCCTCGCGCAGCTCGCCGACGCCGTCGCCCGTCTTCGCGCTCACCGGGTGCAGCGCGAGGAAGTCGCCGAGGCTGGCGGCCGTCATCATCTGCGAGGCGATGTGGCCCGGCTTCAGCCGGTCGACCTTGTTCAGCGCGATGACGACCGGCACGCCGAGCTCGAAGACGCGCTTCGAGATGAAGCGGTCGCCGGCGCCGATCCGCTCGCGCGCGTCCAGGACGAGCAGCACGGCGTCCACATCCTCGAAGGACGTGTCCACCGTGCGCTGCATGTGCTCGGTCAGCGGATCGCGCGGCCGTTGGAAGCCGGGCAGGTCGACCATGACGAGCTGGTAGTCGTCGCCGTTGGCGACGCCGAAGATGCGCCGGCGGGTCGTCTGCGGCTTGTCCGAGACGATCGCGACCTTGCCGCCGGCGAGCGCGTTCACGAGCGTCGACTTGCCGACGTTCGGCCGGCCCGCAACGGCGACGAAGCCGCTCTTCACAGGACGAACGAGTCGGGCAGGAGATCGGCCGGCGTGACCGCGACAACCTCGCCGCCCGCACGCCGGTACGTGACCGACCCGATCCGGAACTCGGCGAGCCACTGGCGGCAGCCGCCGCAGGGTGAGGCCGTGATCGCGATCGCCTCGAGGTCGTCGGGGCCGTAGCCGGCGTTGACGGCGGCGCTGATCGCGGCCTTCTCGGCGCAGATGCCGAGCGGATACGCCCCGTTCTCGACGTTCACGCCGGTGACGATGCGGCCGTCGCGCGCGCGGACGGCCGCGCCCACATGGAACTTCGAGTACGGCGCGTAGGCGTGCTGGGCGGCGGCGTCGGCCTCGGCGAGCAGATCGAGGTCGGGCGTCACGTGAACACCTGGAAGATGACGAGCGTGAGCAGCGAGCCGAGCAGCGCGCCGTAGGTCACCTCGACGACGGAGTGGATGCCGGATTCGACGCGGGTCTGGGCCACGAGCAGAGCCATGATGAACGCCAGCGTCGAGATCAGGAACCAGTGGCTGGAATCGCTGACCACGTTCGTGACCGCCATCCAGCCCGCGAAGGCCACCGCAGCATGGCCCGACGGCAGGCCGCCGCGGAGCGGCGTGCCCCGGCCGGTCCAGGCCTTCGTTGCGATCACGAAGAGCACGGTGACGACGAGCGCGACCAGGGTGAGCTCGGCGGGCGCATCGCGGATCCGGGTGATCAGGTTCGAGCCCTGGTGGACGAGCCGGACGGAGAAGACGAGGTAGCCGACGATGACCGCGTTCACGGTCGCGATGAGGACGGCGCCGGCGGCGATGTCCTTGGCCAGCTTGGCGAGCGGGTCGAAGGACGTCGTGGCGACGTCGATCGTCGCCTCGACGGCGGTGTTGATCATCTCGGCGATCAGCACGAAGGCGATCGAGAGCAGCAGCGCGATGAGCTCGAAGCGCTGCACGCCGGCGGCGAGCGCGGCGATCAGCACGCCCACCGCGATCACGAAGTGGATGCGCATGTTGCGCTGCGTGCGCAGCACGTGGATCACGCCCTCGAAGGCGTAGTTGAAGCTGTGCAGCAGCGAGGGTGCGCGGCGGTCCTTCATGCCAGCTCCTCCTCGCGCGCGGTCATCGCCGCCCCGTGGTCGTACCCGAGCAGGTGCAGGACGCCGTGCACCAGCGGGCCCCGCCACTGGTCGCCGACGACGTCCGGGCAAACGACGAGATCGCCCAGCTGCCGGGGCAGCCCCTCGGGCAGCTCCTCACGCGCGTCGAGCGGGAAGGAGAGCACGTCGGTCGCCTCGTCGATGCCGAGATGGTCGCGCTTCAGGGCGCGGCTCTCCTCGGCCCCGACGAAGTGGAGGCCAAGCTCGCCGTCGTCGACGCCTTCGGCCGCGAGCGTGGCGCGAATCACGGCGACGGCCTCCGCGGCCGGCACCTCCCGGCCGCTTCGGTTCTCGACGTCGACGTCGACGGCCACGTCCCTACCTGCGCCGTCCGGTTCCCGTCTCCTCCGAGTGCTGTTTGTACGCCTCGACGATGCGCTGCACGAGCTTGTGCCGCACCACGTCCTGGTGCGAGAAACGGACGAACGAGATCCCGTCGACCGAGCCGAGGATGTCCTGCACCTGGATCAGGCCGGACGCCTGCTCGCGCGGGAGGTCGATCTGCGTGACGTCTCCGGTCACGACGACCTTGGAGCCGAACCCGAGCCGCGTCAGGAACATCTGCATCTGCTCGGGGCTCGTGTTCTGGGCCTCGTCGAGGATGATGAAGGAGTCGTTGAGGGTGTTGTGCGTGATGAGGAAGTCGTCCGTCACGTAGAGCGAGTCCTCGGCTTCGACCCGGATGCACAGGGTGTCCTGTTCGCCTGCTGGTTCGATGCTGTCGATGAACCGCATTGGTCTGCCGCCGCCGTCGATTTCATAGGTATCGAGCTTCCGCTGGAGCCGGAAGGGTGGGACGTCCGGAGGCATGCGAATGTCGACGACGTAAGCATCAGAGCGGTACGGGATCTCTCTGCCCCGAGCGCGCCCAGGCGCTCGGCCCTCGGCCGCGCGCCTGTGCGAATACGCAACGCCGCCGAGAGAACGAACGATGAAGATCACGTCGTCGCGGAGCCGTTCGGAGGTCGTGCAGTACTGGACACGGCACGTTCGGCGCGCCTGGCGACACGCGCCTCCGTCCGTATCGAGGAGCCCCTGCAACACGCCGATCCGGACGCTCTCTGAATTGAAGAGGTAATCCTCCGGGACAAACTTCGTCTTCGAGGTCACACCTTCAAGGGCGAGTTCGCGAAGCGACAAGGTCACCGGGTTTGCGACACGCAGACCGCCTCGCCCTCCGGCGACGTGCCGCAGCACGTAGTCGTAGGCGCCTTTTGCGCGTAACTCGATTCCGGCGAGCGCCTCTTCGAGCCTTTGCGCCAGCTCGACGTCGGCCGTCGCCAACGTCGGCGTCGTCTTCCCGGTGATACGGCCGTCGCCGAGCAGAAGACCAAGCGCGTAGGGATCGAGCGGAACCGCACGCGGCGGGAAGTGGACGGGCTCGGACAGCACCGGCAACTCGAAGCGCCGCTGATGCGCGGACCGAAGCTGGCCCATCAGCTCCTGCGTCTCCAGGATGCGAGCAGGCTTGTTCCGTCGCTTGTCGGCCGCCGTCCGAACGGGCCAAAGATGTTCGGCGCAGCAGAGTGTCGAGGCGCCGTCCTGGGTCGTGACGCGATAGACGGGCCGCACCCCCCGCGGATAGACACCGAGTACGCGCGTTGGCCGGCCGTCCGAGCCTATGACGCTGTCGCCAACTCGCAAACGGCCGATCGGCCGCCATCCGGTGGGCGTCAGAACCCGGGAGAAGTAAGGCTGCGCTCGCCCGCGCATGAAGGCCAGGGGCGCGACCTCGATGGTGCCGCGCTCCATGAAGGCAGCGAGGCGGTCGGCGTCGAGCATGTCGTAGAGCGCGTCGAACAGCGGGCGCAGGTACGGGTCGACCTTCGCGAGCATGTCCCCGGGCAGGAAGCCGAGCCGCTCGCCGGCCTCGACTGCAGGGCGCGTGAGGATGATGCGGCCGACCTGACGCTCGGACAGCGCGGCGACCGCGAGGGCCATCGCCAGGTAGGTCTTGCCGGTGCCGGCAGGGCCGATGCCGAAGGTGACAGTGCAGTTGCGGATCGCCTCGACGTATTGCTTCTGCGTGACCGTCTTGGGCGCGATCTTCTTGCCGCGGTGGCGCCAGACGACGTCGTCGAACAGCTCACGGACGTCGGCGCCCTGCTCGAGCACGCCGAGCACGGTGTCGACGGTGCCCGGGCCGATCTCATGGCCGCCCTCGACCAGCTCGACGATCTCGTCGAGCACGGCGCGCGCCTCGGCGACCGCGTCCTCGTCACCCTCGAGCGTCACGCGGTTGCCGCGCATGACGATGGTTGCGCGCAGGCGCTCGCGCAGCGTGTCGAGCACGCCGTCGGAGATCCCGGCCAGTTCGGCCGCGACGTCATTCGAAACCGAGAGGACTTCCTGCACCCTCCCTCAGTGTAGGCGCGAAGAAGGCTAGGCCAGCTTCTCGCGTACGAGCTGGCTGACCACGCTGCCGTCGGCCCGCCCGGCCACCTGCGGCATCACGTCGGCCATCACGCGGCCGAGGTCGCGCATGTTGGTGGCCCCGTTCTCGGCAATGGCGTCGTCGATGATCGACTCGAGATCCTCCTCGGAGAGCGGCTCGGGCATGTACTCGCCGAGGATCGCGAGCTCGGTCTCCTCCTGGGCGGCGCGGTCGGCGCTCCCCGCGGCGCGGAAGGCCTCCGCGGCCTCCTGGCGCTTCTTGCGCTCGCGCTGCAGAACCTGCAGCTCCTCGCCTTCGTTCAGCGGGCGCTGGAGGTCCTTCTCGGCCGAGCGCAGGCTGGCCAGGATCAGGCGCACCGCATCGCGCCGCTTCTCGTCGCGCGACTTCATCGACTCGGTCAGGTCGTCTTCGAGGCGCTCGATCAATCCGCTCACAGCTGCGTCATCCTCCCCAATCCGCCCGCGAGGATGTGCCAGTGCAGGTGAAAGACGGTCTGGCCGGCACTGGGGCCGACGTTGACCACGACGCGGTAGTCCTCGAGCCCGAGCCTGCGCGCGGTGTCGGCGACGAAATCCAGCATGCGGCTCGCCTCCTCGGGCGGGAACTCGCCGATGTCGCGGAACGTGTCGACGTGGCGCTCCGGCAGCACGAGCACATGCGTGTCCGCCTGCGGGTTGATGTCGCGGATGGCGACGAACCCGTCCGCGTCGTTGAGGAAGTCGCCCTCGCGGACGAGGCGGCAGAAGAGGCAGTCCTCACGCAGCGAGCACGCCCTCCTCGGTGACCGCGGCGCCGCGCACGCGGACGAGCTCGCCGACCGGCGCGTCGACGAGCCAGGGCGAGTAGTCGTCGCCGTAGCCGCGGCCCGGGCGGTCGACGAGCACGCGGTCGGCGGCGCCGACCTTCCCGCGCCAGCGGGCGAGGCACGCCTCATGCGACGCGGCCCGCAGGCGTGCGCTGCGCGCGCGCTTGACTGCCGGCGGGACGGTGTCGCGCGCGGCCGTCTCGGTGCCAGGCCGCGGTGAGTACGGGAAGACGTGCACCTTGGTGATCCGAGCGTCGCGCACGACATCGAGGGTTCGCCGGAAGGCGCCCTCGTCCTCGCCGGGGAAGCCGACGATGACGTCGGTGGTCAGGTTGAAGTCGGCCAGCGGCTCCAGGCGGCGCAGGAAGGTCTGCACGCTGTAGCGGCGGCCCATGGCGCGCAGCACACCGTCGTCGCCCGACTGGAGCGGCACGTGTAGGTGCCTCGCGACCCCGCGGGTCTCCCGCAAGGCGGCGACGAGCGCGTCGTCGACGTGGTTGACCTCGATCGAGGACAGCCGGATGCGCTCGAGCCCAGGGATCTCGCCGAGCTCGCGGATCAGGTCGGGCAGCCGGTAGCCGGCGGCGCGGTCGCGGTAGCAGCCGAGGTTGATCCCGGTCAGGACGATCTCGCGGTGGCCCTGGCCCACCCGCTTGCGCGCCTCGGCCAGGACGGCGTCGGCGGCGCGGCTGCGCGACGCGCCGCGGACGAGCGGGACGACGCAGAAGTTGCACGAGAAGCTGCAGCCGTCCTGGACCTTCACGAAGGCGCGCACGCGGTCGAGGCGCGACTCCGCCTGGACACAGGCCACGGCGCCCACGTCGCCGGCGACCGCGGTGGGCGTCTCCTCGCTCGGGCGGGCGATCACGGTCACGTTCCAAGGCAGACCGCGGAACGCCTCCGCGCCGAGGTTCGCGCCGCAACCGGTCACGTAGACGTGCCGGTGGGTGCGGGCTGCGCGCGCCGCCGCCTTGCGCGACTTGCGCACCGCCTCGTGCGTAACGCAGCAGGTGTTCACGACGGCGACGTCCGCCGCCTCCCCCTCCTCGCGGTGGCCGTCTTCGAGCAGGCGCTCGCGCAGGGCCTGCGCGTCCGTCTGCGACACCTTGCAGCCCAGGAAACGGACCGAGAACGTCGTCACGCGGGCGATGCTACTCCGGTCGGTAGGAATCGGCCGCCCACCCGTCGCGCTCTCGCCTGGCAACGTGCACGAGCCCGGGGACGGCGGGTCGGTCGCCGGCCAGGTAGCCCGAGAGCACGAGGTCGCGGCAACGGACGTGGGTCGCTAGCGCCTCGACGACGTCGAGCGCGATGTTCGCGATCACGATGTCCGCGTCGAGCGCGTCCGTGCGCGCGTCGAGCATCGCGGCCTCGAGCGTGACGCCGTTGCGCCGGGCGTTCTCGCGCGTGACCTCGATCGCGACGGCGTCGGTGTCGCCGGCGCGGACCGGTACGAAGCCGAGCTTCGCTGCGGCGATGGCGATCACGCCCGAGCCGCAGCCGACGTCGAGCAGGCTGCCGGGCTCGAGCTCCGCGAGCAGCTCGACGGCGAGGCGCGTCGTCGGATGGGCGCCGGTGCCGAAGGCCCGACCGGGGTCGATCACGATGGGCAGTGCTTCGGACGGCGGCTGCTCCCACGGCGGGCCGACCCAGAACGGGCCGATGCGCACGCCGGTGTGGAAGCGCCGCCAGGCGTCCTCCCACCCCGGCTCGACCTGCTCGACCGTGGCGGCCGGGAAGGCGGAGGTCAGCGCACGGAGCTGCTGCTCGTCGACGTAGACGGCGAGGCCCGTGGGCGTGACCTCATGTCCCTCCGGCACGAGCTCGAGGAGCCGCGCGACGGCGGCCTCGGCCTCCTCCGGCGGCACCGGGATGGACACGCGGACTACCGGAACGCGCTCTTCAGCTTGTGGAAGAACCCGTCGTCCTCGTCGTAGGTCTCCGCGCTGGCTGACTCGCCGAAGCGGCGGAGCAGGTCGCGCTGCTCCTCGGTCAGGCGGCGTGGGACGACGACGTTGACCCGCACGTGCTGGTCACCACGCCCGAAGCCGTGGAGCACGGGCATTCCTTTCCCGCGGAGGACGCGTACCGCGCCGGGCTGCGTGCCCGGTTCGAACTCGAGCTCCGCCTCGCCGTCGAGGGTCGGCACGGTGACGTTCGCGCCGAGTGCCGCCTCGGTCATCGTCAGCGTCACGACCGAGTAGATGTGGTCGCCCTCGCGGATGAAGTCGCGGTCGGGGCGCACGGTGATGCCCACGTAGACGTCGCCGGCGCGGGCGCCGGGCGTGCCGACATGCCCCTGGCCGGAGATGCGGATGCGCTGGCCGTCGTGAATGCCGGCCGGGATGTCGACGTCGAGTGCGCGCTCCTCGACGACGCGGCCCTCGCCGCGGCACTCGCGGCACGGCGTTTCGATCACGCGGCCCGCGCCGCCGCACGTCGGGCAGGCGGCCGCGCGGACGAACTCGCCGAAGACGCTCCGCGACACCTGGCTGACCCGGCCGGCGCCGCCGCATGTCGGGCAGGTGCTGATCGGCGTCCCCGGCTCGGCACCGTCACCGTTGCAGCGCGTGCACGTGACCGCGACCGCCACCGTCACCGGCTTTCGCACGCCGGTCGCGGCCTCGCGCAGGTCGATCTCGACGTGCACCGCCACGTCGCCGCCGCGGCTCCGGCGGCCGACGCCGCCGAGCAGGTCGTCGCCGAAGAACGCCCCGAAGACGTCTGCCAGGTTGCCGAAGTCGAACTGGGTGGCCGAGAAGCCGCCGCTGCGCAGACCCGCGTGGCCGTAGCGGTCATAGACCTCGCGGGTCTCGCGCTTCGAGAGCACCTCGTACGCCTCGGCGACCTCGGCGAAGCGCTCCTTTGCGTCGGGCGCACTGGAGACATCGGGGTGCAGCTCCCGCGCGAGCCGGCGGAAGGCGCGCTTGATCTCGTCGTCGCCGGCGTCGCGCGATACGCCGAGCAGCTCGTAGTAGTCGCGCTCAGTGGTCGCCATTAGCGAAGGGTAGAGCCGGCCCAGGGGGGTTCGGCGAGATAGCCGCTGTGCCGCCGCGACGAGGGATATCTCACCAAACCCCCCTAGTTGTCGGCGTAGTAGCTCTCGGCGAAGCGCGAGAGCTCCGAGGCGGCGGCGCGGACCGACTGGATCGCGGTCGCGTAGTCCATGCGCAGCGGGCCGAGCAGGCTGACCGCGCCGAGCGTGCGGTTGACGACGCCGTACGACGCGCCCACGAGCGCGACGTCGCGCAGGCCCGGATGCGCCAGCTCGGGGCCGACGCGGACGAACGTCCGCTCGGGCTCGAGCGCGCCGGCGAGCACCTCCAGTAACGCCGCGCGCCGCTCGAAGAGGTCGAGCAGGCTGCGGTAGCCCTCGAAGTCGGCCGAGCGCAGCTCGTTCAGCAGGTCGGCCGCGCCGCCCACAAAGATCCGGCGGTCGTCGGTCTCGAGCCCGGAGAACGCCGGCCAGAGCAGCTGAAGGAATGCGCGCTCGCGGATGTCCAGGCCCGGATCCTCGAAGCGCTGGCGCAGGGCGCGCGTGCCGAGCTTGAGCCCCGCCACCTGCTCCATCAGGTACTCGCCCGCCCAGTTCGGCAGCCCGGGGTCGACCGGCACGTCGAAGGTCAGGACGCGCTTGCTGACGCCGCCCGTCGACGTGATCACGACGACCATCACGATGTGCGGCTGGAGCAGCAGCACCTCGACATGGCGAACGGTCGCGACGTCGAGCGGCGGCGCAGATACCAGCGCGAGCAGCCGTGTGAGCTCGGAGAGCGCCTCGGTCGTCGCCTGCAGCGTCGCGTCGACCTCGCCCGGGCCGGCCGCGAGGTCCAGCGGGAACGACAGCGGCCGCCCGAGCCGCTCCAGCAGCCCGTCGGCGTAGAGCCGGTACCCGCGGTCGGTCGGGACGCGGCCCGCCGACGTATGCGGGTGCGTGAGCAGCCCGCGCGCCTCGAGCTCGGCCAGCTCGGCACGCACCGTCGACGGCGAGACGCGCAGACCCGCGGTCTCGACGAGGTGCTTCGAGCCGACCGGCTGCCCGGTGCGGACGTACTCCTCGACGACGCGACGCAGAACTTCCTGCTGGCGTTCGGTGAGGTCGCTCACGGGCGAATTTTACCGGTGTGCAGGGGATTTCCCGCGCCCGGCTACGCGAGCACCTCCACCGTCACGCCACCGCCGAGCAGGCGCCCGAGCGGGGTCAGCACGACCGTGTCGGCCTCCCGGACGGCGAGCCCGAGGCGCTCGACTCGCTCCAGCCCCGCCGCGTCGACGGCGTCGCCCAGCCCGTCCAGCGACAGCGGCTCATCGAGCCGGAGCCCGAGCAGGACGCGCTCCGCCTGCCGCGTCGCGCGCTCGAGCTCCTCGACGTCGCGCGCCGGCCGGCGGGCCTCGCCGAGCGCGGCCAGGTAGCGCCCGACGCTCGGCGTCGTCCGCCAGCGCCGCCCGCGCACGGTGGAGACGGCGCCCACGCCGAGCCCGAGGTAGTCACGCCCGTGCCAGTAGCCCAGGTTGTGCTGTGCGCGCAGATCCCGTCCGGGGTCGCGCCGGCAGAAGTTGGCCGTCTCGTACCAGCGGTAGCCGGCGCCGGTCAGCGTCTCGACGACGCGCTCGAAGTAGCCCTCCATCGCCGCCGCCTGGCGGACGAGCTCCTCGCCGTGCGCGTGCGTGAAGCGCGTGCCGGGCTTCGCCTCGAGCTCGTAACAGGACAGGTGCTCCGGCTCGAGGGCGAGCGCCTCGGCGAGATCGCGCTCCAGATCGGTGGCCCCCTGGCCGGGAATGCCGTAGATGAGATCGAGCGATATGTTGTCAAATCCGGCATCACGGAGAGTGTGCACGGCGCGTCGGACGTCGTCTGGTCCGGCAACGCGCTCGAGGATCCCGAGCAGCTCGGGCTGGAAGCTCTGGGCGCCCAGCGAGACCCGGTTGACGCCGCCTTCGCGCAGCAGCGCAGCAAGCGCCGGCGTCACGGTCTCGGGATTGGCCTCGACGGTCACCTCTCCGGCCGGCGGCAGGGCAGCGAGCAGGCGCGAGAGCACCTCGGGCTGCGTGAAGGTCGGCGTGCCGCCGCCGAGGAAGACGGTGTCGAGCTCGACAGCAAGCAGGCCGCGCTCCAGCTCCAGCTCCGCGAGCAGCCCGTCCACGTACGGCCCGTGGCGGTGGAGCGAGCCGACGGCGGTGACGAAGTCGCAGTAGCCGCACCGGTGCGCGCAGAACGGCAGGTGGACGTAGAGGTGCCGGACGCCGCTCATTTCTTGTCGTCCCCGAGATTCAGGACGGCCAGGAACGCCTCCTGCGGCACCTCGACGGAGCCGACCTGCTTCATGCGCTTCTTGCCCTTCTTCTGCTTCTCGAGCAGCTTGCGCTTGCGCGTGATGTCGCCGCCGTAGCACTTCGCCAGCACGTCCTTGCGCTTCGCCTTGACCGTCTCGCGGGCGATCACGCGCGAGCCGATCGCGGCCTGGATGGCGACGTCGAAGAACTGGCGCGGAATCTCCTCGCGCAGCCGCTCGACGAGCATCTTGGCGCGGGGGTAGGCGCCCTCGCGCGGGAGAATGAGTGAGAGCGCGTCGACGGGCTCGCCGCCGACCAGCACGTCGACGCGGACGAGCGAGCCCTCCGTGTAGCCGGCCAGGTCGTAGTCGAAGCTCGCGTACCCGCGCGTGCGCGACTTGAGCTGGTCGTAGTAGTCGAAGACGATCTCGGCGAGCGGCAGGTCGTACGTCAGGTGGACGCGCTGCTCGGAGAGGTACTCCATGTGGTCGAAGCGGCCGCGGCGGTCGTTGTTGAGCTCCATGACGGCGCCGACGTACTCCTTGGGGACGATGATCGACGCCTTGATGTAGGGCTCGTCGACGCGCTCGAGCTCGTCGGGCATGTCGGCCGGGTTGTGCACCTCGACGAGCTCGCCGATCGGGGTCGTGACCTGGTAGGCGACCGTCGGCGCGGTGACGAGCAGGTCGAGGTCGAACTCGCGCTCGAGCCGCTCGCGGACGATCTCCATGTGCAGCAGGCCGAGGAAGCCGCAGCGGAAGCCGAAGCCGAGCGCCTGCGAGGTCTCCGGCTCGTAGAAGAGCGCGGCGTCGTTCAGCTTCAGCCTGTCGAGCGCGTCGCGCAGCTCCGGGTAGTCGTCGGAGTCGGTCGGGAAGAGGCCGGCGAAGACGGTCGGCTTGACGTCCTTGTAGCCGGGGAGCGGCTCAGCGGCCGGGTTCGCTTCGGTGGTGAGCGTGTCGCCGACGCGGAGCTTGCTGACGTCCTTCAGGCCCGTGATGACGTAGCCGACCTCGCCGGCGGACAGCGTCTGGGCCGGCTTCATGGTCGGCGAGAAGAAGCCGAGCTCCTCGGTCTCGAATCGCGTGCCCTGCGCCATCGCGCGCAGGCGCTCACGCGGGCGGAACGTGCCGTCCACGACGCGTACAAACGCAAGCACGCCGCGGTACTGGTCGTACGAGGAGTCGAAGATGAGCGCGCGACCAGGCCCGTCAGGATCGCCGGCCGGCGGCGGGATGCGCTCGACGACCGCGTCCAGCAGCTCCTCGACGCCGAGCCCCGTCTTCGCCGAGGCGCGGATGACGCGGTCGGGCTGCTCGCCGATCAGGTCGGCGATCTCGGCCGAGGTGCCCTCCGGATCGGCGGACGGCAGGTCGATCTTGTTGACGACCGGGACGATCTCCAGGTTGTTCTCGATCGCCAGGTACGCGTTCGCGACCGTCTGCGCCTCGACGCCCTGGGCGGCGTCGACGACGAGCACCGCGCCCTCGCAGGCCTGAAGCGACCGCGAGACCTCGTAGGTGAAGTCGACGTGCCCGGGCGTGTCGATCAGGTTGAGCTCGTGACCCTTCCACGTCACGCGCACGGCCTGCGCCTTGATCGTGATGCCGCGCTCGCGCTCGAGCTCCATCGAGTCGAGTAGCTGGTCGCGCATCTCGCGGCCGGAGACGGTCCCGGTCACCTCGAGGATGCGGTCGGCGAGCGTGGACTTGCCGTGGTCGATGTGCGCGATAATCGAGAAGTTGCGGATTTTCTGCTGGTCCATAGCCTTCTAGGCGCTTCGGAAGCGCCCTCGGAGTGAGAGTAGCGCCCTCAGCTCCTGCACCCCGAGCGCGCGGCACGTGGCCAGGTAGACGAACCCGCCGGCGACGATCGCGGCGGTCACCGAGATCAGCTGCGTGACGAAGCGGTCGTGGCCGAGCACGTCGTCCAGGACCCACCAGACGCCGAAGCTGACGATCGCGACCGGGACGCTGGCGATGACGATGCGGCCGATCGCTGACCCGCTGGCCCGCAGGTCGAGGCCGCCGAGCTGGCGCCGCAGCAGCACGAGCAGCGCAGCCGTCCCGGCGATGTTGACGATCGAGGTCGAGAGCGGCAGCCCCCAGACGCCCAGGCGGTAGAACGCCGCGTCGAGCACGGCGTTGAGCCCGAGGTTCCCGAGCGCGACGTACGTCGGCAGCCAGGGCATCTGCAGGCTGAAGAACCCCCGGTTCAGCATCAGCATGAAGCCGTTGAAGGTGAGGCCGAGCGCGAACGCCGCGAGCGCGCCGGCGACCACCGGCGTCTGCTCCGGCGTGAACTTGCCGCGCTCGTAGACGAGGCGGACGATCGGCTCGGCGAGCACCGCCGTGAAGATGCTCGCCGGGATCAGCAGGAAGGCGATCTGGCGCAGGCCGGTGTTGACGGTCGTCCGGAAGGCCGGGATGTCGTTACGCGAGGCGAGGCGGCTGAGGGTCGGGAAGAGCACCGTCGCGACGGCGACCGAGAACATGCCCTGCGGGAGCATGTAGAGGCGAAACGCCGCGTTGATCGCGCTCGGCGCCTGGTAGCGGTCGATGAACCGCGACGCGAAGAACGTGTCGATGACCGCGTTGATGTTGATCAGCCCGAGCCCGATCGAGATCGGGAGCATCAGGACGAAGATGCGGCGGACGGCCGGGTCGCGCCAGTCGAACACCATGTGCAGGCGCCCGTCGCGGCCCCGGAGCCACGGGATCGGCAGCAGCGTCTGAATGATCGTCGCGACGAGGATCGACGCGGCGTAGACGTAGAGCTTGTTATCGATGCCGTGCGCGCGGGGGACGCCGATGACGAGCCCGACGATGATCGCCACGTTCCAGACCACCGGCGCGAGGGCCGGAATCGCGAACTCGTCGTAGCTGTTCAGGATCCCGACGAGGATCCCGAAGACGCCGAGCAGCGCGACGATCGGGAACAGCAGCCGGGCGAGGCTCGTCGCGAACGCCCCGTAGCCGAACGCGTGCATCAGCCACGGCGCGATGACGATGAAGAACGCCGTGACGCCGGTCAGGAACAGCAGCACGAGCCAGAGCAGGCTCGAGGCGACCCGCCACGCCCGCGCGCGCTCGTCGCGGTCGAGCAGGTCGCTGAACACGGGGACGAACGCACCCGAGAGCGCCGCGTCGGCGACCAGCGCCCGGATCGTGTTCGGGATCAGGAAGGCGACGTCGAAGGCGTTGATCGGGCCGTTGACGCCGAAGTAGCCGCGCGCGACGACCTCGCGCACGAGGCCGAGGATCCGGGACAGGCCCGTGAAGAGCGAGAAGACCGCGGTCGACCAGGCGAGCCGCCGCCGCCTGGTGTGCGTCTCCACGCGGGCGAGTATAGGGAGGGCATCTGCCGCCACCGGGCCGCGCTCGAGAGCTCTGCTACGATCCGCGGGCCCGCCGGTGCGGGCATTTCTACGCATGGCCAATATCAAGCAGCAGAAGAAGCGTGTCCGGACCGCGGCGCGGGAGCGCCTCGAGAACCTGCGCTACCGCTCGACGATCAAGACCCTCTCGCGGCGCCTCACGGCGGCCGTCGAGGAGGGCGACGCCGACAAGGTCGCCAGTGAGCACCTCGAGCTCCAGCGCTGGATCGACCGGGCCGCCGCTCAAGGCGCCATCCACCGGAACCAGGCCGCGCGTAAGAAGGCGCAGGCCTCGCGGCTCGCCACACCGCAGAGCTAGCGCTTCCGGGTCACTTCGACGAGCGCGAGCTCGAGCTCCACGCCCGCCGGCCGGCGGCTGTTGCCTTTGAGCGCCGCGTCCAGGTCGGCGAGGCGCACGAGCGCGTCGTTCAGCTCGTCGGGCGAGTAGTGATCGGCGTGGCCGAGCGCCTTGCGCACACGGAACTCGTGCACGCCGAGCGTTTTGGCGATGTCGCGGGCCGACTTGCCCTCAGCCGCGAGTCGCTGCGCGTTGCGGACGAGCGTGACATGTGAAGCGAGCCGGGAGCCGACGAGGAACGGCTCCGTGCGATGTACCTCGGACTCGTAGACGGCAAGCACCTCGCCGACGTCGCGCGCGCCCCATGCATCGGAGAGGCCCCAGCTCGGCGCCTCGCGCGCATGCACCGCGAGCAGCTCGACGTCTCGCGCGCCGACCGACTCCTTGCCCGCCCACGTGGCGAGCTTCTCGATCTCGCTCTC
>DASTZE010000071.1:0-11348 GCA_035764425.1 Gaiellaceae bacterium
GCCCATGTAGAGATCGGAGATCCCGTACTCGCCCTCGAGGTACGCCGTGCACGGCAGCACGCGCTTCTCGTCGAGCATGATCGAGTCGACCATCTGCGCGGCGGCGGCGCCCGGCGCGTACCAGGCCGACGTCCCGAGCAGGTTGACGATCTCGCCGCCGCCCTTGGCGGTGCGCTCGACCATCGCCGCGATCTCGCCGTCGCCCACCAGCCTGCGGAGCGGGATGCCGCCGACCGTCGTCGCCGAGACGACGGGAACCATCTGGTCGCCGTGGCCGCCCAGCACCATCGCCGTCACGTCCTTCACGGACGCGCCAGTTGCCCAGGAGATGAACGTTGAGAAACGTGCCGTGTCGAGGATGCCCGCCATCCCGAACACGCGGTTCTTCGGCCACCCCGAGACGCTCTTGGCCACGTGGCACATCGCGTCCAACGGGTTGGAGACGATCACGAGGATAGCGTCCGGCGACTGCCGCACCGCGGCCTCGACCACCGCGCCGACGATCTTCTCGTTTGTCTGGACGAGGTCGTCGCGGCTCATCCCGGGCGCGCGCGGCTTGCCGGCGGTCACGACGATCACGTCCGAGCCGGCCGTCTCGTCGTAGCCGTTGGTGCCGACGACGCGGGGCTCGAAGCCGAGCACCGCGCCCATCTGGTTGATGTCGAGCGCCTTGCCCTGGGGGAGATTCTCGATGATGTCGACGAGCACGACCTCGGCGTAGTCGCGGCGCGCGAGCTCGAGCGCGCAGGTTGCGCCCACGTTGCCCGCGCCCACAACCGTGACCTTGCGCCGCCCCTTGAACGGCGTGAACTCGTGGCGACCCATGTCGCTCAAACCCGCACCCCCAGCTTGTCGATGATCGCCCCTGCGACCTGTTTCGTCCCCACAGCCGTCGGGTCGTCGCGGGTCGGCTTCATGTCGTAGGTGACGCTCGCGCCCTCGCTGATGACCTCGGCGATCGCGGCCTCGAGCCGGTCGGCCGCGTCCGCCTCCTCCAGGTGTCGCAGCATGAGCATCCCCGAGAGCAGCTCAGCCATCGGGTTTACCTTGTTCTGGCCCGCGTACTTGGGCGCCGAGCCGTGCGTCGGCTCGAAGACCGCTGCGTCGTCGCCGTAGTTGGCGCCGGGCGCCAGGCCGAGGCCGCCGATCATGCCGGCGCACAGGTCCGAGAGGACGTCGCCGTACAGGTTCGGCAGTACGAGCACGTCGTACTCCTCGGGCCGCTGGACGAGCTGCATGCACATGTAGTCCACGATGCGATCGTCGAACTCGATGTCCTCGTTCTCCGCAGCCACCTCGCGGGCGACGTGCAGCCAGAGCCCGTCCGAGAACTTCATGATGTTCGCCTTGTGAACGGCCGTGATCTTGCGGCGGCCGTTCCGGCGCGCGTAGTCGAATGCGAACTCGAAGATGCGGCGTGTGCCGGTCACCGAGATCGGCTTGATCGAGATGCCTGCGTCGCGGTGGCGCAGCGTTCCGCCCTTCGACTCGATCCACGCGATCAGCTCCTCGGCCTCCGCGGAGCCCTGCTCGTACTCGATGCCCGCGTAGAGATCCTCGGTGTTCTCGCGCACGATGACGAGGTCGACGTCGTCGAAGCGCGACCGCACGCCGGGGTACGACTTGCAGGGCCGCACCTGCGCATACAGGTCGAGGCTCCTGCGCAGCCCGACGTTCACGGAGCGGAAGCCGCTGCCGACAGGCGTCGTGATCGGGCCCTTGAGCGCGACCTTCGTCTCGCGGATCGCGTCGATCGTCTGGTCGGGCAGCGGATTGCCACCGAACTGGTCCATGACGTCGGCGCCGGCCTGGCGGACGTCCCACTCGAACTCGACGCCGGTCGCCTCGAGAACGCGGCGCGTCGCCTCGGTGAGCTCGGGGCCGGTTCCGTCTCCCGGGATGAGCGTGACCCTGTGTGCCACGGCTCCGGACTCTAGCCACGCTTCCGATATCGTCGCCGCATATGGCCAAGAAGTCGGTGCAGCTTTCGGGCGTCTCCGTCGCCGAGACCGGCCTCTCGTCCATCGATGCCGAGCAGGGCATCCTCATGTACCGCGGCTACGACATCGCCGACCTGGCGGAGCACGCGACGTACGAGGAGGTCGCTTATCTGCTGCTCGAGGGCGACGTGCCCTCGGCCGAGCAGCTCGACGCGTTCAAGGCGGAGCTCGCCGACCGCGACCTGCCGCCGGCCGTCAACGACCTGATCGACGCCAACGCGCGCGATGCTGCGCCGATGGAGATGCTGCGCACTGCCGTGTCGGCGCTCTCGTTCTCCGACCCCGCCGAGGCGGCGATCGACCCTGCGAACGAGCGCCGAAAGGGCGTCGCGCTCACCGCTCAGCTGCCGACGATCGTGGCGCGGCACCACCGGCGCCGCGACGGCCTCGAGCCGGTCGCCCCGGACGTATCGCTGTCGTACGCCGAGAACTTCCTGCACATGCTTCACGGCGAGCTGCCGACCGAGCGCCAGGCCCGTGCCTTCGACGTTGCGATGATCCTCCACGCCGAGCACGAGCTGAACGCCTCGACGTTCACGGCGCGCGTCGTCGCCGGCACCGGCTCGGACATGCACTCCGCCATCACCGCGGCGATCTGTGCGCTCAAGGGGCCGACCCACGGCGGCGCGAACGAGGCGGCCCTGCGCTACATCGTCGCCTTCGGCTCGCTCGACCGCGTCGACGAGGGCGTCGCGCGGATGCTGGCCGAGAAGAAGACGCTCTTCGGCTTCGGCCACCCGGTCTACGTGACCATGGATCCACGGGCCCGGATCCTCAAGCGCTACAGCGAGGAGTTCTCCCACGAGGGCGGCGAGCCGAACTGGTACGCGCTCACCGAGGCCACCGAGCGAGCGGCCCACGAGCAGAAGGGCCTGTGGCCGAACGTCGACCTCTACTCCGGCTCGCTCTACCGCTATCTCGGCATCCCGGACGGCCTGTTCACGCCGCTCTTCGAGTGCAGCCGCGTCGTCGGCCAGGCCGCCCACGTGCTCGAGCAGCACGCGAACAACAAGATCATCCGCCCGGCGGCCGACTACACCGGCCCCGCGCAGCGCCGGTACCCCGTTCGCGCGGCGTAGCGACCGCGCCGGCCGGGTACAGTC
Organism: Gaiellaceae bacterium; assembly: GCA_035764425.1. Classification (GTDB taxonomy): domain Bacteria; phylum Actinomycetota; class Thermoleophilia; order Gaiellales; family Gaiellaceae; genus JACVRM01. Next base: position 3,104 of record DASTZE010000071.1, read on the forward strand.
GGCGGCGATGGGGGAGTTCAGACCCGGCCTCGAAGGCGTCGTCGCCTTCCAGACGCAGATCGCCGAGCCCGACCGCGAGGGCGGCTCGCTCCGCTACCGCGGGGTCGACATCGAGGAGCTCGTCGGGCATTACCCGTACGAGCAGGTCTGGGGGCTGCTCGTGGACGAGCACTTCGAGCCCGGCATGCCCGACCCCGAGCCGTTCCGGCCGGGGACGCTGAGCGGCAACGCGCCCTCGGACCTTCAGGCGGCGCTCGCGCAGCTCTCGAGCGAGTGGGGTTTGCAGAAACTGGTCGACATCGACACCAAGGCCGTCCGCGACGACCTGGCGCGGCTGTCGGCGCAGGCGATGTCGGTCGTGGCCCAGTCGGCACGGGTCGCAGGCGGCGAGAGCGAGCCGATCGCGGACGATGTCGTCGCACGCGGGGGGACGGCGGCGGAGAAGTTCCTGCTGCGTTGGCGCGGCGGGGCCGACCCGAGGCACGTCAAGGCGATCGACACGTACTGGATCTGCACGGCTGAGCACGGGCTGAACGCGTCCACCTTCACGGCGCGCGTCGTCGCGTCCACGGGCGCCGACGCCGGCGCCGCGCTCTCGGCCGCCGTCGGCGCGCTCTCCGGCCCGCTGCACGGCGGCGCGCCTGCCCGGGTGCTGCCCATGCTGGACGCGGTCGCCGCCTCCGGCGACGCCGACCAGTACGTCAAGGACCTGCTCGACCACGGCGAGCGGATCATGGGCTTCGGCCATCGCGTGTACCGCGCCGAGGATCCGCGTGCCCGGCTGCTTCGGCGGACCGCGCGCGAGCTCGGCTCACCGCGCGTCGAGGTGGCCGAGAACCTCGAGCGCGCCGCGCTCGAGGAGCTGCGCCGCCGCCATCCGGAGCGCGTGCTCGCTACGAACGTCGAGTTCTGGTCGGCGGTCGTCCTCGACGTCGCCGAGATCCCGCCGGCGCTGACGCCCGCGATGTTCGCGTGCGCGCGGGTCGCGGGCTGGTCGGCGCACGTGCTCGAGGAGCAGCGGACGGGCCGCCTCATCCGGCCGTCGGCCGAGTACGTCGGGCCCGCGAGCCGCCCGGCGTCGGCCGTGAACGGCAGCAATTGACGTCAGTGCCCCTTGCGCCAATGGTCAGGGCATCCCTGGCGGCGCCCGGAACCGCCATGCGGCGTCCTCAGTCGCCCCAATATGTGCACATATTGGGGCTCCCTGCGTCCTTGCCCGGCGGCCCCGGGCACTCGTCAGAAACGCGAGACCATTGGCGCAAGGGGCACTAGCGGAGGCCGCCGCACAAGCGGCCGAGCTCGCCGAACAGGGCAAGGAGCGTGAGCTCTCCGAGCTGCGCCGCCAGTGGCAGGACGAGGTCGAGGGCGCCGCACGCAGCCAGGACTTCCGCGAGCGCGCGCTCGCGTACCGCGCGATCGGGCAGTTCCGCTGGCGCCAGAAGACGGAGCTGCTGCAGCGCGGGCTCGAGGATGACAGCCCGGCCTGCCGCGGGTCGGCCCTGATCTCCATTGAGCTGCTCTCCCGCGACCATCCGGGTCTCGTCAATTCACTGCGGGCGCGTCTGCACCAGCTCCTGAACTCAGACGGCAACGATGCTGTGCGCCGCCTCGCAGCCGTGTCGCTCGCGAACGGGTCGCCACAGCGCGAGACCATCGTGCTGCTCGAGCACCTGGCTCAGGACGACGAGCAGCCTGCGGAGCTGCGGCAGGTCGCAGCGCGCGTGGCGCAGACGCTGAAGCGAAAGAGCCGCTAGCGCGAGTTCTCGCAGCCGCAGCGCCCGTCGATGATCGGGCGGCCGCAGCCCGGGCATGCGCGTCGCTTGCGCCACGCGAGCAAGCTCTTCGAGATGCCGGACAGCGCCATCAGGCCGCCGGCGGCGGTGCACAGCGCGAACAGGAGCGCGAGGTGCGGGTCGATTGGTTGCATCGTCTTCCTGTGTTCTCGCCGCCCGGTGTCATCGGGAAACCTTCCGCCGCCGGGCGTGAGGGTGCGCTGCGAAATACGCCTCTTTGCGCCGCTTGTCACTGACGTGCGTGTACAGCTCGGTGGTGCCGAGATCCGCGTGGCCGAGCAGCTCCTGCAGGCTGCGCAGGTCGGCGCCGCCCTCCAGCATGTGCGTTGCGAACGAGTGCCGGAGCAGATGCGGGTGGATCCGCTCCGGCTCGAGGCCTGCCTTCGCGGCCAGGCGGCGGAGGATCAGGAAGGCGCCTGCGCGGGTCAGCGGGCCGCCCTGGGCGTTGAGGAAGATCTCCGGGCGGTGGCGCGTGTCGAGGTGCGGACGGCCACGTGCGAGGTAGCGCCGAAGCGCCTCGGTCGCCTGGCGGCCGATCGGGACGATCCGCTCCTTGGAGCCCTTGCCGAGGGCGCGGACGACGCGGTTGTCGAGATCGACGGCCCCACGCTCGAGGCCGACCGCCTCGGAGACGCGGAGACCGGCGCCGTAGAGGAGCTCGACCAGCGCGCGGTCGCGCAGGTCGCGCGGGCCGATCCCGTTGGCCGCGTCGATCAGCCGCTCGGCCTCGGCCGGCGACAGGGTCCGCGGAAGCCGGCGCGTGCGGCGCGGCGGGTCGAGCGCCGCGGCCGCGTTCTCGACCGAGCGGTCCATCAGCTGAAGGTGCCGGAAGAACATGCGGATAGCCGCCGTCCGGCGGGCGAGCGTGGCGGCGGACAGCCCCGCCTCGCGCCCGGCGGCCAGGTAGCGCTCGAGATCCTCGGTCGAGGCAGTCGCCGGCGCCCGGCCCAGCCACTCGGTCAGTGTTGCCAGGTCGCGACGGTACGCATCGACGGTCCGCGGCGCCCGCCTCGCCGCCAGCAGTGCGAGGAACGACTCGACGTCGGGGTCGGCCATGGCAGGCATGCTCCGCACGCATTCGCCGTACGATCGGCAGATGCCTGCCGAACGCGAGGGCTGGGTCGACGTCGACGGCTTCCGCACCTGGTACCGCGTCGTCGGCGATCTGGACGGCCCGCGCCTGCCGCTTCTCTGCCTGCACGGCGGACCCGGCTCGACGTCGGCCTACCACACGCGGCTCGAGGCGCTCGCCGACGAGCGTGCCGTCATCCGCTACGACCAGCTCGGCTCCGGCCACTCGCGGCAGCCGCCTGACCCGCACTGGACGCTCCCGCTCTTCCGCGCCGAGGTACGAGCCGTGCGAGACGCCCTCGGTCTCGATCGCGCCCACGTACTCGGCACGTCGTGGGGCGGGATGCTCGCGCTCGAGCACGCGCTCGACCGTCCGGGCACCGTCGTGAGCCTCGTGCTGAGCTCGACGCTTGCGAGCAGCGAGCAGTGGACGGCCGAGGTGCGCAAGCTGCGCGACGCGATGCCGTCCGAGGTCGTGGCCGTCTTCGACGAGGCCGACCGCACGCAGCGGTGGGAAGGCCCGGAGTGGGAAGCCGCCGACGAGGCGTTCAGCCGGCGCCACTTCTTCCGGGGCGCCGACAAGACCGAGGTCGAGGCCATGCGCGAGGGGCGCTCGGCCGAAGCGTACGAGGAGATGTGGGGCCCGAGCGAGTGGCTCGCGACCGGCGAGCTGGCGGGCTGGGATGTCCGCGACCGGCTGGCCGAGATCGAGGTGCCCGCGCTCGTCATCCGCGGCGCCTACGACCTGTGCACCCCGCCGGTTGCGGAGACGCTCGTCCAGGGCATCCGCGGCGCCCGCCTGGTCGTCTTCGAGCAGAGCTCGCATACGCCGGTGTTGGAGCAGACCGAGCGCTATCTCGGCGTCGTGCGTGCGTTCCTGCACGACGCCGAGGCTCACGCCTAACGCAAGCGCTACGAGCGCGGGTGGGAGCGGTCGTACACGCGCCGCAGGCGCCGCGCGTCGACGTGGCTGTAGATCTGCGTCGTCGAGAGCGAGCTGTGTCCCAGCAGCTCCTGGATCACGCGGAGGTCGGCCCCGCCCTCGAGCAGGTGCGTGGCGAACGCGTGCCGCAGGCGGTGGGGGTGCGGCGTGAGGCGGCGGAGGGTGCTCGTGTCGAGCCGGCGCCCGCGCACCGAGAGGAAGAGTGCGTCCGCAGCGCCGCGGGCGAGCTGCGGTCGCGCCTCGCGCAGGTAGCGGGCGAGCCAGTGCGCCGCCTCTTCGCCGAGCGGGACGGTGCGCTCCTTGCCGCCCTTGCCGTGCACGTGGACGAGTTCCTGGTCGAAGTCGACATCGGCGAGGTTCAGGTCGACGGCCTCGCGGCTGCGCAGCCCGGCCGAGTAGACGAGCTCGACCAGCGCACGGTTGCGCAGCGCGATCGGACCGCAGGGCTCGAGCGAATCGAGGAGCGCTTCGACCTCGGCCTGCTTCGGAACGTCCGGGAGGCGCCGGGGGAGCCGGGGCCCGAGTGCGGCGTCGGGGACGCGCGCCGGGCCAAGCGTGAAGCGGAGGAACGAGCGGACGGCGGCCAGCTTGCGGGCGATTGTCGCCGGCGCGAGCCGCCGCGGGGTGCGGCCGGGCCGAGACGCCCCGAGCAGCGACGTGTACTCGGCAAGCATGCGTCCGTCGACGTCCTCGACCGCCTGGCCGCGGCCGCGCAGCCACGACGCGAACTCCTCCACGTCGACGCGGTACGCGCGGCGGCTCGACTCGCCGAGCGGCGCGGCGCGCAGGAACCGTTCGACGGCCTGATCCATCCCGAAGTCTTCGCGCCGGGCGTCGTAGACTCCTCGCGTGTCCGTGACCGACGGCACGTATGGTGCGCGGGCCGCCAACCCGGACGCGATCGTCGCGCTCGTCTGCGGGATTCTCAGCTTCGTCAGCCCGCTCGGCATCGTGACCGCGCCGCTCGCCGTCTACTTCGGCATGGCCGGGCGCCGGCGCGCGCGGGACGGGGCGCCGCACGGCGACCTCGCGACGGCGGGCGTGATCCTCGGGCTGGTCGGGATCGTTCTCGTCGTCCTGCTCTTCCTCTTCCTCGTGCTCTTCGCGGTCGGTTCCAACACCACGGTGGTCGGCTAGCGTCCCGGCCGTGCACGGGGCAGTGCTCCACCTGAAGACCGTGAAGCGGCTTGCCCGCCCTCGGGCGCTGCGCGCTGCGCTCGGCACGCCGGACGACCGGCTCGTCTTCGTGCTCGGCAGCCCGCGCTCGGGGACGACCTTCCTCGCCGAGTCGATCGGCAGCGTGCCGGGCTTCGTCGACCTCAGCGAGGTGGCGGCCGTGAAGGCCGCCGTCCCCGAGCTCGCCCGCATGCCGGTCGACCAGGCAGCCGAGCGGCTACGGCGGACGCTGGCCGTCACGCGCGCCGTCGGGCTCGTGCGCGGGCTGCGTGGCGTCGAGCAGACGCCCGAGACCGCCTTCATCGCGCCGGCGCTCGTGCGGGCCTTCTCGCAAGCCCGGCTGGTGCACATGCTCCGGGATGGACGCGACGTCGTCTGCTCGCTGCTCGATCAGGGGTGGCTGCGCAGTGGCCGCGACGGCGGCGACGACGCCGGGCTCGCCTACGGCGACCACGCGCGCTTCTGGGTCGAGCCCGACCGGCTCGAGGAGTTCCGGCGCGTGAGCGAGGCGCGCCGCGCCGCCTGGGTGTGGCGGGCCTACGTGTCCGCGATCCGGGCATCCGGGACGACCCCGTACGAGGTGCGCTACGAGGCGATGGCGACCGACCCGGCCGGCACCGCGGCCGGTCTCGCGGCGTTCATCGACGCGCCTGCCGACCCGCTGGCCGGCGCGCTGCGGCTCGCGCACGCCGGCTCGATCGGGCGCTTCCGCCGCGACCTCACGCCCGGGCAGCTGGCCGACGTCGAGGCCGAGGCGGGCGGCCTCCTGGCCGAGCTCGGCTACGGCTGAATTTGACAAACGCTAGGCTTGCGAACTGCGCCCGGCCCCAACGGGCGCGACGTTTTCGTTCGGTCGCGTTCCGGAAGGAGTCGTTGGTGGCGACCACGCTTGAATCCCAGGCCGGACTCGGCCTCGACCAACACGGGCTCAGCCCGCGCGCCCGCGTCCACTGGCAGCCCACGACGGCGATGCTGTACGAGCAGGCGCTCGTCCCGGGGAACGCGCGGCTGGCGGAGGGCGGGCCGCTCGTCGTCGATACCGGCCGGCATACGGGCCGCTCGCCGAACGACAAGTTCGTCGTGCGCGAGCCCGGCTCGGAGGACCGCATCTGGTGGGGCGACGTCAACCGGGAGATCTCCGAGGAGCATTTCGACGGCCTGCGCGACAAGGTCACCGCGTACCTCGACGGCCGCGACCTCTACGTCGTCGACGCGTTCGCGGGCGCCGACCCGGGGCACCGCCTCGCCGTGCGCGTCATCACCGACAGCGCGTGGCACGCCCTGTTCGCGAAGACGCTGTTCATCGACCCGACCGAGGACGAGCTCGCCGACCACGAGCCGGAGGCGCTCATCCTGCACGCTCCCGCCGTCACCGCCGACCCGTTCGAGGACGGGACGCGGAGCGAGACGTTCGTCGTCCTGCATCCCGGGCGGCGCGAGGTCGTCATCGGCGGCACCTGGTACGCCGGCGAGATCAAGAAGTCGATCTTCACCGTCATGAACGATCTGCTCCCGCTCGGCGGCGTCCTCCCGATGCACTGCTCGGCGAACGTGAACGACCTGGGCAAGGTCGCGCTCTTCTTCGGGCTCTCCGGCACCGGCAAGACGACGCTGTCGGCCGACCCCGAGCGGCGCCTGATCGGCGACGACGAGCACGGCTGGGGCATGAGCGGCGTCTTCAACTTCGAGGGCGGCTGCTACGCGAAGGTCATCCGGCTCTCGGCCCAGGCCGAGCCGCAGATCTACGCCACCACGCACACGTACGGCACCGTCCTCGAGAACGTGGTCGTCGACGAGCGCGGCGTGCTCGACCTCGACGACGACTCGAAGACGGAGAACACGCGCGCCGCCTACAAGCTCGAGCAGATCGCGAACGCGCTCCCGGACAAGCGTGCCGGGCACCCGAGCGCGATCGTCTTCCTTGCCGCGGACGCGTTCGGGATCCTGCCGCCGATCGCGCGGCTCACCCGCGAGCAGGCGCTCTTCTACTTTCTCTCCGGCTTCACGGCCAAGCTGGCCGGGACCGAGATCGGCGTCACGGAGCCGCAGCCGACCTTCTCGGCCTGCTTCGGCGCGCCGTTTCTGCCCCAGCCGCCGGCGGTGTACGCGGGCCTGCTCGGCCGCAAGCTGGCCGAGCATCCGCACGTGAGCGTCTGGCTCGTGAACACCGGCTGGACGGGCGGGCCGTTCGGCGAGGGCCGTCGCATGCCGATCGCTGCGACGCGTGCGCTCCTGAAGGCCGCCATCACCAACGAGCTGGACGCGGTGGACTACCGCATCGATGGAGTCTTCGGATTCGAGGTGCCACTCGAGGTGCCGGGGGTCGACACGACGCTGCTCGACCCGCGCTCGACCTGGCGCGACCCCGACGCGTACGACCGCAAGGCGCGCGAGCTGGCGGCGATGTTCACGGAGAACTTCCGCCGCTTCGACGCACCGGCTGAGATCGTCGCGGCCGGTCCTTCCGTGTAGCGTCGTCCTCCGTGTCCACCCAGTCGGCCAGCGCCCCCGCTCCGCGCGGTCTCGGCGCAACGTCACGGCGCGACTGGTGGTGGCTTTCCCCGCTCATAATCGTCGTCGCGCTCAGCGCGTTCGGCATCTACTCGCTCTACGCGATCCTCGTCAACGCGGACTACCACTACACGGGCGGCGGGGCGGACTACATCTCGCCCTTCTACTCGCCGAACGTCGAGACGCTGTTCGGGATCGACGTGCCCTTCTCGCCCGCGCTGCTCGTGGCCTGGATGCCGCTCGGGCTTCGTCTCACCTGTTACTACTACCGCAAGGCCTACTACCGCTCGTTCTTCCTGGCGCCGCCCGCCTGCGCCGTCGCGGGGCCGACGCGGAAGCGCTACACCGGCGAGTCGAAATTCCCGCTCGTCCTCCAGAACGTCCACCGGTACTTCCTGTACCTGGCGATCGTCGTGCTCGGGTTCCTCTGGTACGACGCCGGACAGGCCTTCTTCTTCGACGACGGCTTCGGAGTCGGGCTCGGGTCGCTCGTGCTGCTGGTCAACGTCTGCTTCCTGACTGCCTTCACGTTCGGCTGCAACTCGCTCCGCCACCTCGTCGGCGGGCGGCTTGACTGCTTCACGTGCTCTGCGATGGCCCGCGCGCGGCACACGGCGTGGCGCGGGGTCACGGTGCTCAATCTCCGTCACATGGGGTGGGCCTGGGTCAGCCTGACCAGCGTCGCCCTCGCGGACCTGTACATCCGTCTCGCGGCGAGCGGCGTGTTCCACGACCCGCGGATCATCTAGCA
>DASTZE010000072.1:0-10210 GCA_035764425.1 Gaiellaceae bacterium
TTCGCCGAGCCGGACGCCGACTTCGACGCGCTGCTCGCCGAGCAGGGTGCCGTCCAGGAGGAGATCGACCGCCGCGACGCCTGGACGCTCGACGCCACGCTCGACCGGGCGATGGACGCGCTCCGGCTCCCGGACGGTGACCGTGACGTGACGACCCTCTCCGGCGGCGAGCGGCGCCGCGTCGCGCTGTGCCGCCTGCTCCTGTCCTCGCCCGACCTCTTGCTCCTCGACGAGCCCACGAACCACCTGGATGCGGAGTCGGTGTTCTGGCTCGAGCGCTTCCTCGCCGAGTACAAGGGCACCGTCGTCGCCGTCACCCACGACCGGTACTTCCTCGACAACGTGGCGGGCTGGATCCTGGAGCTCGACCGCGGCAGGGGCCTCCCGTTCAAGGGCAACTACTCGTCGTGGCTGGAGCAGAAGCAGGCACGCCTCGCCGCGGAGGAGAAGCAGGAGTCGGCCCGCCAGCGCACGCTCGCGCGCGAGCTCGAGTGGGTGCGCATGAGCCCGCGCGCGCGGCACGCGAAGTCGAAGGCACGCATCACCGCGTACGAGAAGCTGCTCGCCGAGGCGGGCGCGAAGAAGCTCGACCGCGTCGAGATCCACATCCCGCCCGGGCCGCGGCTCGGCGACACCGTCGTCGAGGCCGACGGCGTGGCGAAGGGCTTCGGCGACCGCCTGCTGTTCGAGGACCTCTCGTTCTCACTGCCGCCGGGCGGCATCGTCGGCGTGATCGGCCCGAACGGCGCGGGCAAGACGACGCTCTTCCGCATGATCGCCGGGGAGGAGCAGCCCGACGGCGGCGCGCTCCGCGTCGGCGACACGGTCGAGCTCGCCTACGTCGACCAGGCGCGCGGCGACCTCGACCCGGCGAGCACGGTCTGGAAGGAGATCTCCGGCGGGCACGACACGCTCGAGCTCGGCAAGCGCGAGGTGAACTCGCGCCAGTACGTGTCCTGGTTCAACTTCAAGGGCTCCGACCAGCAGAAGCGGGTGGGCGACCTCTCGGGCGGCGAGCGCAACCGCGTCCACCTCGCGAAGCTGCTCCGCTCCGGCGGGAACCTGCTCCTGCTGGACGAGCCGACCAACGACCTCGACGTCGACACGCTGCGCGCGCTCGAGGAGGGGCTCACCGACTTCGCCGGCTGCGCGGTGGTCATCTCGCACGACCGCTGGTTCCTCGACCGCGTCGCGACGCACATCCTCCACTTCGACGGTGACTCACAGGTCACATGGTTCGAGGGCTCCTACGACGAGTTCGCGCAATGGATGAAGGAGACGCGCGGCCCGGACGCCCTCGAGCCGCACCGCATCACCTACAAGCGGCTCGTCGCCTGACGCGGCGGGACAGTCCCCGCAAGGGGACTGTCCCAAGCGCGTGCGCCCTAGACGAGCGCCTTGATGAAGACGTCGACCTCCTCGACCGGGAACGTCTCGGTCTTGAGGTACTCGAGCGCGCCGATCTTGCCCAGCGCGCGGAACGCTGCCTCGTTGTCCGGGAACTTGATGATGGTGAAGAACTCCCAGGGGCCCATCATCGCGAACCACTTGTCGAGCGTCCCGTGCTCCTTCTCGACGATCACCTGGATCTTGTCGAGGAACTTGGGGACCTCGGGCAGCTTCTCCCTGCCTTCGGGGGTCAGCTCGAAGAAGCTGACGTACGTGAACATCTGCATACCTCCCTTCGCAGATCATTGAGACCCTCCCGCTCGCGCCGGGCTCGGCCATCAGTGCACTCCGGGATTGACGCTTCCGTCAACTACTGAGCTACGGTCTCCGGGTGGACGGCGAGCGCCCCCACTACAACCTGACGCTCGCGATCCTGGTGCTCGCGGGCGCCGCGTTCTCGCTGCAGCAGACGATGGTCTTCCCGTCGCTCGCCGCCTTCCAGCGCGAGTTCGGGACGACGACGGCCTGGGCCACCTGGGTGCTCACGGCCTTCCTCGTCTCGGGCGCCGTGATGACGCCGATCCTGGGCCGCCTCGGCGACCAGTACGGCAAGGCGCGGATGCTGCAGGTCAGCCTGGCGCTCTTCGTGCTCGGGTGCCTCGGGGCGTCGACGGCGTGGAGCATCTGGGCGCTGATCGGGTTCCGCGCCGTCGCTGGTGCCGGGGCGGCGCTCTTCCCGCTGAGCTTCGCGATCATCCGCGACGAGTTCCCGCCCGATCGGGTGAAGGTCGGCATCGGGCTCATGTCCGCCGTGTTCGGCGTCGGCGGAGGGCTCGGCATCGTGCTGTCCGGGATCGTCGTCGACGACCTCGGGTGGCGCTACCTCTTCCTCTTCGGCTTCGTGCCGGTCACCGTCGCCATCGTCCTGATCCGGCGGCACGTGCCCGAGTCGCCGGTGCGCTCGCGGGCGCCACTCGACATCCCCGGCGCAGCGCTCCTCTCGTCCGCCCTCGTGACGCTCCTCCTGGGTCTGACCGAGGGCGAGTCCTGGGGGTGGACCTCGGGGCGGCTGGTCGGCGCACTCGCCCTGGCGGCGGTTCTGTTCGCCTGCTGGGCCGTGGTCGAGCGGCGCTCGCGCGCGCCGATGGTCGACCTCGAGATGCTGTCCCAGCGCACCGTGCTCCTGACCAACATCACGACGCTCATCGCGGGCTTCGCGTTGTTCGGCTGCTTCGTCCTCGTGCCGAGGTTCGTCGAGACCTGGGCCTCCGAGGGGTACGGGTTCGGCGCCAGTGCGACGCTCGGCGGCCTCTACCTCCTGCCGAGCTCGCTCGCGCTCCTCTTCGCCGGGCCTGTCGCCGGCCTCGCGGGGCGGCGCTGGGGGTCGAAGGTCCCGCTGGCGGCCGGCATGCTGCTGATCAGCGTCTCCGCGACCCTGCTCGGGTTCGCGCACGACCGGCCGTGGCACATCGTCGCGGCCACCCTGGCGCTCGGCGCCGGCGTCGGCGCGGCGCTCGCATCGGCGGCCGCCCTCGTGACCGAGAACGTGCGAGCGACGGAGACGGGCGTCGCGACCGGGATCAACACGGTCGTGCGGATGGTGGGCGCAGTCATCGGCGGCCAGATCGCCGCGGCGCTGCTCACCGCCGAGACGATCGGGGACAGCACCGTCCCGGCGGAGCACGCGTACACGACCGCCTTCGCGCTGAGCGCCGCCGCCGCGCTGGTGGCGTTCTTCGTCGCCCTGTCGATCGAGCGGCGTCCCCAGGCCGCGCTCGCACCGGCCCGGGTGCTCGACTGACCGTGGAGATCGTCTCCGCGCCGCCCGAGCTGCTCGAGCGCCTGCGCGGCGCCTGTCTCTGCCTGCCCGAGGCGGTCGAGGCCGGCGGCGTCGGCAACCCGTCCTTCAAGGTGCGCAAGAAGATCTTCGCGATGCAGCACGGGCACGAGGGCAGGCCGTCGTGCTGGGTCAAGGCGCCCGAGGGGGTGCAGGGCATGCTCGTCGGCCACGATCAGGCGCGCTTCTTCGTGCCGCCGTACGTCGGCAAAAACGGCTGGGTCGGGATCTGGCTCGACCGCTCGACCGACTGGGAGGAGCTCGCCGACCTGGTCGAGGAGAGCTACCGCATGACGGCGCCGAAGCGGCTCGTAGCCTCGCTGGACGCCTGACCGGCGGCTACCGTCCCCGCCATGCCGACCAACCCGCTCGACGCGGTCAGGCAGCTGGGCGACCAGCTGCGCCGCAGCGCGGGCCCCGAGCTCGAGGAGTGGCTGGGCGACCGCCTGGCGCCGAAGCGACTGCCCCCCCTGCCGCTGAGCGAGCTCCAGGCCGAGCTCGATTCGCTGGTCGGGCTCGAGACGGTCAAGGAGCAGGTGCACGCGCTCGTCGCGTTCCTGCAGGTGCAGGCACGGCGCAAGGAGTACGAGCTGCCCGAGGTCGCGACCAGCCAGCATCTGGTCTTCCTCGGCAACCCCGGGACGGGCAAGACGACCGTCGCCCGCCTGCTCGCCCAGATGTACCGCTCGATGGGGCTGCTGCAGAAGGGCCACCTCGTCGAGGTCGACCGCGCGTCGCTCGTCGGCCAGTACGTCGGCGCGACGGCGATCAAGACGAACCGCGCGATCCGCCGGGCCCTCGACGGTGTGCTGTTCATCGACGAGGCGTACTCGCTCGCCCCCGAGGACGGGCGCATGGACTTTGGCGCCGAGGCGGTGGAGGTCCTGCTCAAGCGGATGGAGGACTTCCGCCACCGCCTGGTGGTGATCGTCGCCGGCTACCCGCGGCTGATGCGCGGCTTCCTCGACTCGAACCCCGGCCTGCGCTCCCGTTTCGCGCGCGAGATCTCGTTCCCCGACTACACGAACGACGAGCTCGTCGCCATCAGCGAGAAGATGGCCGGCGACGCCGAGTACACGCTCGAGCCGGCGGCGGTCGAGACGCTGCGCCGGATCTTCGAGAACGCGCAGCGCGGTGAGGGCTTCGGGAACGCGCGCTTCGCGCGCACGATCTTCGAGCAGGCGCTGAACCGGCAGGCGCTCAGGCTCGCGCGCGTCGAGGGCCGCGACCTCGCCGACCTCGACCGCGCCGATGTGAGCACGCTGACCGCCGACGACGTCGCCACGGCGGCGCAGTCGCTGGGCGAAGAGCCGGAGCGCAAGCGCCGGCGCTGGCTCGGTTAGCGTAGAACGCGTGGATCCCGACGCCGCCGAGCTGCGCGTCCTCGGCTGCCTGATCGAGAAGCAGCGAACGACGCCTGATGTCTACCCGCTGTCCCTGAACTCGCTGCGCCTCGCCTGCAACCAGGCGACGAACCGCGAGCCCGTCGTCGATTACGACGAGCCGACTATCCGCGAGGCGCTCGACCGGCTCTCGCGACGGCGGTGGGCACGCCTCGCGAGCGGCCCCGGCAGCCGGGCGGTCAAGTACCGGCACCTGCTGGACGAGGCGCTCGGGCTTTCCGCTCCCGAGCTGAGCGTTCTGGCGGTGCTCATGCTGCGCGGGCCGCAGACGCCGGGCGAGCTGCGGACGCGCACCGAGCGGCTCTATCCCTTCGCCTCGTCCGACGAGCTGAACGAGACGCTCGGCGAGCTCATCGCCCGCGAGCTGATCTCACGCCAGGAGCGCCGGCCGGGCCAGAAGGAGGAGCGCTTCGCGCAGCTGCTCGGCGGCGACACGCCGGCGATCGCACCGGCGCCCGCTCCCGACTCGCTCGAGGCGCGCGTTGCGCGGCTCGAGGCGCAGATCGCCGAGCTGCTCGAGGCCTTGGAGGCGCGCTAGACCCGCCGCTGGCCCGCCAGCGGCTCGCCGAGCCCGTAGAGCAGGAGCTCGCTGACCGCCGCGAGCACCGCGAACGCGACGGCAAGCCCTTCCTGCCCGACGCCCCAGAGGGCGAGCACCGCCGCCACGAAGATCCCCATTTCGACTGGTGCGCGCACCTTCAGCGGGACGGGGAACCGCGCCCGGGGCGCGATGAAGAGCCCCCACACGATGGCGGCCAGCAGCGGCAGGCCGAGGCCGAGAATGAGCTCGGAGGCGGTCGAGTCGCCGACGTGGAAGCCCCACCAGGCAAGCGCGGCCAGCGCACCCAGCTCGAGCAGGAAGCGCAGCGCCAGGTTCGCGGAGTGGACCGTGTCCACTCAGAGCTCGCGGATGACGCGGCAGGGATTGCCGGCCGCGAGCACGCCGGCCGGGATGTCCCGGACGACGATGCTGCCCGCGCCGATCACCGAGTCGTCGCCGATCGTGATGCCGGCGCCGAGGACCGCTGCGGCGCCGATCCAGACGCTGCTGCCGATGGTGATCGGCGCCCCGAGCTCGAGCATCCGGTCGCGTTCGCGGGCGTCGAGCGGGTGCGTGGCCGCGCAGAACTGCACCGCGGGGCCGACGAGCGTGCGGTCGCCGACCCGGACGGGCGTCACGTCGAGCACGACGCAGTTGAAGTTCATGAAGACGCCGTGGCCGAGCTCGATGTTCCAGCCGTAGTCGCAGAAGAACGGCGGCTCGATCCAGACGTCCCGGCCCACCGACCCCAGCAGCTCCTCGAGCAGCTCGCGGCGCTCGCCCTGCGCGTCCTGGGTGGTGGAGTTGTAGCGGGCGGTCAGAGCCCGTGCGCGGGCGCGGCTCCGCATGAGCTCGTCGTCGCCCGCGTCGTACAGCTCGCCGGCGACCATGCGCTCACGCTGGCTCATGGCTGGCACAATGACGGAACCGCACGAACGAGAGGAGGTGAAGACATATAGCCAACAAGGAAGAGAAGATCGAGATGGAGGGCGAGGTCGTCGAGGCGTATCAGAGCGGCCAGTTCAAGGTCATCCTCGACAACGGCCACCCCACCATCGGCTACACCGCCGGCAAGATGCGCCGCTACCGCATCCGGATCAACCCGGGTGACCGCGTGAAGATCGAGCTGTCGCCGTACGACCTCGATCGCGGCCGCATCGTCTACCGGAACCGCTGAGTCAACCGAGGAGTGCCCGGTCGAGGAAGCCGGTCACACGGCGCTCGTACTCGGCAGGCTGCGCGTCGAGCCCACCTGTGTGCGCGGAGCCCCGAACCTTCCACATCTGCTTGGGCTCACGCGCGGCGTCGAAGAACGTGCGCTGAAGCTCGCTCTCGCCGCCCATGCCCGGGTCGGCGTAGATCAGGAACACGGGCCGCGGCGCGATCCGCCGATGCGATCCTCGATCGGCGGCGGCGGGCCGTCGTTCTGGAAGACCGTCATCGCACCGGTCATGACCGCGAGGGTCGGCGCGGCGAGCACCTTCGACCACGCCGCTTCCGCAAGACTGGGTGCGGTGCTGCTCTACAACAGCCCAATCTCCGGCAATTGCTACAAGGTGCGGCTGCTCCTCGCGCACCTGGGCCTTCCGTACGAGACGAGCTTCGTCGACGCGGTCGACCGCACGCAGAAGCGCGACCAGCTCGACGGGCTCAGCCCGTCGCGCCGCGTGCCCACGCTCGTCCTCGACGACGGCCGGCCGCTCGCCGAGTCGAACGCGATCCTCTGGTACCTCGGCGAGGGGACGCGCTTCGTCCCTCGGGACGCGTACGCCCGCGCGCAGATGCTCCAGTGGATGTTCTGGGAGCAGTACGACCACGAGCCGGCAATCGCCGTGCTCCGGTTCCTGAAGACCTACTCGGGCCGGCCCGACTGGTACGAGGCGCAGCGCGACCACCTGCACAAGCGCGGTGTCAAGGCGCTCGACGCCATGGAACGGCATCTGGAGGCACGCCTGTGGTTCGCGGGCGACGCGATGTCGCTCGCGGACATCGTGCTGTACGCCTACACCCACGCCGCCGACGAGGGAGGCTTCGAGCTCGAGCCGTATCGGGCCGTGCGCACCTGGCTGAGCCGCGTCGCGGCCGAGCCGGGACACGTGCCGATCGACGCCTAGAGGTGTCGGGACAGTCCCTCTGAGGGGACTGTCCCACAGCATCAGCCTTGCGGGATCCGCGCTTCGAGCGCCTCGCCCAGCGCCTCGCGCACGGGCTCCAGCTCGATGCGGTCGAGCACGTCGGCGAAGAAGCCGCGCACGATCAGCCGCTCGGCCTCACTGCGGGAGAGCCCGCGCGCCATGAGGTAGAAGAGCTGCTCGCGGTCGACCTGGCCGACGGTCGCGCCGTGCGTGCAGCGCACGTCGTTGGCCTCGATCTCGAGGCCCGGGATGGAGTCGGCGTGCGCCCGCGGCGACAGGAGGAGGTTGCGGTTCTCCTGGTACGCGTTGGTCTTCTGGGCGGCCTTCTCGACCTTGATCATGCCGCGCCAAACGGCGGTGGCCCGGTCGCGGAGGGCGCCCTTGAAGGCGAAGTCCGAGGTCGTGTTCGGCGCCTGGTGGGACTGGAAGGTGTCGAAGTCGAGGTGCTGGCGCCCATCGGCGAAGTAGGCGCCGGTCACGCGCGAGGTCGCGCCCTGGCCGGCCAGGTCGTTCTCGATCCGCACCTTGCCCTTCTTCGAGCCGAAGCCGCCTGCGACCCAGTCGAGCTCGGCGTCCCGGCCGACGCGAGCGCGGTGCGAGGCGAAGTGCCAGGTCTCGCGCGCGAGGTTCTGGAGCGAGACGTACTCGACCTTCGCCGCCTGCGCGACGAAGATCTCGGAGACGGCGTTCGAGTAGCCCGCCGTCTCGTCGCCGGCGCCGGCGAGCTCCTCGATGACGCTGAAGCGGCTGCCCTCGTCGGCGACTACGAGCAGGCGCCAGAAGCGCGCTCCGCCGTCGGGCGGGTTCGCGACCCCGACGTAGAGCGGTTGCTCGAGCTCGACGCCCTTCGGCACGTGCACGAGCAGCCCGTGCTCCCACGCCGCGGCGTTGTGCGCGGCGAACTTCTCGTCGGCGCCCACCAGCGTGCCGAGCAGCTCGTGATCCGCCAGCGGCTCGAAGCGGACGCCGTCTGGCGCGCGCTCGATCGTGATCCCGCCGGCGTCCATCATGGCGAGGCCGGCCACCGGAATGTCCAAGAGTGTCGGGACAGTCCCCGTCGGGGACTGTCCCACGCCGTTGAACGCCCCGGGGTCGAAGCCGCGCAGGTCGGTGAACCGCCACGGCTCGTCGCGCATGCTCGGGAACGGGATCGCCTCGTAGCGCTCGAGCAGCTCCGCCCTCATGCGTTCCTCCGGTGCAGGGCGATGCCGTTGCCGTCCGGGTCGGCGAAGAACGCCATCTGACGGACGCCCGTGTCGACCACCTCGCCGAAGAACTCGACGCCCTTCGCCTCGAGCTCGCGGCGCGCCTCGGCGACGTCCGCCACACGCAGCGCGAACCCGTTCTGGTTCGGCGAGAAGGCGACGCCGATCGCGTCGGGGTCGACGAGGAGCAGCGTGATGTTGCCGGCCTCGAAGCCGACGAAGTCCCCGTCACCGGACGGTGGCAGCCCGAGTGTCCCGCCGTAGAACTCCTGCGCCCGCGTGAGGTCACGCGTCGGCACGGAGACGAAGTCTGCGCCCTGGATCACCTAAATCAGGTGACTCCCTCGGCGCTAGCCGACGGAGCCTTCCATCTGCAGCTGAATCAGGCGGTTCATCTCCACGGCGTACTCGAGCGGGAGCTCCTTCGTGATCGGCTCGACGAAGCCGCTCACGATCATCGCCGTCGCCTCGGCCTCCGAGAGACCGCGCGACATGAGGTAGAAGAGCTGCTCCTCGCCGATCTTCGACACAGTCGCCTCGTGGCCGATGTCGACGTTGTTCTCGTCGATGCGAATGTACGGGTACGTGTCGGTGCGCGAGTCCTCGTCGAGGATCAGCGCGTCGCAGACCACCTTGGACTTCGCGCCCTCGGCGCCCTTTGCGACCTCGAGCAGGCCGCGGTACGACGAGCGGCCGCCGTTCTTCGAGATCGACTTCGAGCTGATCACCGACGTCGTGTTCGGCGCGACGTGCACCGCCTTGCCGCCCGCGTCCTGGTGCTGGCCCTCGTTCGCGAACGCGATCGAGAGCACCTCGCCGTGCGCGCCCTCGCCCATCAGCCAGATGGCCGGGTACTTCATCGTCAGCTTGGAGCCGAGGTTGCCGTCGACCCACTCCATCGTCGCGTTCTCGTAGGCGACCGCGCGCTTGGTGACGAGGTTGTAGACGTTCGTCGACCAGTTCTGGATCGTCGTGTAGCGGCAGCGGCCCCGCGGCCGGACGATGATCTCGACCACCGCCGAGTGCAGCGAATCGGACGAGTAGATCGGGGCGGTGCAGCCCTCGACGTAGTGCACATAGGCGTCCTCGTCGACGATGATCAACGTCCGCTCGAACTGGCCCATGTTCTCCGCGTTGATGCGGAAGTAGGCCTGCAGCGGCTGCTCGACGCGCACGCCCGGCGGCACGTAGATGAACGAGCCGCCCGACCACACGGCCGAGTTCAGCGCCGCGAACTTGTTGTCGTTCGCAGGGATGACCGAGCCGAAGTACTCCTTGACGATGTCCTCGTGCTCGCGGAGCCCCGAGTCCATGTCGAGGAACAGCACACCCTGCGACTCGAGGTGCTCCTGGAGCTTGTGGTAGACGACCTCGGACTCGTACTGGGCGCCGACGCCGGCGAGGAACTTGCGCTCGGCCTCGGGAATGCCGAGCCGGTCCCACGTGTTCTTGATGTCCGGCGGGAGGTCCTCCCACGACGTCGCCTGCTTCTCGGTCGGCCGGATGTAGTAGTGCATCGCGTCGAAGTCGATGCCCTCCAGGTCACCGCCCCACGTCGGCAGCGGGCGCGCCTCGAAGTACTCGAGTGCCTTCAACCGCTGGTCGCGCATCCACTGCGGCTCGTTCTTCTGCTCCGAGATGTTCGCGACCACCTCGGGCGTGAGACCGCGGCCCGACTTGAAGAAGTAGTCCTCCTTGTC
>DASTZE010000073.1:0-5875 GCA_035764425.1 Gaiellaceae bacterium
CTGCTCGGGACGTCGGCCTGGTACGCGCCGGGCGCCGCCGCCGCGCAGATGGTCGACTCGATCATGCTCGACGAGAAGCGCGTGCTGCCGTGCACGGCGTACCTCGAGGGCGAGTACGGGATCTCCGATCTCTACATGGGCGTGCCCGTCAAGCTGGGCGCCGGCGGCGTCGAGGAGATCGTCGAGCTCGACCTGTCAGACGACGAGCGCCGGGCGCTCGACGCCTCGGCCGGCGCGGTGCGCGAGGTCGTCGGCGTCCTTTCCACCTGATCGCCGGCGGCGGAGCCGTCCGCGCGCACGGCGGCGCGAAGGTGTCGCCCCGCACGCACTGCGGGATCGGTGCTGACGTGAACGCGATGACGGACGCAAGCCGGCACCGAATCGACACAGAACGGCGCGCTGCCCGGCGGTACGCTCACCGCGGGTGGCGGGTGGACCAGGTGCCCCACCCAGGGTGGGGCTTATGGTGACGCGCGTGAGACTATGGATCTCGGGCTAAAAGGCCGCACGGCAATCGTCTGCGGCGCGTCGTCCGGCATCGGGCTGGCCGCCGCCGAGTCGCTCGCCGGAGAAGGCGCCAACGTGGTCATGTTTGCGCGTCGCCGCGAGCTCCTCGAGCGCGAGGCCGAGCGCATCGGCGGGCTGGCGGTGCGTGGCGACGTCACTGACCCGCGTGACCTCGAGCGCGTGGTGGCCCGAGCGGTCGAGGCCTTCGGCGGCATCGACATCCTCGTGAACAACAGCGGGGGCCCGCCGCGCACTCCCGCCGTCGGGCTGACAGCAGAGCAGATCGAGGCGGCCGTCGAGCTCCTGCTCATCTCAGCCGTCCGCCTGACCGAGCTGTGCCTCCCCCACCTGCGCGAGAGCCCGGCCGGCCGCATCATCAACATCGAGTCGAGCTCGGTGCGCCAACCGGTCGAGAACCTGGCGCTGTCGAACGCCGTCCGGCCGGGGGTGATCGGCTGGGCGAAGACGCTGGCGCGCGAGGTCGGGCTCGACGGGATCACCGTCAACTCGATCGCCCCCGGCCAGATCGAAACCGAGCGCCTCCGAGAGCGATACCCGAGCGGCCCGTCCGCGAGCGACCTGCAGGGGATTCCGCTCCGGCGCCTGGGCACCCCTGCGGAGGCCGGGGACGTCGTGTGCTTCCTCGCCTCGGACCAGGCCGCCTACGTCACCGGCACGGTCATCCCGGTCGACGGCGGCCTCACCCGCGGCCTCCTCTGACCGGAGTCGTGCTCGTGTCCGAGCGGTGTCCGCGTGGCATCGCCCCGGCAACGTCCCCTTAGGACGCCTTCATTTCACGTAACTACGCTGGGACGGTGCGCAGATGGGTCACGCCGGGCCGGGTCGGGGCCCTCGCGCTGCTACTGCTGGCCGTCCTCGCGGTGGCCTACGTCACGCCGTCCGACGACTACCTCTTCCTGCCCGTCAACGCGCAGCCGCTGGCGCCGAAGGTCCACGTCCAGGGTGCAAGGCCCGACCACGACGGCGGCGGCATCTACTACGACGAGGTGCATATCCGCAAGGCGACCATCCTCGAGAAGTACCTCGCCTCCACACGGCCGGACGGCTCGACTTTCGTGAAGGCGGCCGACTACCTGCCGCCGCACACCTCCGAGAAGCAGCAGTTCGCGGTCGACCTCCAGGACATGAAGCGGTCGCAGAAGATCGCCGCCGCGGTCGCGCTGAAGCAAGCTGGTGTCAAGGGCGTGAAGATCATCCCCCGCGGCGTCCTCATCTCGGCCGTCTACCTCGGCACGCCCGCGGCCAAGACGCTCAAGCCCGGGGACACGGTCGTCGAGGCCGACGGCAGGCCCGTCCGCACGCCGCGGCAGCTGGCAGACGTCATCCTCGGGCACCAGCCCGGCACGGTCGTGCACCTGAAGGTCCGCCGCAACGGCAACGTCGTCCCCGTCGCCGTCAAGACCGTCCACGACCCGCAGGACGCGAAGCGGACGATCATCGGCGTCGGCATCGAGCCCGCCGTGACGATCACGCTGCCGCTGAAGATCAGCATCGACCTCGGCCGCGTCGGCGGCCCGTCGGCAGGGCTCGCCTTCGCGCTCGACATCCTGGAGGAGCTCGGCCGCAACGTCGACCACGGCCTCAAGGTGGCGGCCACCGGCGAGATCAACCTCGACGGGTCGGTCGGCCCCATCGGAGGCATCAAGCAGAAGACGATCGGCGCGCGCCGGGCCGGCGTCGACGTCTTCCTCGTTCCGGCTGGGGAAAACGCGACCGAGGCGAAGCGCTACGGGGGCCGCATGCGCATCATCCCTGTGGAGAGTTTTCGACAGGCGTTGCACGCCCTGGCAACCGTCAAAAAGACGGCCTGAGGACGAGCTCGGACGGCCGTCAGATCTTCCTGCACTTTGCGGGAAAACGTCGGCGCGAACCCCTTGAATCCGGCGCCGCGCGCCCTAGTATCCCGCCTTGTCTGCAGGGCCATGACGAGGGGAGCACACTGACCGGTGAGCAAGTCGCTTAGAACAACCTGCCAAGATTGCTATTTTCGCCAGACGGGCCTCTGCGCGCTGCTGGTCGACCAGCCCTGCCCGACCTTCCGCAATGCCGTGCGTGGACGGCTCGCCCGCCCCATGCAGGCGCGGCTCGTTCCACGTCCTTCGGATCCTCTCGCGGAGCACCCCACCGCGTAGAGTCCCCCGACTGGCTGCTGCTACTCGGCTTCGTGCTCGGGCTGGCGGGCGGCGTGCTGCTCTCGCAGCTAGACGGCCGCCGCCGCCGGAACGGCCCCGGCGAGCCGCTCGACCGCGTCGGCGAGCGCGGCCGGCGGGACGAAGCTGTAGGCGAGCCGCAGCGAGGACTGCCCGCCTGACGCCCGCGGGAAGAAGTCGCTGCCCTTCACGACCGCCACGCCTGCATCGGCGGCGCGACCGAAGACCTCGTCCGCCGCGACCCCCTCGGGGAAGTCGAGCCAGACGAAATAGCCGCCGTCGGGATGGCTCCAGGAGGCGCCGCGCGGACCGAGGTGCTGCTCGAGTGCGCCGACCAGTGCGTCGCGGCGCTCGTGCAGGATCGTCCGGGCGCGCTCGAGATTGGCGTCGAGCAGGCCGCGGCGCAAGAACTCGTAGAGCATCGCCTGCATGGCGAGCGTCGGCGACAGGTAGGTGCCGACGGCCCGGGCCTCGACCGCGGCCACCCGATCGGGCGGCCGGATCAGATACCCGACGCGCAGGCCGGGCGCGACGATCTTCGAGAACGACGCCGCGTACACGACTCCATCGCCGCCGGCGAGTTCGTACAGCGTGGGCGGCGGCTCCGCGCCGAAGCGCACGAGCCGGTACGGGTCGTCCTCGAGGATCAGCAGGTCATGACTGCGGGCGAGTTCGAGCAGGTCCCGCCGCGTCGCCTCCGAGTAGGTGCGCCCGCTCGGGTTCTGGAAGGTCGGGATCGCGTACAGGAACGCCGGCCCTCCGCCGGCCAGCTCGGCCTCGAGCGCGTCGACGTCGATGCCGTCGTCGCTCAGTGCCACCGTCGCGATGTCGGCGCCCAGCCCCTCGAGGATCCGCAGCGGCCGGTCGTACGACGGTGCCTCGACGATCGCCCGGCGGCCCTCGGCGAGCAGCACCTGCGCCAGGATCGCCAGCCCCGGAAGCGAGCCCGGGGTCAGGATCACGCGCGAGGCGTCGACGCCGTGCCGCTCGGCGACCCAGGCGCGCAGCGGCTCGTAGCCCGACACCGGCCCGTAGTTCAGCAGCGTCGAGCCCTCGGCCAGGATGGCGGCGCGCGCACAATCGGCCAGCTCCTCGTACGGCAGCAGCTCGGGCGGCGGCACGCCTCGTGCGAGCGAGATCGTGGTCATGGTCGAGGGAGTGTAGGCACCGATGCGGCCGCCATTCGCGAGGGAGGATTCATGCTGTCTCGCACAGGTCTGCTACGACCGATGTCACCCGGCGGGGACTTCGGCGGTCTCGGCGACGAGCTGCGCGACCTCGGTCGGCGTCGTGCCGACGCGGACGCCGTGCGCCTCGAGCGCTTCCTTCTTCGCCTGCGCAGTCCCGGCCGAGCCGGAGATGATCGCGCCCGCGTGCCCCATCGTCTTCCCCGGGGGCGCCGTGAAGCCGGCGATGTAGGCCAGCACCGGCTTCGACATCTCGGCCTGGATGTAGTCCGCCGCCTTCTCTTCCTCATTGCCGCCGATCTCCCCGACCATGACCACGTACTCGGTCTCCGGGTCGCGCTCGAAGCGCTCGAGCACGTCGATAAACGACGAGCCGACGACCGGATCGCCGCCGATGCCGACGATGGTCGAGTTGCCGAGGCCGAGCTGCGTGAGCTCGTGCCCGATCTGGTAGGTCAGCGTTCCCGAGCGCGAGACGAGGCCGATGTTCCCCTCGCTGAAGATCTCGGCCGGGATGATCCCGACGTTCGCCTTGCCGGGCGAGAGCGCCCCCGGGCAGTTCGGGCCGATCATCGTCACGCCGCGCCGCCGGATGTACGAGTAGATGCGTAGCATCTCGTGCGCCGGGAGCCCTTCGGCGATGCAGATCACCGTCGAGATGCCCGCGTCGACCGCCTCGTAGATCGCGTCCCCCGCGAACCGCGCCGGCACGAAGACCATCGTCGTGTTGGCGCCGGTTTCCTCGACCGCGTCCGCCACCGTGTTGAACACCGGCACGCCCTCGACGTCCGCGCCGCCCTTGCCGGGCGTGACGCCGGCCACGAGCTGGGTGCCGTAGGCGCGGTTGCGCAGGCCGTGGAAGGAGCCCTCGCGCCCGGTCAGCCCTTGGACGACGAGACGCGTCTCGCGGTCGACGATGATCGCCATCTAGCTTCCCTTCCTCGCGCGCAGCAGGACCTTCACGTCCGTCCAGGCTGAGCCGTCGGGCGTCGTCCGCGCGGAGAGCAGCGCCCGGACGCGCTCGGCCTCCTCGCCCGCGCAGCCGGTTCGAGCGAGCCACGCGTCGAAGGGGTGCGTCTTCTCGATGTGGCGCACCTCGTCGAGCACGAGCCCGGCGTCCATCAGGAACGAGCGCCACTCGGCCTCGGTGTAGGAACGGACGTGCGTCGGGTCGCGGAGGCGCTCCGCCTCCTCGACGCGTTCGCTCGCCCACAGGGTGTCCTCGACCACGACCAGGCCGCGGGAGGCCCGCGCCATCGCCGCGATCGCCGCCGGCACGTCATCGAAGTGGTGCGGCGCGATGCGCGTCACGACGACGTCGAAGCTGCCCGGCGCGAAAGGCAGGTCCTCCGCGCGACAGATCACGTCGGGATGCATGCCCGGCGCGGGGTCGCAGGTGATCACGTCCAGCCCGGCCTCGCGCAGCCGGCGCGCGACATGCCCGCCGCCGCTTGCGACGTCGAGCGCGGTCTTGGCGCCCGCGCACCACGCGACGATAAGGTCGAGGTCCTCGCCCTCGCGTTGCTCGACCGCGGAGCGGTAGCCCTCGGCCCGCGAGCTCCAGACGTCGGTCACGCCGCCAGCTCCACCGCCCTGCGGGCGCCGTCCAGCATCGTCGCCTCCGGGTGGATGTTCGCCTTGCCCGCCTCGGCCAAAATCGCCCGGCCCTCCTCGGCGTTCGTGCCGTCGAGCCGGACGACGATCGGGTAGCGGCTCATGTCCAGCCGGTCGAGCGCCTCGAGGATGCCGCGCGCGACCTCGTCGCAGCGCGTGATGCCGCCGAAGATGTTGAAGAAGATCGAGCGCACCTGCGGGTCGCGCGTGATCACCTCGAGCGCGTCGACGACGCCCTCGGCGTCGCCGCCACCACCCAGGTCGCAGAAGTTGGCGGGCCGGCCGCCGACGAAGTTCACGACGTCGACCGTCGACATCGACAGTCCCGCGCCGTTGCCGAGGACGCCCACGTCCCCGTCGAGCTTGACGTAGGTCACGCCCTTCTCGCGCGCGAAG
>DASTZE010000074.1:0-22154 GCA_035764425.1 Gaiellaceae bacterium
GCCGAGGCAGACCGCGCCGAGGACGTGCTCGCGCGGCGCCGCGAGCAGGCCGAGCTGCTGGAGCACGCGCTCGCCGAGCGCGACCGCGAGCTCGTCTCGGCTCGCAAGGTCATCTCCGAGCGGGAGCGACTGCTCGAGACCAGGACACGGCAGCTCGACGAGCGCGAGGAGTCGCTCGGCCGGACTGCGGCCTCGTCCGAGGAGGCCGAGACCGCGGCCGCTCGGCAGCGCACGGAGGCGGAGCGCCGCGAGCGGGACGCCGCCGAGCGGCGGGGCGCTCAGGTCGAGGAGCGTGAGCGGGCGATCTCGAAGCGCGAGCGCGAGGTCCATGCGCGCGCCCTGGTGCAGCAGCGCCTGGCCCAGGAGCTCGAGCGCGCGGCGACGGAGCGCGACCGGGAGCTCGCCGAGGCGAAGAAGCGGCGTAAGCAGCTCGAGCGTCGCGCGAAGGAGCTCGAGGCGCGCGCGAACGAGCTCCGCGCCAGGGAGCGTGCGGCGACACCACGGCCCGTCTGGGTGGCGCCTGCCCCGGGTCCCGCCCCGGCGCGCCGCGCGGCCGCTGGCTACACGATCGACGTCCTCGACCGCCTGGTCGAGCGCAACGCCGCGAGCACGCCCGACGGCGGCAAGGAGTGGCGCGCGTACGTCGTGTTCCTCCGCGACTTCGCGGGCGCGGACGGCGGGCTGCCGCCGAGCTTCGACACGCTCGTCGAGGAGGTCTTCGGCGACCTTCTCCGCGCCAACTAGGTTGTCCGCCGTGCAGACGCGTGTGCCGGTCGTCGTGCTCGGCCTCCTCTGGGCCGGGCTGTCATTCGCCCGCAGCATGGGGCGGCTCGGCGTCGAGGTCTCGGGGATCTCGATGCATCCGCACGAGTTCGGGGTGCGCTCCCGCTATCTGCGTCGGGTGTGTCGGGTCGGCGGCGACGCCGACGCACTGTTCGCGCTGCGCGAGGAGTCGGGCGACCGGCCGGTCCTGCTCCCGGAGCGCGACGACCACGTCGAGTTCGTCCTGCGCCACTGGGACGACGTGCGCGACCTGTACCGGCTGCCGATGCCGGAGAACCCCGAGATCACGCGGCGCCTGCGGCGCAAGGAGACGCTGCCCGAGGAGGCGGCACGCGCCGGCGTCCCGTTCCCGCAGACGGTCACGGCCGACTCCGAGCAGACGCTGCGCTCGCTCGACCTCCGCCCACCCTTCCTGCTGAAGCCGGTCGAGGGGCAGCACTTCGCCGGCTCGTTCGGGCAGAAGGTGATCGAGGCGGCGACGCTCGACGACCTGATCGCCGCGTGGCGCGAGGCGAAGGCGCGCGGGTTCGACACGGTCGTTCAGGAGCTGATCCCGGAGGCGCACGAGAAGATCTGGTCGCTCTTCGCGTACATCGGCCGCAGCGGGCGGACACTGGCGACGGTGACCGGCGTGAAGGTGCGGCAGGGGCCGATCCGGTTCGGGACGAGCGCGGTCTTCCAGACGCAGCCCGAGCCGCGCGTGCGCGAGCTGGGGCTGAAGCTGCTCGAGACCTCTCGCTACCAGGGCTTCGGGCACGTCGAGTTCGCGCACGACCACCGCGACGGCGAGTTCAAGCTGCTCGAGGTGAACACGCGCGTGCCGATGTGGGCCGGCGTGGCGATGAGCCGCTACTTCGACATGGCGCGGATCGCGTACGACGACCTGTGCGGCAAGCCGGAGCCGGAGCCGCGCCACTTCGAGGGCGAGCTGATGTGGAGCTTCCTGGCCAAGGACCTGCACTCGTCGCTGGCGATGGCGCGGCGGCGGGAGCTCGGCCCGCGCGGGTTCCTGCGGCCGTACCTGCGCCGGCACAAGGTGCGCGCGGTGATGGCGAAGGACGACCCGCTGCCGGCGCTCGCGGTCGTGCCGTACCTGACCCAGAAGTTTTGAGGATCACCCTCCTGGACCCGCCGAGCTTCACGGCGCCGTACGACCATGCGCTGGCCTCGGCGCTGGCGCGGCGGGGGCACGAGGTGACGCTGTTGACGTCGCCGTTCACGCACGGGGACGTGCCCGAGCCGGACGGGTACGTGCGCGAGGAGGTGTTCCTGCCGTGGTCGTCGCGGCTGCTGCGGCGCTCCCCCCGTACGCGCGCGCGCGCGGTGCTGAAGGGGCTCGAGTACGGGCCGAGCGCGGTGCGGCTGCTGCGGCGGCTGCGCTCGCTCGGGCCGGACGTCGTGCACGTGCAGTGGCTCGGGATTCCGCGCTATGACGTGCACTGGCTGCGGCGGGTGGAGCAGCCGCTCGTCCTGACCGCGCACGACGTGCTGCCGCGGCAGGAGAAGAACCTGAAGGCGTGGGGCGAGGCGCTGGCGGTGGTCGGGCGCGTGGTCGTGCAGTCGTCCCGGGCCGTCGAGACGCTCGCGTCGTTCGGGGTGCCCCGCGACCACCTCGTGCGCATCCCGCACCCGGTGTTCCCGGGGCCGGAGTTGCCGCCGCCGACCGGGCAGACGCTGCTCTTCTTCGGGCTGGTGCGCGCATACAAGGGGCTGGACGTGCTCGTGCGGGCGCTGGCTCAGCTGCCCGAAGCCCGCCTGATCGTCGCCGGCGATGCGGCAGAGCCGGCGGCGGTCGAACGGGCACAGCGCCTAACCGCGGAGCTTGAGCTCCGCGGCCGCGTCGAGTGGCAGCTCCGCTTCATCGACGAGAGCGAGATCGCGCCGCTGATGGAGCGCAGTACGCTCTGCGTCTTGCCGTACCGCAAGATCGATTCGTCAGGCGTGCTCGCGACCGCGCTCGGCCTGGGGCGTCCGGCCGTCGTGACCGACGTGGGTGGGCTGCCGGACGCGGTGCGCGACTTCGGCGCCGGTCGGGTCGTGCCGCCGGACGACGTCGACGCGCTGGCCGCGGCCTGCGCCGAGGTGCTGGCCGACCCGCGGCCGGCGTACGAGGGCGCCCTGGCCGCCCGCCGGTCGCTGACCTGGGACGTCGCGGCCGAGCAGCACGAGCAGGCGTACCGCGAGGTGATCGCGTGAGCCGGATGGTCAAGTCGGTCGCCGACCGCGTCCTCGCGGCCGTCGGCCTGGTCGTCCTGGCGCCGGTCTACGCCGGCATCTCGGCGTGGATCCTCAAGGAGACGGGCCGCCCGGTCATCTTCCGCCAGCCGCGCGCGGGCAAGGACGGCGAGCCGTTCGAGATGCTCAAGTTCCGGACGATGGTCCAGGACGCGGTCGAGCTCGGCCGCCGACTCGGCATCTCCGAGGACCCGTTCGGCGTCATCCCGAACGACCCGCGCATCACGCGCAGCGGCCGCTTCCTGCGGCGGACGAGCCTGGACGAGCTGCCGCAGCTCTGGAACGTGCTGAAGGGCGAGATGTCGATCGTCGGCCCGCGCCCCGATCTGCTCGAGCAGGTCGCGAACTACACGGACGGCGACAGGCGGCGCCTGGCGGTGAAGCCGGGTGTCACGGGCTGGGCGCAGATCCAGGGGCGCGACGAGATCCCGTGGGAGAAGCGGTTCGAGCTGGACGCGTGGTACGTGGACAACTGGTCGCTCGGCCTCGACGCGCGGATCGTGCTGGGGACGTTCACGCAGCTGGGCCGGCCCGATCCGGAGCCGATCGAGGACACGCTGAACATCGAGCGGGCGCGGGCCGCGCGGCACGAGTGAGGGAGGTCCCAGCCGCCGAGTGGGACGCGCTCGGCGGGGACGCGTACTACCGGCGGGCATACGTGGAGAGCGCGTGCGTGCTCGAGCCGGGGCGGCCGCTGCTGCTGGAGCACGAGGGCGTCGTCTTCGCCGCGATCCGGCGGGAGGGCCCGACGGACTGCATCACGCCGTACGGCTACGGCGGCCCGACCGGGCCGGGCTTCTGGCCGGCGTACGACGAGTGGTGCGTCTCGCAAGGCGTCGTGTCGACCTTCGTCCGGTTCCATCCGCTGCTCCAGAACGCCGACGGGATCCACATCGAGGAGCTGGCCCCGACGATCGGCTGGCGCCTGAACCACGACCTCCTCGCCGAGATGCACCCGAAGCACCGCAACGTCGTGCGCAAGGGGCAGTCTGCGGGCCTGGCCGTCGAGGCCGGCACCGGCGTGGGCGACTTCCCGGTGCTCTACGAGGAGACGATGCGCCGAGCGGACGCGGACGCCTTCTACTTCTTCCCGGCCGAGTACTGGACTGCGCTCGATCGCCTCGGCGAGGGGCTGGCTCAGTTCGAGGCCTTCGATGACGAGGATGTGGTCGCGAGCGCACTGTGCCTGGCGTCACCCCCGTGGCTGCACTATCACCTGGGGGCCGCGTCGGAGGCGGGCCGGAAGCTGGGCGCGACGACGTTCCTGCTCTACGAGATCGCACGCTGGGCGCAGGAGCGCGGCTACGAGCGGTTCCACCTGGGCGGCGGCGTCGGCGGTGGCCGCGACTCGCTCCACGAGTTCAAGCGGCGGTTCGACCCGGGCGGCGAGCTGCCGATGGCGATCGGCAAGGTCGTGCACGACCCGCAGACCTACAGCCGGCTCGGTGGCGATCCGGCCGACGTCTCCGGGTTCTTTCCGGCGTACCGCCGCTAGCGCCGCGTGAGCTCGATGAACCAGTTCGGCTCGAAGGTGGCGCCGCCGTCGAACGAGAACGACTGCGTCCACTTCGCGGAGGTGGGCGTGATGTCCGTCCAGTGGTAGCGCACCCGGACGGCCCGTCCGCCGAGGACGTCGTCACATTCGAAGCGGCCCTCGCCGTGCTGGAAGCGGCCGACCACGGGCGTGTCGAGCCGGCCGCCTGCCGCCGTCGACGCCCACCAGATGCGCCACAGGCCGGACTCGACGTCGAACAGGCGCAGGCTGAAGCCGTGGAACCCCGGCCGGCCGGGGAAGTCCGGCGCGGAGATGGTGTCGTAATTCCCGAGGCCGCCGAGGATCGGCCCCGCGTGGGCCGTCGCCTCGAACTCCTGCCACTCGGTGGGCTCGCCTGCGAATGGGTCGCGGAGCTTGCGGTTGGCGAGGTGCCACTCGCCGAAGAGGAAGTCGAAGTCGTGGCGGCCGTCGGCCTCGAGGTCGGTGGGAGCGGTTGCGAGCTCGGTCATGGTGTGTCCTTTCTGGCGGGCGACCCGCCGTGCAAGAGGGATCTCGAGGTGGGTGCGAGATGCAGAACGCCCGCGGGGAGGTCCGCGCCGTCCGGGAACCCGGCGAAGGTCACGAACCACGGCCCGTCGTCGCGCACCGGCAGCGCGGGGAACGTGTTCTCGCTCGGCTCGGTCACGAAGGACGCGAGGATCGACCCGCCGTGCTCGCCGGCGCTCGGCTCGTCGGCGTCAGCGAGCGGAGTGATCCAGGCGGCGACGAGGCCGTGGGCGTCTCCTCGGCGCTCTCCGTCCAGCGCGAAGCCCGAGCCCGTCGGGCGGAGCAGCAGTACGTCGTCGCTGGAGATCATCGTCGCGTTCGCGGCGTCGCGGTGCGCCTTCCAGACCGGGCCGCCGTAGAAGGCGGCCAGGCTGTCGGCCCGGCGCTCCATCGACGGGAAGCCCCGCAGCCAGACGAAGCGGTCCGGATCGTCGAGGTCGCGGAACTGGCCGAGGACGTCCACCCCGTCCGCCTCCTGGGCCTCGACGAACTCGGCGTCGAAGAGGTCGATCAGGACGTCGCGTGCGCCGGGGTGGAGCGCGTATTGGCGAAGCTCGAGCACGGGCGACCAGACGCGCATCCCGGGCATGCTCGCGGCCACCTGGCCTTATGGAAAGATCCAGTCCAGTGGCGATTGATGAGTCCAGTTGGTTCGCGCTGGAGCGCCGTGCTGATGAGACGCTGCGTGCAGGCCTCGAGCGCACGCTGCGCGATGCGATCCACACGGGCGCGCTGCGTGAGGGCGTACGGCTGCCGTCGTCGCGGGCGCTGGCGGAGCGTCTCGGCGTGTCACGCGGCGTGGTCACGGACGCGTACGCGCAGCTCGAGGCGCAGGGGTTCCTCGTGGCGCGCGTCCGGGCGGCACCGGTCGTCGCCGCGGTGTCGCGGCGGCCTTCGGCGAGACGCACGCATGAGCCCGCGGCGCCGCCACCGCGGTACGACCTGATCCCGGTCACCCCCGACGTCACGCTCTTCCCGCTGGCGCGGTGGGCGCGCGCGGCGCACCAGGTCGCGAGCCGTGCGCCGTCGGCGGCGCTCGACTACGGCGAGAGCCGGGGCGAGCGCGTCCTGCGCGAGGCGCTCGCCGACCGCCTGGGCCGGACGCGCGGCGTGATCGCGGAGCCCGAGCAGATCGTCGTCGTCCAGGGGACGGCGCAGGGGATCGAGATCGTGCTGCGTCTGCTCGGAGCACGGCGGGTCGCGGTCGAGGATCCGTCGCACACGACGCAGCACGAGCGCGTCCGCGAGCACGGGCTCGAGCTCGTTGCGCAACCGGTCGACGCCGAGGGCCTCGTGGTCGACGGGCTCGACGCGGGCGCGGTGCTCGTGACGCCGGCGCACCAGTTTCCGACCGGATCGGTCCTGAGCGGCCGGCGGCGGCGCGCGCTGCTGGCGTGGGCGCGAACGCGCGGTGCGGTGGTCGTCGAGGACGACTACGACGCCGAGTTCCGCTACGACCGGGAGCCCGTTCGCGCGCTGCAGGGCGTTGCGCCTGAGCACGTGATCCAGCTCGGCACGGTGTCCAAGACGCTCGCGCCGGCGCTCCGGCTCGGATGGGTCGTCGTCCCCGAGGAGAAGGCCGACGACGCCGAGCGGGCGAAGCGCCTGCTCGACGACTTCTCGCCGGCGCTCGACCAGCTGACGCTCGCCGAGTTCCTGCGGCGCGGCGAGTACGACCGCCACGTGCGGCGGGCCAGGGTCGTGTACCGGCGGCGCCGCGACCGGCTGCTCGCGCGCCTCGCCGAGGCGCTCCCGGGGCTGCCGGTCGAGGGCGTGGCGGCCGGCGTTCACTTCGTCCTCCGCCTGCCCGAGGGCGCCGACGATGCCGCGGTCAGCGCGAAGGCGCGCGCCGCCGGCATTCGCGTGCCGGCGCTGTCCGCGTACCGGATCGTCCCGGCGGACGACGGCGGCCTGGTCGTCGGCTACGGGCGGCTGCACGAGGACGCGGTCGACCCGGCGGTACGGGCGCTCGCGCGGGTCGTCCGGCGGCACCTGTGAGCGGCCTGGGTAGCCTCCCCGCGTGCTTCTGAAAGGCATCTTCTGGGGCAGCCTGGGCGCGATCGTCTGGACGCACGCGGGGTACCCGCTCGCGGCGGCGGGGCTCGCGCGCGTGCGGCCGCGGCCGGTGCGCAAGGACGACATCACGCCGGAGGTGACGGTGATCGTCCCGGCACACGACGAGGCGGCGGTGATCGAGCAGAAGCTCGAGAACCTGCTGGCGCTCGACTATCCGGCCGACCGGTTCTCCGTGCTGGTCGCCTCGGACGCATCGACGGACGGGATGGACGAGCTCGTCTCGGCGGCCGCCGAGAAGGAGCCGCGGATCCGGCTGCTGGCGTGCCCGCGCGGCGGAAAACTCGCCGCGATGAACCGCGCCGTCCCGGAGACGAACGCCGAGATCGTCGCCTTCACGGATGCGAACGCGGCGTGGGAGCCGGACGCGCTGCGCAAGCTGGTGCGGAACTTCGCCGACCCGGACGTCGGCTACGTATGCGGGCAACTGCGGCTACAGGTGGCAGGGGGCTCGAACCGCGAGGGCCTCTACTGGCGCTACGAGATGTGGCTGCGGCGGAGCGAGTCCGCGATCGGCTCGGTCACGGGCGGCAACGGCTCGATCTACGCCGTGCGCCGGTCGGACTACGTGACGCACCGCTTCGGCCACGACCTGGGCCTGCCCGACGCGATGGTCAAGCGGGGCCGCCGCGCGGTCTACGAGCCCGAGGCGCTGGCGTTCGAGCAGCCGCCGCCGGAGCTCGAGGACGAGTACGGCCGCAAGGTGCGCATGTTCCCGTGGGCGTGGCAACACCTGGTCGAGGGGCGGATGCTTTCCGGCGTCACGCCGCTCTACCTGGCCGAGCTTCTGTCACACCGCGTGCTCCGCTACGGCACCGGAGTGCTGCACGTGGCGCTCTTCGTGTCGAGCCTGGTGCTGGCACGGCAGGGCGGCGTGTACGCCGTGGCCTTCGCGGCGCAGCTTGCATGGCTCGGGCTGGCAGCCGCCGGCCGGTTGCGGCTGCCCGTGCCGCTGGCCGGGCTCGCCTACTACTACGCGCTCGTCACCTGGGCGACGCTGGTGTCGCTCGTCCGCTACCTCCGCCACGGCGTGCCGCCGGTGTGGGAGAAGGCGGCGGGCACCCGCTGACGCAGGTCTTTCGTTAAGCCGCGGGGGAGAGGGCGTGTGCCCGCCGAATCTCCGGCTACGGTGTCGCGCTTGGCGAGGAGTGGGGTCGTGCTCGTCTGTCTGTGCCTGCTCGCCGGCGGCTGCGCCGGCGGGAGCGACCAGCCGCGGACCGAGGATGCCGCACCGCCGCCTGCGCCGCCGCCTGCGAAGAAGCACATGCGCCATCTCGTGAAGTACCTGACGGTCGTCGACGGCGACCTCAACACGCGCATCCCCGGCGCGCGGGTGCGCGTCGGCGACGTCACGCACGTGACGCGCCACCGCGGCGGGACGCTCTTCCGCGTGCTGCCGGGGACGAGCTTCAACGTGACGCTGCAGGCGCGCGGCTACGCGGAGCGGCAGCTGCCGATCACGTTCGGCCGCAAGACGAAGAGCTTCACGCTGCGCATGTACCGGCCGGCGAGCCAGTGGCCGATGTACGGCGTGACGCCGCACCGGACGCAGGCGCAGACGGCGATCCGGCTGCGGCCGCCGTTCAAGGTCATCTGGAGCAAGGGCCTCGGCTCGCTGCTCGAGTTCCCGGCGGTCGTCTCGGACGGCGTCGCGTACATCGTCAACTACCGCGGCACGGTGTGGGCGCTGTCGATGCGCTTCGGGAGCGTGGTCTGGCGCGCGGACACGGGCGCGAAGATGGCGTCGTCGCCGGCGATCGCCGGCGACACGGTGGTCGTGCACGGCATGGACGGCCGCATCCGCGTCTTCGACCGGAGCAACGGCAAGCTGCTGTGGGGCTACACGATCGGCTCGCCGGTCGAGTCGTCGCCGGTCGTGCACGACGGGGTGGACTACTTCGGCTCGTGGAACGGCGCGATCTACGCGCTCGACCTGAAGCGGCACCGGCTGCGGTGGACGTACCCGTCCGGCGCGAAGATCACGTCGAGCGCCGCGGTCGTCGGCTCGACCCTCTACATCGGCAACTACGCGGGCCGGGTGCTCGCGCTCAGCTCGCGTTCAGGTGGGCTGCGCTGGTCGGCGTGGGTGAACGGCCGCATCTACGGGACGCCCGCGGTCGCGGCGGGCTCGGTGTTCGTGCCGAGCTCGACGGGCGACTCGCTGACGGCGTTCTCGACCGGCGGTCACTACCGCTGGCGCGTCGCGGCCGGCGCGTACGTGTACTCCTCGCCGGCGGTGTGGGCGGGCCGGGTCTACTTCGGCTCGCACGACGGCTACCTGCGCTGCGTCTCCGCGCGCACGGGCGCGACGCTCTGGCGGGCGTACGCGGGCCGGCCGATCTCGGCGGCGCCGACGGTCGTGGACGGGATCGTCTACTACGCGTCGATCCACGGCCGCATGCATGGCGCGGACGCGAAGACGGGCCGGCAGGTGTTCACCTTTCCCGACGGGCAGTACGTCCCGGTGTCGGGCAACGCCGGGCGGCTGCTTCTCCACGGCTATTCGCGGCTCTACGCGGTTGCTCCGCGGGCGATGCTCGAGAGCTGACGGGTAGGGTGTCGCGCCGATGACCGTGGAGCGCGATTTGCCGCGTGGGCGGCGCGTGCCCGTCGATGAGCTCGAGGAGCAGGACGTCGATGTGGGACGCTACTGGACCAGGATCAGCAAGCGCTGGTGGCTGCCCGTCGGCGGTCTCGTTGTCGGGCTGCTCATCGGGCTCTTGCTTGCCGCCGGCGGCGGCAAGGTCTACGTCGCAAAGGCGACGATCTACCTCGGGAACCCGTTCACGCCGAATGGCACGGCCACGGTGCCGGCACTCGCGCTGCAGCCCCCGATCGTGAACAACACGATCCACAGCGAGAACATCCTCGCGATCGCGTCGCAGCGGAGCGGGATGGGCGTCGGCGCGCTGCGATCGGGCGTCTCGTCGCAGGCGATCGGCTCGGCGAAGAAGGCGGGCACGCCGCAGAACTCGCTGGTGGTCATCTCGGTCAAGGGCTCGAACAAGCAGAGGACGCAGCGGGCGGCGAACGCGCTCGCGTTCCTGACCGTCGGGAAGGTGTCGCCCTACGTGAGCACGAAGGTCGCGGCGCTCAAGGCCCAGCTCACCGCGCAGGAGGGTGAGCTCGACTCGATCGAGGCCAGGATCACGGCGGCGAACGAGGCGTACGCGCAGGGCAAGAACCTGGCCGCGCTCGACAAGCTCGTGCTGGTGACGGTGGTCGACAACGCGGAGCAGCGGCGCGCGACGATCGAGAACGAGATCCTCGCGACGAAGCAGCTGCTCAACCTCGCGAACCAGGTCGAAAAGGCGAAGGTGATCGAGACCGCGGTCGCGGTGCCTTCGACGGCGCGCTCAAAGCGGAACTCCGCGATATTCGGCGCGCTGCTCGGGCTGCTGATCGGCCTGATCGTCGCGATCCTGTGGGATCCGGTCGCCGAGCGGCGCGCGCGCCGCGTGGCGTAGATGCTCGACGACAAGCGGATCGCCGTCGTCGTCCCCGCGCACGACGAGGAGACGCTGATCGGAACCACGCTGGCGGGCATCCCGGCGTTCGTCGACGCGGTCTATGTCGTCGACGATGCGTCGTCGGACGCGACCGCCGAACGGGCCGAGGGTGACCCGCGCGTGCGGGTCATCCGGCACGAGCAGAACCGGGGCGTCGGCGCCGCGATCGTGACCGGCTACAAGGCGGCCGTCGCCGACGGTGCGGATGTGGCGTGCGTGATGGCGGCCGACGGGCAGATGGATCCGATCGACCTGGAGCACCTGGCGGGCGCCGTCGCGCGCGACGAGGTCGACTATGCGAAGGCGAACCGGCTGTTCACCGGCGAGGCCTGGAACCTGATCCCGCGCTCGCGCTACCTGGGCAACGCTGCGCTGAGCCTGCTGACGAAGATCGCGTCCGGCTACTGGCACGTCGCCGACTCACAGAGCGGGTACACGGCGGTGTCGCGGACGCTGCTGCAGGAGCTCGACCTCGACCGGCTGTACCCGCGCTACGGCTTCCCGAACGACATGCTGGTGCAGCTGAACGTGTGGAACGCGCGCGTGCGCGACTTCCCGTCACGGCCGATCTACGGCGTCGGTGAGAGCTCGGGCATCAGGTACCGGCGGGTCGTCCCGACGATCATGTGGCTGCTGTTCCGCCGCTTCTGGTGGCGGCTCGGGCAGAAGTACGTCATCCGCGACTTCCACCCGCTCGTGTTCTTCTATGCACTCGGGGCTGTGCTGACGTCGGTCGGTCTCGCGCTCGGGATCTTCGAGACGGTGCTGCGGTTCGGCGGGAACCCGATCACGCCGGCGACGATCGTGCTCGTGGCGTTGCTGCTCATATCCGGCATTCAGTTCACCTTGTTCGCCATGTGGTTCGACATGGAAAGCAACAAGGACCTGCGCTAACCGCCATGGCTGCGGAGGCCGTCCGCGTCCTCGTCGACGTGCAGGAGGCCCGCAGCGGCATCCCTGCGCTGCTCGAGGAGCTCGGCGCCGAGGTCGAGCTCGTCTCGCTGCCGGCGGGCGACTACGCACCCGGCGCGGACACGATTGTCGAGCGCAAGCGCGTGCTGGACCTGCACGGCGCCGTGCGCAAGGGCCACCTCTGGCCGCAGCTGGCCAAGCTGCGCGCCGCCTGCGCGTTTCCGTATCTGCTGGTCGAGGGCACCGACCTGGACCGCGGCGGTCTGCATCCCAACGCCGTGCGGGGCGTGTGCCTGGCGGCGATCGACCAGGGGATCGCGCTGCTGCAAAGTGACCATCAGCGTGACTCGGCCCGCTGGCTCCATCGCCTGGCCGTCCGTTGCCAGCGCGAGGAGCTTCCGGCGGAGCGCCCGGCTTACGTGCAGCGGCTCGCAGCACCCCCGGAGAGCGTTGCCGAAGCCATGCTGGCCTCGGTGCCGGGCATCTCCACGGTCGGCGCGCGGGCGCTCCTCGAGCGGTTCGGCAGCCTCGCCGGCGTCCTCGCCGCGTCGCCCGAGAAGTGGCTCGAAGTGCCGGGCATCGGACGGGAGCGGGCACGTGCACTCGCCGACGCGCTCGGTGCGGTCGAGGCCGCCGCGCCGAGGTAAGGGCGCCTAGGGACGCGAGCCGCCGGAGTCCGGCAGCGCGTGCACGGCGATCCCCTCCGCACGGGCCGCTTCGGCGACCGGCCCGTCGGCCGTCGCGACCGAGTCGTCGTCGCCCGCGGCGGCGATCAGGAAGCAGTCGGCGAGCGAGAGCGGGCGCGCCGTCCGGTGGTAGTGGCGGATTCGAATGTCGGCCGCCGCCCAGGCTGTCTCCTCGGAGAGGGTGATCACACCGAGGGCATCTCCGAGCAGAGGCTCGACGGCGTCGCGTACCTGGTCGGCGGCCGCCCGGTGCACCCGCTGCGTGACGTCGATTGCCTCGGCCAGGTTGGCGACGGTGATCGCCGTCTGGCCGCCGCGCAGCAACTGGTCGACCTCCTCGGCGGCGGGCTCGTCGGCGAGGAACGCGACGAGGGCATACGCGTCCAGGAGGATCACCGGCGACGGGCGGCCGCGCCCTCGTCGCGTCGTGCGCGCCGCCGCAGCTCGGTCGTCGACCCAACCCTTCCGCGCAGAACGCCGCGCGCCGCAGCAACCGGGTCATCCGGAACAGGCCGCACGACGACGTGGTCGCCGCGATCGTCAAGCGCGACGCGATGCGTCGCCCACCGATTGCGAATCGCTGCAGGCAATGAGATTTGCCCGCCTTTGGTGATTGTTGTCCGCTTCATTGAGAACAGCGTAGCTCAATGAGGCGTTGCTCAACGGGCGTTTCGACAGCGGCGTGGGCGCCGGGCCAATGGAGACGCGTCTCTTGTGGCCCTCGAAGGGCAAACCTGCGCGGCGGAGCTTCCATCTCCTCGCTCCGCTCTGAAGGCAACGGCGGCGTCGGGTCGTAGCTGACGACTACGGGGGACTCGGGAAACTTGTGGCCGGCGGCAAGGCTCGATCATGCGCCGTCTTCGCGTAGCCGATTCCGCGCAGCGCCGCCCCAATCTCCTCGAGCGCGGCCGGATCCTCGATCGTTGCGGGGGTCGTGTACTCCTCGTCGTCGGCGATGCGGCGGATCGTGCCGCGCAGGATCTTCCCGGACCGCGTCTTCGGCAGCCGGTCGACGACGACAGCCGACTTGAAGGCCGCCACGGGCCCGATTCGTTCGCGCACCATCGCGACCACGTCGGCGACGATCTCCTCGTGCGGCCGGTCCACGCCGGCCTTCAGCACGAGGAACCCGACCGGCAGCTGGCCCTTGAGCTCGTCGGCCGCGCCGATGACCGCCGCCTCGGCGACGTCTGGGTGGGCGGCGAGAACCTCCTCGATTGCCCCGGTGGACAGGCGGTGGCCGGCGACGTTGATGATGTCGTCCGTCCGCGACATGACGAACAGGTAGCCGTCCTCGTCGATGTAGCCGGCATCGGCGGTCTGGTAGTAGCCCGGGAACGCGGACAGGTAGACCTCGCGGAAGCGCTCGTCGGCGTTCCAGAGTGTCGGCGACGAGCCGGGCGGCATGGGCAACTTGACGACGAGTGCGCCGATCTGGCCGCGCGGGACCTCGTCGCCGTTCCCGTCGAGGACGCGCACGTCCCAGCCGGGCACCGGCCGAGTCGGCGAGCCGGGGACGACGGGCAGCGGCTCGACGCCAAGGCAATTCGCGGCGATCGGCCAGCCGGTCTCGGTCTGCCACCAGTGGTCGATGACCGGCACGCCGAGCTTCTCCTGTGCCCAGACGAGTGTCTCTGGGTCGCAGCGCTCGCCGGCGAGGAAGAGCGCGCGGAAGCGCGACAGGTCGTAGTCGCCGATCAGCCCGCCGTCCGGGTCCTGCTGCCTGATCGCGCGGAACGCGGTCGGCGCCGTGAACAGCGTCGAGACGCGGTGCTCCGCGATCACACGCCAGAACGCGCCTGCGTCGGGCGTGCCAACCGGCTTGCCCTCGTACAGCACCGTCGTGCAGCCGTGCAGCAGCGGCCCGTAGACGATGTAGGAGTGGCCCACCACCCAGCCGACGTCCGAGGCGGCCCAGTAGACCTCGCCCGGGTTGACGTCGTAGATGTGCTTCATCGTCCAGGCCAGCGCGACCGCGTGGCCGCCGTTGTCGCGGACGATGCCCTTCGGCTGGCCGGTCGTCCCCGAGGTGTAGAGGATGTAGAGCGGATCCGTCGCGTTGGTCGCGATGCAGCTCGCCGCCTCTGCCCGCGCGACCGCGTCCTGCCAGTCGACGTCGCGCGCGG
The DNA here is from genome assembly GCA_035764425.1 of Gaiellaceae bacterium. GTDB lineage: Bacteria > Actinomycetota > Thermoleophilia > Gaiellales > Gaiellaceae > JACVRM01. The sequence continues at coordinate 14,366 of DASTZE010000074.1, forward strand.
GGTCGAGCTCGGCTTCGAGCGCTTCGCGCTGGAGCACGATGCAGCGCTTTGGCTTCGAGTCGACCATGTCGATCGCGGCGTCGAGCAGCGGCTTGTACGCGACGACGCGCGCCGGCTCGATCCCGCAGGACGCCGAGACGATCACCTTCGGCTTCGCGTCCTCGATCCGGCTCGCCAGCTCGTGCGCCGCGAAGCCGCCGAAGACGACGGAGTGCACCGCGCCGAGCCGTGCGCAGGCAAGCATCGCGATCACCGCCTCCGGAACCATGGGCATGTAGACGATGACGCGGTCGCCGTGTCCGACCCCCTCCGCAGCGAGCGCGCCCGCGAAGCGCGCGACCGCGTCCCGGAGCTCGCGGTAGGTGAGTGTGGCCGCCGTCCCGGTCAGGGGCGAGTCGTAGACGAGCGCCGGCTGCTCGGCGCGGCCGCCCTCAACGTGGCGGTCGAGTGCGTTGTAACAGGTGTTCAGGCGTGCGCCGGAGAACCAACGAAAGAACGGCGCCCCCGAGTCGTCGAGCACGCGCTCCCACGGCTCGTCCCAGTCGATCGCGGCTGCGGCCTCGGCCCAGAATCCCTCTGGATCCTCCAACGAGCGCCGGTACGTCTCGTCGAAGACGCCCATCGCCCGTTACGCGGCGCGGATATTGGCCGAGGCCGGCCTGAGCAGCAGGTAGATCAGCGTCCCGAGAAACGGCAGCAGGATCACGCAGACCGCCCACAGCGCCTTCGGCGCGATGCCGATGTCGGTCCGCCGCACGATGTCGATCAGCGCGTACGCCCACGCGATCGCGAGCGGGATCAGCACGATGATCAGGATCACGTAGCCCATCGTGCCGGTCGCGAGGAGCACGTGGGCTGTCGCTACGCCGGCGCACAGGCGGGCGCGATCGTCTTCGCGGTCGTCTGCGCCTGCTTGAGCTGCGCCAGGGTCGAGTCGATGTCGTCCGTCGTCGGCACCTGGCTGACGTTCTGCGCGCCCAGGCCGAGCGCGTTCACCGAGGAGATGTACAGCGTGACCTGGCTCTGCGTGCGGCCAAGCGCCTCAGCGCACGCGCCGCTCGCCGACTTCTGGGCGGTCGCGAGGTCGGCGTTGAGCGCCTGGCCGGCGTGCACCACGTCCGTCGTCGTTGTGCCGAAGCAGTTCTGGATCGAGCTGTTCGTGTAGTTCTGCTGCGCGATCAGCTTCCGGCACTTCTGGAACGTCGCGATGGCCTTCTGGTTCACGGAGCGCGCCTGCGCCGCCGACTGCTGCAGCGCCGCCCACTCGGACGCGGACAGCTTCCCGCCCGCACCGCCGCCGCCCGACGACGCGGTGGTCATCGCCTCGGTGGTCGTGGTCGTCGTGGACGTCGTGTCGGACGACGACGAGCTGCCGCCACACGCCACAGCGGCCAGCACCAGCGCCCCCGCCATCGCCGCACATAGAACCGCTCTCACGCGGGCCATCCTCCGACGGGGCCTGAAGCGGCGCATCGTCCCGAGGGGGTGATGCGCCGCTTCCGGCGATCCAGCGCTACGACGGGAAGCACGCCGCCTTCACGGCGCCCTTCGACGTCTGCAGGCTCTTGAGCGCACTCTTCGCCGTGTTGATGTCGGTCGTGGACGGCACCTTGCCGGCCTTCGCCGTCGCATCCAGCGTCTGCACGGCCGTGATGTACGAGGCCACGTGGTCGTTGGTCGTCGAGAGCGCGTCGTGGCACGCGCCGGTCGACTCCTGCATCAGCGCCTGCAGGAACCCGCTGACCTCGCCGCCCAGGAGCAGGACATTCCCCGTCGAGCTCAGGAAGCAGGAGCTGACCAACGACTTCGACTGGCCCACCAGTGTGGTGCAGTAGCCGAACTGGCTCACGGCCTTATTGTTCTCTGTGTGCGCCGTCTTCTCGATCGCTTCGAGGTTCTTGTAGGAACGCGTCGAGAGCCCCGCGTTGGAGGCCGCGCTTGTTGTCGTTACCGTCGTCGTGCTCGACCCGCCGCCGCACGCCGCGAGCACGAATGCGGCGCCGACGGCCACCGCTACCGCTGTCAGATAGATCCTCATCGGGCGAGTCTCTCGCGCCGACGAGCCGGAAGCCTCATCCCGCCGGGATGACTCAGCCGCGCCGGCGGCGGCGGAAGAGGAAGCCCGCCACCACTGTCCCGGTCACCGTCAGGACGACCCGCAGCGCCTTCGATCCGCGCAGCTTCGACTCGCCGCCGGCCCGCTCGGCCATGTTCACCGGCACCTCGTCGAGCCGCAGGCCGGCGTCCGCGACGCGGATCAGCGCCTCCACCTCTGGCGCCTCGGTCGTGAACGGCTTCGCCAGCACAGGGAGCGCCTTCGCGTTCACCGCCCAGAGCCCGCTCGTCGCGTCGCCGAACGGCCGCCCCAGCACCGGCGCCATCGCCCGGCGCAGCACGGCCGTTCCCAGCCGGCGCGCAGCCGCGGGCCGGTAGCGGTACGGCTCGTAGCCCTCGCCGGCCACGAAGCGCGAGCCGACGGCCACGTCGCACTGATCGGCGCGAACCATCGCCAGCAGCCGTGTCAGCTCCGCCGGCGGATGCTGGCCGTCGGCGTCGACGCGCCCGCAGAAGTCGAACCCGTGCTCGAGCGCCCAGCGGTACCCGGCGGCGATCCCCTCCGGCAGCCCGCGGTTCTCGCCGAACGACTCGACCTCGGCCCCGTGCTCGCGCGCGACGGCCGCCGTCCCGTCCGTGGAGCCGTCGTCGACGACCAGCACGTCGACGTCCGGGAGCTCCGCCCGCAGCGCGTCCAGCACGCCGGGCAGGTTCTCCTCCTCGTTCCACGCCGGGATGAAGACGAGCGTGTCGCTCACGCGCCGAACCCCCGCCGCGCCAGCTCTGCCTTCGCCGAGCTCAGCTGCCTGCGCGCCAGCGGCAGCGCCATGAGCTCATGCCCGAGCTCCCGCACGCCGCGCGCTCCCGGCACCGCGCGCACCTCCGCCTCGACGCCGCCGATCGCATACAGCCGCGAGAAGAAGAACCGCGTCCGGTGGCGGTGCCACGGGGAGCAGAGCACGAGCGCCCGGCGCACACCGCGCGACACCAGTAGCGGCAGCGTCCGCGCCGCGTTCTCCGCCGTCACCGACGCGGACGGCTCGACCACGAGCTCCACATCAGGCCCCTGCCACGCGTCGCGCATCTGCTCCGCCTCGGACGGCTCCCCGCCGCGCGACCAGCCCGTGAAGACCACCACGTCCGCGTCGGGGGCAAGCCGCTCCGCCTCACGCACGAGTGCCAGGCAAGCGCCGCTGATCTGCCACACCCCGTCGACGCGCACCTCGTTGCCGGGCACGACGATCGCCGTCACGACGTGTCGTCGCCCTTGGCTTCCTCGCGCAGGTTGTGCAGCCGTTCGCGCACCGTCGGCCCTTCCTCGCCGGACGGCTTGGCCTCCTTCTTCGCCTCCTTCTTGTCGGCGCGCGCCTCCTTCTGCTCGGCCACCTTCACCTTCGCGTCCGAGTACGACTCCGTGACGAGCGCCTTCCCGCCCGTCCACCCAAACGCCCACACGACGAGCACGATCGCGAACACCGTGTTGAACGCCGTGATGATCAGCTGCTGCCCGACCGAGTACGCGGTCGCGGTCGCCGGGTCGGTGACGTTGCGGAGCGAGGCGTTGTTCATCGCCTGGTTCACGCCGACGCCGCCCGGCGTCACCGTCACCGTGCCGGCGATCGAGTTCCCGCCCTGCACCGCCACCACCGTGTGGAAGGTGACCGGGATGCCGTAGGCCGCGAGGAACACCGCGATCACCCCGAGCTTCGCGCCGTACGAGATCGCCGACGGCAGGAAGACCTTGATGAAGTAGTCCCGCGGGCGCGCCAGGATCGCGCCCCCCTGCTTGGCCTCGTCCCAGAGGTGCTCGAGCCGCTTCCAGAAGACGCGGATCAGCAAGGCGACGAGAAAGACGCCGGCGGCGATGACGAGCACCGTGAAGACCGGGTGCGCCGAGATGTTCCCGAGCTCGATCGAGAACGAGCCCGGCACCGAGATGAAGAGGTACGCGTAGACGAGCGTCCCGGCGATCGTGAAGAAGATCTTCTGCACGACGTAGCCGCCGATCACGGCCGTGAACGTCGCGCCTGCGATGAGCGCCGTGTACATGAGCAGCGACGTGAACGTGCCGATGTTCGCCGGCAGGTAGTTGTTCAGCGCGGCGCCCGCGGCGTACGCGGCCAGGATCGACCGGTACCTGATGACCGCGTCCGGGAAGCCCGCCCGGAAGATGTAGTACCAGCCGAGCGCGACCATCGTGATCTGGACGGTCTGGAGCGCGCAGCCGGCGACGATGTACTTGATCGAGATCGAGCTGAGCTGGTCCCAGACGTCCGAGAGCCACCCGCGGACGTCGATGCCCAGGATGTCGCAGGCGACGACGATCACGGCGATGACGCCGAGCCAGATGAAGACCTTCTTGAGCCGTGTCCGGCGGGAGTGGTCTTCGAAGGGGGTGACGGCTGCGGTCGCGCTCATGCGCGCACCAGCTCCATCGAGCCGCCGACGGGCAGCACGCGCACGTCCACCTCGGGGTGGGCCTCCGCGGCGAGCTGCGCGAAGGTATCCGCGGGCTCGCGCAACCCGTGCTTGCTCAGCAGGAGGCGCCGGTACGTGCCCCAGTGGATCGGCACCGCGACCCGCGGGCGCAGCAGCCCGAGCGCCTCGACGGCTCGGCGCTCGTTCATGTGGCCGGCCGGCACGCGCGGGCCCCAGCCCGCCACCGGCAGCAGCGCGACGTCGACCGGCGCGAGCTCGCTCATGCCGGGGAAGAGGTCGGTGTCGCCCGCGAAGTAGACGCGTTGCGATCCTGACACGACGTAGCCGAGCGCGGCCGCACGATCACTCCAGGGTGACCGCCGGCCCGGATGCTCGGCGTGCGTGGTCGTGATCTCGAGGTCGCGGAACGACGTCGATTCGCCCTCGGCCAGCTCCACCACGTCGGTCCATCCGCGCTTGCGCAGCAGCTTCGCTCCGCCCACCGGCACGAACACGCGCACTGCGTGCCCGAGCCGCGCGAGTGACGGCAGGTCCAGGTGGTCGTAGTGCAGATGCGAGAGCAGCACTGCGTCGACATGACCCACCTCCGCGGCAGCACCGCTGACCCGTCGGATGACGTTGAGCCGGTCGCGCAGCACCGGGTCGGTGACGAGCCGCACGCTGTCGAGCTCGATGACGACTGTCGAATGTCCGATCCAGGTGAGCCGCATCAGTGGGTCACGGCCGCCTTGAGCGCCACGATCACGAGCCCGAGGCCGAGGTTGACGCCCACTGCGACAACGGTACCGCCGAAGCCGAGCCGCTCCACGCGTGCGTAGCGGACACCCTGCACGAACAGCACGACCAGCCCGGCGCCGAGCGCGAGCCAGGCCGCGGTCGACGTCTTCCAGACCTCGATGCCGCCCAGCGCGAGCATGAACCCGGGGATCACACCGGAGAGCAGAATCGACCGCTCCTCCGCGGCCACGGCGATGATCTCACGCCAGCGCACGCGGCGGCCGTGCTCGATGCTGTGCTCCAGCGCGGCCGCGTACACGTGGGCGATCCAGAGCACGACGACCGTCGCCGCCATCGTGGCGAGAAGCGTCCACGCGCTCAGCCCGCCCTTCGAGCCGGCGGCGATCGTGGCCATGACGATCACCGTGCCGTAGACACCGCCGGCGATGCCCTCGCGCGATCCGAGCAGGAGGTTACGAACGTTCAAGCACTCGCGCCTTCTCCTCCGTGAACTCGGCGTCGGTCAGCGCGCCGGAGTCGTGGAGCGAGGCGAGCCGCTCGAGCTCCCTGGTGGAGCCGTCGCCGCCGCGGAAGCGCGAGAACTGGCTGCGGAACGCCGCGCCTGGCGCGACCTGCGACTCGAGCGGGAATTCGCGGTCGGTCTGCCGGACGAGCGCCTCGGTCGCGATCGCCAGCAGAATCGCGAGGGCGAGCATCTGCGGCCAGCGGCTCGTCTGCGCCGTCGGGTCCCACCAGATGAGCGCGATGAAGAGCACGGCCACGATCCCGAAGGCCCACGCCCGCTTGCCGAGGATGGGCGCGAAGGCGCGGCGCGCACCGCGGCCGGAGCGGGTCTCGCCGGCGAGCCAGACGCCGACGAGAGCGACGACGCCGATGCCGAGCAGCATCCAGCCCGTGTCCGAGAGCAGCTCGGTGAGGATCGTCCAGGCGCGGTTCGCCGCCGGGCGGACCGAGTGGTCCTTCACCAGCGAGTCGACGAGGTAGCTCCCGCCGCGGCTCCGCGTGAACAGGATCAGCGCCCCGACGATGATCGAGGCCCACGCCACCGCGCGCAGCTCCTTGCGCCGCCGGCCGCGCGCGAGCGCGACCGCCGCCCCCGCGAGCAGCACCGGTACCAGCCAGGCCCAGCTGCCGACCTTCTTCAGCACGCTCGTGAGCCGCTGGGCCGTCCGCAGCTGACTGTTCTTCATGATCACGACGCGGCCCGCGTCCGCCGGCAGCTGCTCGTCGAGGTTGCCGACGATCGCGATGCGGTTGCCGAGCTGCTCGATGAGCGGCCGGAAGTCGAGGTAGACGTCACCGCCGTTTGTCTTTATCGCCTTCGCGCGGTCCTCGAGCAGCCGGTTCAGCGCGGCCTGGGCCTGCGTCGCGGCGACGACGAAGGCGGCCTGCGCGCGCGGGCGCTGGAGGAGCTCCGGCGCGACGCGGTCGGCAGCGAGCCGGGAGACCGCCGTGAGCGGCCCCGCGAGCTGCTTCTGGTCGGCGGGCAGCTTCTGTTCGAGCGACGCCTGGACGTCGACGTTGGAGTAGAGCGCGTCGACCATGGTCGCAGCGATCTGGTTGGAGATCACCGGGTCGGCGATCAGGTCGCTCGCGGTGTTCTGGAACGTCGGTGTGTCGAACGCCTGCCAGCGCACGTAGCCGGCGACGACGGCCGGGAGCGCGAGGATCGCCGCGAGCACCACGAGGATGCGCGCAGTGATGATGCGCCAGCGCGGGGTCGCCGCGGGCTTCGCGTCGGCGGCGGCTGGGACCTCGGCAGAAGCCACGGCGCGATCCTCGCTTATCGCGCACTCCGGCGTTCATCCCGACGGGGTGAATCCGCGATGATGGGTCGATGACGGCCGACTTCGCGACGGTCTTCTTCGCGGCGCTCCTGCTGCTGCCGGTGCTGCTGCTCTGGGTCTACGCGCTCGTCGACGTCATTCGCCGCGACGACCTGACCAGCCCGGCGAAGACGCTCTGGGTCGTCGCCATCCTCGTGCTGCCCTACCTCGGCGCGCTGATCTACCTCGCGATCCGCGCGCCCTGGAAGCGCGGCTACGACGTGCCCGACAGGTAGAGCAGCGCCGCCTTCACGCGGCGGTTCACGTCGTCGGACGGCCGCAGCCCGAGCTTCGGGAAGATCGCGTTGATGCCGTGTTCGACCGTGCGCGTGGACAGCCCGAGCTCGGCGGCGATCGCCTGGTTGCTGTGGCCCTCGGCGAGCAGTCGCAGGATGTCCTGCTCGCGCGGGGTCAGGTCGGCAAGCCGGCCGTCGCGACCGTTCTGGCGCGCCTGGAGCAACTCGTCGACGATGAGCGGGTCGACCGCGGTGCCGCCCGCCGCCACGTCGCGGATCGCCCGGTGCAGCTCGTCCGGGTCGCGGACGCGCTCCTTGAGCAGGTAGGCGCGGCGTCCGGTGCCGTGCTCGAACAGCTCGAGCGCGTAAAGCAGCTCGACGTGCTGGCTCAGGACGATCACACCGAGCTCGGGGTACGACTCGCGCAGCTCCGTGGCGAGCTGGATGCCCTCGTCCCGGTGGGTCGGCGGCATGCGGATGTCCGTGACGAGCACG
>DASTZE010000075.1:0-14252 GCA_035764425.1 Gaiellaceae bacterium
GCGGCCGGGCGGCGACGGTGAGCGTGATCGTGCCGCCGTCGGGTGAGTACTTGATCGCGTTGTCGAGCAGGTTGACGACGACCTGGCGCAGCTTTCCAGCGTCGGCGGTGACGGTGACCTCGTCCGGAGCGTCGAGGCGAAGCTCGACGCCGTCGGGGGCGTGCAGCCGAGCTGCGTCGATCGTGCTCGCCGCGAGCTCGCGCACGTCGCAGTGCTCGGCGTGCAGCGTCAGTGCGCCGCGGTCGATCTCGGCCGACATCAGGATCCGCTCGATGATGTCCTTCAGCCGGTCTGACTCCGACTCGATGATGCCGAGCAGCTGCGCCTCGAGCTCAGGGTCGTGCCGGAGGTCCGGTCGCCGGAGCGTGCGGACGGCTCCGTAGACGGCGGCGAGCGGCGTGCGCAGCTCGTGCGACGCCGTGGCCACGAACTCGCTGCGCGTGCGCTCCAGTTCGCGCTCACCGGTGACGTCCTGCAGCACGAGCACCCGGCCCTCGGGGAAGCGAGTCTCGCGCACGACGAAGAAGCGCTCGACGCCGTCGCGAGCGATCGCCGTCCCGGTTCCGCCGGCCGCGAGCTCCGGCACGAGGTCGGTGACGGTGCGGCCGATGGCCTCGTCTTCGGCCACGGCCAGGTAGCGCGCTGCGGCCGGGTTCCAGTAGCGGATGGCGTCGTCGGCGTCGACGAGGATGACGGCGTCGTCGACGTGCTGGAGCGATCGCGACGCGCGGTCGCCGCGCTCGGCGCTCTTGCGCAGCTCGCGCTCGACGTCGTACAGCGACCAGATGCGGCTCGGCACCGTGAGCAGCAGCCAGATCGTCAGGGCGATCGCGATCGCGCCCGCGCCCAGTGCGACCGCGAGCGTCGTCCAGTACGTTCGCCGCTGCGTCTCGCGCGCGTCGGCGACGATCGCCCTCGAGCTCGCCTGGAGCCGGCCGATGACCCGGCGGAACTCGTCGAACAGCGTCTGCCCGGCGAAGATGTTCTGGCGCGCCTGCCGACGACCGGCAGGGCCGAGCCCGACCAGGTTGACCTGGCGGAGGTAGAAGGCGTTCAGCTGGGTGACCAGCCGGCGCGCGGCGAGGACGTCCGGCCGGATCTCGGGGCGCCGCGTCGTAAGCCGGTCGAGGTGGTCGAGATCGGCGGCCACCGTCTGCTGCCCCAGCTCGTACGGCGTCAGGCTCGACTGCTTGCCGCTGATCACGTACCCGCGCACGCCGGTTTCCTCGTTGAGCATCTGGACGAGCGTGTCGCGCACCGCGGCGCGGATCGGGAACGCCTCCTTGATGTACCGGTCCTCGGCAGTGGTGTAGAGGCGCGTCGCCGCGTAGGCGGCGACGCCGGTGAGGATGACGATCAGCCCGAGCAGCACGGCGTCGGCGACGACCGTGCGGCGGCGGACGGACGCGATGCGCTCCGGGGTGATCGCGGCGACGCGCTCGGGCATCGACCGTCATCACATCGCAATCGGGACCTGTTGGCCAGCCAGCGGTTACGCCGGCTCCGCCCGCGAGCGTGCTGTAGACGGAGGGAAGGCCCGCCGTAGCGGGCCTTCCCGGTGTTGCCGCAAAAGGCGGCGTCTGCTAGGTCAGTGGTTGCCCACCGGCTCGAAGTAGTTCGCCGCGGCGAAGTCTGCGACGTTCGTTCCGAGGTGCACGGCCTGAACGTCTGCAGTGCGGAAGTGAAGCCCTGCCCAGATGCGGGCTTCGATGATCTCGTTGACCGCCTGCGAGAAGCTGCCGAACGAACGCATCGCGGGCCCGCCGGGATTTACGGCGAAGCTCGTGATCTGGTAGCCGCCTGCAGGTGCGTCGCCGAAGAACATCCGCAGCACGCGGGTGTTCGAACTGTCGAGCCCGAGGTGCCCCGATGTGTATTCGGGGTAGGGCGCCGTGATGAGCGCCGTCCAGTTCGGGTCGGCAACTGTTGCGTCGTTTCCATCCTCCGCTGCCCGGACGATTGCGTTCCACGGGCGCCAGAAGTCGAAGTGGTACTTCTCGTTCCAGGTGTTGATCGCCGCGTCCGCCGCCGCCATGTTCTGCATCGCGAGAACGCGGGCGCTGTCCATGGCGTCGAGGTGATTCCGCGTGATGAGCTGGCGGGCCACGTCGTTCCAGCTCACGACCGGGTTGCTTTGCCACCACTTGGCCTTGTACGTCTGGTCGTCCGTGCGGGTGGAGCCCGTCGCCCTGCCGAGTGCTTTCACCTCGTTGAAGTCGGCCGCCCAGGCGGCGCTCGTGAGCGCGGGCGGACCAGCGGTACGGAATTGCGACGAGCTGTGCATCAGGAACGGCTTCACTCCGCCGACCCACGGGGTCGGGTCGTTGGCCTGGCCGGGCAGCAGCGACCAGTGTCCGGGCGCGCTGCTCGGCACCCACTGAGACGGCCCAAACCGTCCATCGCCCTGTCTCGCATCGATCATGGCCTGTGCCGCGGCGGTACCGGCAGCGATCCCCATGTCCTTGAACGGCGAGTCGGGGATCGCGTTCTTCGCGGTTTGGTACTGCGACGCGAGTGTCGCGAGCAGGGTGCCCCTGGTGGGGAACGCGATGCTCTGCGGAACAGTCTCGACGATGTTCTTCAGGACCAGGTAGGCGGCCGTCGCGACCGCCGCGTCATCGGACGCCGTGTTTCCGAACCGTCGGTTCAGAAGGTACGGCCGGTAGTGCTTCGGCGTGATCGCGTTGACCGCGTCGTACACGGCACCCTGGACCATTCCCATGTTCACCTGAGACGCCGGCGGTGCTCCGCCTGCCGGACCCGGAAGTCCGGGCCCTGGAATTCCGGTGATCGTGCTGACCGCAATGAGGTTCCACTGGGTCACCGCGGTTGCGTCTGCCGTCGCGGGCGGCCCCGCACCCGATGCGCTGAAAACGCCCAGCGCAAGCATGAGCGCAGCGACCGGCACCGCCAATACCCAGAGGGATCGTCTACGTGCCATTTCTGCTTCCTCCCCTCCTGTGACGCGCGTAGCAAATCAGGGTCTTGAGCGATTTGCAACATGCCGCAACCGGGGAGAAGCCGCTTTGCAGGGCTTTCGTTGAAGCGGATGCGGGCGGGGCAGCCGCCGCCGCGATGCGACTGCCCCTCCGCGCGCCTCTCAGCGGCCGTACGGCGGGGCCGCGATGTCGGCGACCGCCCAGATCTGGCCGGTGAGGGTGACGATGTATGCCGTGTTCCCGATGATCTCGAGCGAGGTCGGCCGGTCGAGCCCGGTGGCGACGACGGAGAAGCCGCCGTGGCCGTCGACGCGCAGGAGCTCGCCCGTGTTCGGATCAGCGGGCGAACCAGGGTTCTCGTTGCTGTGCGTCCCCTGCGCGAGACCGAAGAGCGTCTGGCCGCGACCCCGTTCGACGTCGACCATGAGCGGCCCCGACGCGGCGACGTCGCTGACGGCGCCCGAGTGCGCGTCGATCGCGACGATCTTTCCGTTCTCCGCTCCGCCGGGCACGATCGCCCCCGCCTCTGCCAGGTAGACCGTGTCGCCCTGCACGTCGAGCCCCGTCGGAACGACGTCGCCGAACGTCTTCTGCTCCGCGATCGCCCCGTTCAGGCCGACGCGCAGCACGCGGTTGTGGTGGCCGTCCGTGACGAGGAACCCGCCGCGCCACGGCTGCATCGCGTATTGCACGCCTGCCTTGAGGAAGAAGTCGAAGCCGTGCGGCGGATGCGCGATCGACCACGCGCCGATGTCGGCGACGAGGCTGCAGCTATGCGGCCCGTCGACGCGGTAGATCCCGTCGGGCGGAGTGGCCAGGCCAAAGAACGGATCGCTGACGATGCTGACGAGCGCGTAGGCCGTCGAGCCGATGAACGCGACGTCCATTCCCCCGCCGATGCCGACAAACCCGAGCTGCTTCGGTAGGCAGTCGGCGTAGGTCGACGACGCTCCCGTCGATGCGTCGACGCGAACGATCGTCCCGTTCACGGGGTCGTTCACGTAGAGCGCGCCGTCCGGGCCGACGGTGCTGCCAGAGCCGCCGCCCAGCCCCTTGAAGAGCTGGTGCGGAACGCCCGGCGCGGCGCCGGCGGAAGCCGCCGCAGTCCCGATCCACACCGCCGCGAGCAGCGCCGCCACGAGTGCCAGTTGCTTCCTTACGTCCATCCCGATCCTCCTTCTCCATACGTTTCCCCACCGGAACGGCGGTCGGAGCCCGCCACCGCGGCGTCATTGCCGACGACCGTGTCGGCGACGGCGACGATCTCGTCGACCGGCATGCCTGCGCGGTAGGCGTGCAGACGCACCGCCTCGGGGCTCGGTGCGTCGAAGACGCAGACAGTGCCGAGGCTCCCGTCGAGCTCGGCGAGCACGTAACTACGGAGCCACTCGACGGAGAGCCGCTCGCTCTCGGCGCTCGAGCGTACGAGTGCCTCGTGGAGCTCGTCCGGTGCCCGCCATGCGCCGCGGCGCAGGATCACATACGTAGCCGTCGCTCCTCCCGTTGGTCGATGGTGCCGACGTTACGAGACGCGCCGCGCCGGCGGATCGGCGGAACCACCCAATTTGGGACTCGCCCTACCGATCTTCGACGAGCCCGAGTCGCCGCGCCGCGGCCACGGCCTGGCCCCGGGTGCGGGCGTCGAGCTTGCCCAGGAGTGACGAGACGTGGCGGTCGACGGTCCGCGGCGAGAGGTAGAGGCGCTCCGCGATCGTCGGGTTCGTGTGCCCGTCGGCGAGCAAGCGCAGTACCTCGAGCTCTCGTCCGGTCAGGCCTGCGGGGTTGTCTCGCGTCGCGGGCCGTGGCCCGCGGGGAAGACCGCGGACACCGCGCTCGCGGAGACGGCGCGCCACGAGCCTTGCCGCAGCGGCCGCACCGAGTCCCTGCAGGTCCTCGAGCGCGCGCAGCAACAGCACGTCGTCGTTCGCCCAGGCAAGCGTGAGCGCCGCCTCGTAGCGGCAGCCGAGCCGCGCCCAAGCCCCGGCCGCCCGCTCGCGGTCCCCGGCAAGCTCGAGGGAGAACGGCGCGGGTACCCAGGGTGGGGTTGGCTCGTCGACGCCGGCGCGGCGGCGCCAAACGGCGAGCGCGCCGGCGACGGGCGCGACGCGCCGCTCCACGGCCTCGTCGAAGACCGGTTGCGTCTCGGCGGCGAGCCGTTCCGGATCGCCTGCCAGCAGCGCCGCTTCCGCGCGGGCGAGCGCGACGGGCCCGAGATTCAGGAGCGTTCCGGTCGGCTCCGCCAGCGCGAGCGCCTCGTCGAGCAGCGCAGAGGCGCCTGGGTCTCCGCGTCTGGCGCGGAGACGACCGAGGGTCGAAAGGGCGCCGATCCGCGGCGTGACGGACGGCTTCGGCGTGCGGAGCACCAGCGCGGCCGCCTCCGCGGCTTCCGTCCAGCGGTCTCGTACCAGCTCGAGCCGGGCCAGCAGGTCGAGCAGGTAGAGACGGTTCCGCTCGAGCCCGCGCTCGCCGCAGAACGCGACGCCCTCGGTGAGGACGTTGTCCGCGTCCTCGTACCGCTGCTCGTCGAGGGCGGACGCCGCCTGCCCGATCGCGACGCGCCCGACGTAGTCGTCGAAGCCTTCACGCCGCGCGAGCTCGAGGCCCGCGCGCTGCTTCGCCGCATCACCGGTCCAGCCGCCGACGCAGAGCAGCGCCCGCACGACCGTCTCCGTCTCACCGACTCGCTCGGCGAGCGCCAGCCCCCGGCTTGCCCAGCCGATTCCCTCCTCGACGTGCAGACGGAGGCAGCAGATCTCGCCGAGGTTCACGTACGCGCGCGCGAGCGCGGCGCCGGGCGGGTGCGGCTCGAGCAGCGCGACGGCCTCGCGCGCTACGCGGTCGGACTCGGCCGCGCGACCAGGGCACCACAGGATCCAGGAGAGCTGGCGAAGCCCCTCGGCCTCGCCGACCTGGTCGCCCAGATCGCGGCGGCAGCGCATTGCCTCCTCGAGCGCGTCGATCGCCTCGTCGTTCTGGTCGGTGACGTAGCAGGAGCGCGATCGTCGCTCGAGCACGTCCGCACGGACGCCGGCAGGGAGCCGGTCGCCGAACCGAAGCGCGTGGGCATAGTGCGCCGCCGCCTCGCGATGCGCACCGAGCGCCGCAGCCCGGTCGCCGGCCGCCAGGGCGAAGCGCAGGACGGCGCCGGCGTCGCCGGCGGCGTCGGCGTGGTGGGCCAGGCGGGCGAAATCGAGCACGCCGTCGAGCGGCGCGGTGAGGGCCGCGAGCGCCCGGCGGTGGAAGTTGAGGCGACGCTGCGGCGGCAGACTCTCCTCGACTGCGAGCCGCGCCAGCTCGTGCCGGAATGCGACGCCCGACGCATCCGCGACCAGCATCCCCGCCGCCACGCATTCGTCGACCGGCGCCAGCGGCGCTCGGGTCAGCTCCTCGAGCAGCCACAGCTCGACGCGCTGCGGAACCACGGCGGCGGCGCCGAGCAGCGCATGCGCCTCCGGAGAGAGACGCGCCGCGCGGGCGAGCACGGCATCCCTGACCGTCACAGGGATCGTCTCCTCGCCCGCCGCCAGCGCCTCGACGACGAAGAACGGGTTGCCGCCCGTCCGCCGGTAGAGCTCCTCCGGGTCGAATGGTGACCCCGCCGCCAGCTCCGCGACGCCGGCGGGAGAGAGCGGCGCGAGCCGCAGGCGTCGCACGGACGGGCTCGTCGCGAGCTCGCCGAGCACACGGCGGAGCGGGTGATTGGACGCCAGCTCGTCGTCGCGGTAGCTCGCGATCACGACCGCCGCGACGCGCTCGATCCGGCGCGCGAGCAGGCGGAGGACGTCGAGCGTCGCCTCGTCGGCCCAGTGCACGTCGTCGAGGACGAAGACGGACGCTCTCCGCCGCGCGAGCTCCCGCGCGAGCTCCGCGGCCACCTCGTGCGGCAGCGCGCCATCGCGGAGCAATTCCTCGAGCGCGCCGCCGGCGCGCTCGGCCGGCGCGAGGAGCGGGCCGAGCGGGCGGGGCGTGAAGAGCGGGTCGCATGCTCCCCACAACACCTGCGTAGCGCCGCCCTCGTCCGCGAACGCCCGGAGGAGGCTCGTCTTCCCAACTCCGGCCTCGCCGGCGACGAACAGCAACTCACCGGCGCCGCCGTCGCGGACGCGCTCGAGTGTCTCCGCGAGAAGCTCGAGTTCGCCGCTGCGCTCGACGAGCGGCAGGCGGGACGCGGTTGCGGGTGCGCTCCCCATACCTCATGGTGCACAGCGAGCGGCCGCGACTCAAGCAGCCAGGGCGTGCCGGTTCGGCGACGCGAAGGCACTCCGCGTCCGCTGGTCTCAAGAGGCGGTGACTCCTGACCGAGGTAGTTGGCATGGGCTTCTCGCGCAAACGGAAGGCGGTCGTCGGCTTACCACGGGCACCCCGTGATGGGCGAGTCGGCACGTTGCGCACGTCGCTCGTGGTGGGCTGAGGCATGGCGATCGCCAGTAGGTGGCGGGTCACTGTTGCGGTTGCGCTGCTGGCCATTGCCACGCTGGCGACGGCGGCCGTGGCCTCGACGGCGGGCAGGAGTACCCGGATCGAGTGGGCCGCGTCGCGTCTCGGCACTTGCGGGGTCGAGCGGTGGAGCGTGAAGACGCTCCAGGATCGGCCGGATCTCCTGCCGCCCGAGGCAACCACCGTGACGAGCCTGGTACGTCTTCCTCGTCCGCAGGACCTCCCCGACGTGCGGCTGCCCTTCGAGCGCCACGTCTACACCGTCGTCGCGGCGGTCACCCTCATTCGCTCGGAGGACGACCGAGATCTCCATGTCGTTCTTCGGAGTGGCAACAACCAGATGATCGCCGAGGCTCCTGATGCTCCTTCGTGTGCTCCCGGAGCTACTCCGAGGCGAAGGGTGCAGATGATGCTGGCGCGCAGTCGCGTACGTGTGTGCGCCAAGGCGCGCGTGACGGGCGTTGCCTTTTGGGACTTCAAGCACGGGCAGACGGGCGTGGCTCCGAACGCGATCGAGCTACACCCCATCCTCGGCTTTGCCTGCCTCTCGAAAGGCGGGCCACCTCCGCCTCCTCCGCCTCACCCGGGCGGTAAGTGCGCAGCGTCGTACCCGACCGTCTGTATCCCGCCCCCGCCACCCGACCTCGACTGCGGCGACATCCGGTACCGCAACTTCCGCGTGCGCTGGGACGTGCCCGACCCAGACCCACACCACTTCGACGGCGACCACAACAGCGTCGGCTGCCAGGGCCGCATCACTCGCTAGCCCTCCCGCTGCCAGGCCTTCGCCTCGGTTGCGAGGTCGGTATCGCTGGACTGGGCGAGGTGCCGGACGACTTCGCGCCAGTGCGCGTCACGTGGTTGGGTACGGAGCGCCGCGCGCGCCTCCGCCGCCACTTCGCGGTCGGGGTCGGTGACCAACTGCTCGAGCACGGGGACGTGTGCTGAGGCCGGAAGCAGATGGGCGAGGCGCGCGGCCAAGAGGCGGTCGCCTGCTCCTTCGGAGCGCGCGAGCTGCACCACCGCTGGGACACCGTTGAGCGACTCGATCGCGTCGAGCAGCGGCTGCCGGGAAGCTTCGGTGCGCTGCCCGTAGGCAGCGACCAGCGCGGCCAGCGCGTCTCGGTCGCCACGCTGCGCGATCGATGCCAGCGCCGGCGCGGCCCAAGACCACTGATCGGGGTCGGCGAGTGCCGAGACTGGGTCGCTGTCGGGCACCGCAGCTATCGCAAGGGGTTATCGCCATGACCGGAGAACATGTAAGGGTCGCCCTTGTACTGCGCTTCGAACTCTTTCATCTGCGCTCCCATGTCCTTGGCGATCCGCTCGCCCGAATCTTGATCCATCAGGTCGCTCAGGAAGGCCTTGAACGCCTGTACCTCGACACGCTCCGGCTTGCCGATTTCTCGCGTGAAGCCGATCGTGCGCGTGGTTTCGATGATGTCGGCCTCGCGGGTACCGAAGCCTCCGGTGCTGCGCAACGACCGGTCGTAGTCCTGACTGCGGCACCCATCGAAGACGAGCACCCTGTAGCGGTGCGAACTCGCGGCCGTCGCCTGTTCGAGGCGCCCGCCACTTCCGCTCGCAACACGCGCGCCGTGTTCGAGCGCCCAGTACATCAGCTTCGCGCCGAATTCCGCGGGGTGCGCGTTCTTCGCGTTCAGCCAGAGGTTGCCGGCGTCCGTGACCTCGACGCTGATCGTCGGAGGGGACTTTGAAACCCGCCTCTGGAAAACCGCCCATGGGTCACCCTCTTGGCGGAGGATCTTCTCGACGACGTCTTCGTCGTCGAAGACCTGCACGACATTGCCGGCATCGTCGAGGAACTTCACCACGTAATCCTGGTCGAAGTCCGGCCCCGAGCCGAAGCGACCGTGGCCGCTGTAGTACGCGACGTCTCCGTTGGCCATCGCATCGACAAAGGCGTCTAGCGATTCGCGGCCGCGGTCGCCGGCCGCGTCTGAGATGACGCGCACGACGACGTCGATGTCGCGCGGGGTTCCCGCCGTCGGCGCATACGTGAATGCCGCGCGCTTGACGTAGAACGCGCCGATCGCGTCCGGCTCGATCGATCGACCCACGCGGCCAAGAATCTCGCGCGCCCCGGCCGCATCCTCGGAGAAACCGAGCCCCGTCAGGGCTGTGGCGGCCGCCACCGGCAGGCTTTTCGAATAGTCGACCATCGCCTGGCGGCCCTCGAGCTCGCCCTCGAGGTAGCCGAAGCCATACGTGACGTCTAGCACGCCGTCCTTGAACAGCTCGGCGTACCGGAGCTGGTGCCCGCTCCCGGCCCGCGGCCGCTCCGCCGCTTCCAGCCGAGTGAGGATCTCAGCGTTGCTCAGCGGAAACCAGTCGTCACCGCCGAAAGCCTCGGTCAGCCCCTGGTCCGTGAAGAACCCCTCGATTCCGTCAATCCCCTTGGAGTAAAGGCGCAGCCGACGAAGCTGGCGCTGTATCGCTTTCATCTGCTCGCGGTCGGTCGCCTCGCCGGTCACCGTCACCTCCGAAAGCTCGACCGGCTGCCGCTGCAGCAGCATCGCGCGCACGGCACGGTTGCCAGCGCGTCGCTGCAGAGCGAGAATCGCCTTCGCCCTCGGGGGTGTGGCGACGGATCGAGGCGCCTGAACCACTGGCAGGCGTCCGGAAGTCGCGTCCAACGCGATTTCGGCCGCATGCTTTCTCACGAGAGCGATCATCGCACCCACGCGAGAGAAGGGTCAACGAACGAGGACGCCTGGCCGCGAACCGTCCGAAGTGATTTGCAGACGCTGCAGCGTGCTCTTGTCGCTATCGGTGTCGGTCGGTCTAGACGCGGCCATGAAAAACCCCGCCTGAGCGGGGCTTTTTCGAGAGCGGATGATGGGACTCGAACCCACGACCTTCTGCATGGCAAGCAGACGCTCTAGCCAACTGAGCTACATCCGCCGGCGGGCCGCAGTATAGCCCGGGTGTCGACCGGCCGTTACGCGCCCGCGGCGTCCAGCGCCTCGTTCACGAGCCGGTCGGCCAGCTCGTTGTGCTCCCGCCGAACGGCCGTGTAAACGACACGCCGGAAGCGGGTCGCGAGCCCTGCCGCCTGCCGGTTCAGGTCCTGCAGAACCTCGTTCTTCACCCGGTACTCCCCACGCATCTGCTTGACGAGGAGCTCCGAGTCGGAGACCACCTCGAGCTCGTCGATACCCAGCTCGGCCGCGCGCTCGAGCCCGGCGACGAGCGCCCGGTATTCGGCCACGTTGTTGGTCGCGACTCCGATGGGCTGCCCGTCGGAGGCGAGCACCGTGTCGTCCTCCGCCTCGATGACGAACGCGTAGGCGGCCGGGCCGGGGTTGCCGCGGGCGCCGCCGTCGGTGAAAAGGCGCGCCTTCACCGCGCGTCGAGCTCGGCCAGACGGGCGATGTTCCCCCGCTCGTCGGCGTCGGGCGCCTCGACGGCCAGCCAGGCGTCCACGATGAGGCGCGCATCCTCGGGGCTGGTGCGCTTGAGGCTCATGACCAGCACGTTCGCGTCGTTCCAGCGGCGGGCGCCCTCGGCGATCCAGGGGTCCCACGCCAGCGCGGCGCGGATGCCCGGCAGCTTGTTCGCGGCCATCGAGGTGCCGGTGCCGGTCCAGCAGAAAAGCAGGCCCTGGTCGGCCTCGCCGCGGGCCACGGTCTCCGCGACCTGCCGCGCGACGTCCGGCCAGAGGTCGCGCGGGAGTAGAGTCACCTGGTGACCGCGTCGCGTCAGCTCGTCGACGGCCGCGTCGAGAGCGTCGCCGTCATCGTCCGAGCCCACCACGAAGCGCACGGCGGAACCGTACGCGTTTGCCTCCTCCGGCGGCCGGGAACCGCGCTCGCATGGCGCACCTGACCGTCAGCCCTCGCGACAGGCCGACCGAGCGATCGGGTGAGGAGATCACCGTCGTGATCGACGACGCCTACAGCGTGCACGTGGCGACGATCGAGGACTGGGCCTCGGTGCGCCAGGACTGGGAGCTGACCCTGCGCGAAGGCACCGACGCGGGCCGCACGAACAACGTCGACGTGCGCCTCCTGTTCGTGGCCGGCGAGGAGACGTCGTCGCTCGAGTTCCGGCTCGAGCAGCTCGATCGTGCGACCGACACGGACGGTGAGCTCCTGCTGCAGTTCGAGGAGAACGAGGGGATCGCCAAGCTCGCGAGGCTGAGCGCGAACGGGCTCGACCTCGAGCTCTTCCACATCCTCTTCACCTAGGGGTTTGGCGAAACAACCGCAGTGTCGTTTTGCCAACCCCCTAGCTCGGTTCGAGCAGGCCACGGTCGACGACCAGGTCGACCTCGAGCGTCGTCCAGCCGACCTCGTCGAATAGGACGACGAGCTTGTCACCCTCGTGGCGCTGTACGACGCCCTCGCCCACTTCGGTGCGGACGCGAGCTTCCAGCTCGAAGGGGCGCCGACCGGGGACGGGCGCCGCCAGCCCCGCGTCGCAGGCGTCGCAGTGTCCGCACGGCTCGTCGCGCGGCTCGCCGAAGTGGTTGAGCGCCTCTACACCAGCAGCCGCGAACGCGCGCACGCCTGGGAATTACATCAGTCGTTCGGGTGCGCCGCGTGCACCCAGTGCGGCCCGCCCCAGTGCAGGTCGTACGGGTAGTGGTGGTACACGTGCGCCCAGATCGACCAGGCGAGCCACTGGCAGCAGCCGTAGAAGAAGGCGCCGCGGTAGAGCACCAGCAGGGCTTCCTTCGGCAGCCGCTTGTTCAGCCAGGGCCAGAAGGCGTCCGCGTTGTAGACGACCGTGTTGAAGTAGTCGCGCGTGATCACGCGCCACGAAAGCAGCCCGTAGAGGATCCAGAACAGATCCCACATGCCTCCGAGGCCGCTGAAGTACGCGGCCGCGTCGGTGAACCGCCCCGTCTGCCCCGCGTACGCCCACGCGCCGATCGAGAAGTGGTGCGTCCAGGGGAAGAACAACATCGTCCCGACCGTGTCGCCGGCGTCGGTGATGACGTGCGCGGCGTGCCCGATCATGAAGCTGATCCCCCAGATGCGGCTCCCGAAGATGCCCCAGATCAGCAGGCCGATGAACACGCCGAACGTCAGCGAGTGGGTGAAGCCCAGACCCGGCCAGCCGCGGTGGAACTGCACCGGGTCGTTCGCCTTGAGATCCCATGGCCCCAGGTGGATGCCGTAGACAAACCACTTCGAGAACTGGTCGGGCGCGTACGAGCCGAGCAGGAGCGGAACGAACGCGATCTTCGCTCCCAGGTGCTTCTGGAACGCGTACGGCTCCAGGTCGTGCGCAGCCCAGCTCAACGGGTGAGACGGCGCCACAGGGTCGGAACGACCCACGCGGTCAGGAAGAGGAACGCCAGCCCGAACCAGAAGGCGACGACGAAGAACCCGTTGATCACGCCGAGCGTCACGTAGATCGCGGCGAGGAAGCAGTACTTCAGAAAGGTGCGTAGCTCGGCGCGGTTCGGCGCCCACTTGCGCAGGACGTGCAGAACCGCCAAGGAGCGCACCCTAACGGGGCGGGCGGCCGGTTAGATCAGAGCTCGCGCTCGGGCGCCGGCTCGAGCCCGGAGTCGCCCGTGTTCGGCGTTCCGCGGGGCTCGATGAGCAGGATCTGCGCTTCCTCGGCCCTCGGGCGGTGCTCCACGCCCCGGGGCACGACGAACAGCTCGCCCGGCCCGAGCTCGACGGAGCCGTCGGGCAGGTCGATCGTGAGCCGCCCGTCGAGGACGAGGAACAGGTCGTCCGTGTCCGGATGCGCATGCCAGACGAACTCGCCGCGGACCTTCGCGACCATGACCTTCGAGTCGTTGTAGTACCCGACGATGCGCGGCTGGAACGCCTCGTCGATCCGGGCGAGCGCCGCCCGAAGATCGACCGGCTCACTCACGAGTCAGTGTCGATCTGCGCACGCTGCAGCCTGCCCGAGTAATCGACGTAGACCGACTTCCACTCGGTGAAGACGTCGAGCGCGGCCTGGCCGGCCTCGCGGTGGCCGTTGCCGGTGTCCTTCGCGCCGCCGAACGGCAGGTGCACCTCGGCGCCGATCGTGCCGGCGTTCACGTACGTGATGCCGGTGTCGAGGTCGCGCACCGCCCGGAAGGCCTTGTTCACGTCGCCGGTGAAGATCGAGGACGAGAGCCCGAACCTGACCCCGTTCGCGACGCGGATCGCCTCGTCGAACGAGTCGACCGGGAGGACCGCCGTGGTCGGGCCGAAGATCTCCTCCTGCGCGATGCGCATGCCCGGCTGCACGTCACCGAAGATCGTCGGGCGGTAGTAGAAGCCGCGGTCGAGGCCGTTGCCGGAGGCCACCTCGCCGCCTGTCAGGAGGGTCGCTCCCTCGTCCCGCCCGATGCCGGTGTAGGAATGGATCTTGTCGAGCGCGCGCTGGTTGATGACCGGGCCGACGTCCGTCTCGTCCTCCCAGCCCGGCCCGAGGCGCATCTTCTCGGCCGCGGCGACGAGGCGCGACTGGAGCTCGCCGACGACGGCCCGGTGCGCGATCACACGGCTGGCGGCCGTGCACCGCT
Source organism: Gaiellaceae bacterium (assembly GCA_035764425.1). Taxonomy (GTDB): domain Bacteria; phylum Actinomycetota; class Thermoleophilia; order Gaiellales; family Gaiellaceae; genus JACVRM01. The sequence goes on from DASTZE010000075.1 coordinate 13,879, forward strand.
GGCCAGAGGTGCCGAACGCCGACCAGAGGATCCCGTCGACCGCGAGATCGAGGTCGGCGTCGTCCATCACGATGATGGCGTTCTTGCCGCCGAGCTCCAGGTGGACGTGCTTGAGGCCCTCGGCAGCGGCCTGGAGGACCTTCACCCCGGTCTCGCGCGACCCGGTGACGGTGATGACGCGGACATCGGGGTGGCGGACGATCCGCTCGCCGACGTCGCCGCCGAAGCCGTGCACGACGTTGACGACGCCCGCCGGGACGCCCGCCTCCGCGAGCAGCTCGACGAAGCGCTCGCCGAGGCGCGGTGTGTCGTTCGCCGGCTTGAACACCACCGTGTTGCCGCACACGAGCGCTGGGACGATCTTCCAGGACGGG
>DASTZE010000076.1:0-9622 GCA_035764425.1 Gaiellaceae bacterium
CCCGTCAAAGCCGATCTCGATGCGAATGCGTTCAGCCATCTGTCACCAACTCGGTCAGGACGCCGTGCACGGCGTCTGGGTGAACGAACGCTACCTGCAGGCCGAAGAGCCCCGTCCGCGGTTCCGTGTCGATCAGCTCGAAACCGGCCGCTTCCAGCCGCACGAGCTCGGCGGCCAGGTCGTCCACGCGGTAGGCGATGTGGTGCATCCCCGGGCCGCGCTTCGCCAGGAAGCGGCCCACGGGCGAGTCGTCGCCGAGGGGTCGGAGCAGCTCGACGCGGCCCGAGCCGATGCGAACGGATGCGGCTTCGACGCCCTGGTCCGGGACCGTGTCGCGATGCTCGACCTCGCCCGCGAACAGCTCCCGGTAGGTGCCGATCGCGGCGTCGAGGTCCTCGACGGCGACGCCGACGTGGTGGAGCTCCCGTGCGGCCACAGGCTTACTCGGCCGGCTGGGGGGCGATCAGCGCGCGGGCCAGGTCCGCGTCGGCCGCGCGCACCACGATCTCGCGCTGCCCGGCAGCGGTGAAGTCCTCGAGCGGCGAGTCGATCTCCTCGGTGTCCCGGTAGAAGCACTCGATGCTGTTGGCGCGCAGCAGGCCGCAGATGATCTGGGCCTCCGGCTCGGTGTCGACGACCGAGACGACGACTTCCGCGTCGGGATCCACGCTCGGAGGCTATCGCTCGAGGCGTGCGCGGCGCCGTTGGAAACGCCCCGGCCGCGCACTAGGGTGCCTGCGTGTCCGATGAACTGCTCTGCGCCGCCTGCGGCGCCACGAACGACGCCGCCCGCAAGTTCTGCGACGAGTGCGGCACGCCGCTCGGCGCCGTCTGCGCAGCGTGCGGCGCCACCAATAGGCCGGCCGCGAAGTTCTGCGGGGAGTGCGGCACCGCGATCGGCCCGGCCGCACCGGGCGCCGTTCTGCCGGCGGCTCCGGCGACCGAGCGCCGCCTTGTCTCCGTCCTGTTCGCGGACCTCGTCGGCTTCACGAGCGCCTCCGAAGGCCTCGACCCGGAGGAGACGCGCGAGCTGCTGTCGCGTTACTTCGAGACAGCACGGACGATCGTGGACCGGTACGGCGGCACCGTCGAGAAGTTCATCGGCGACGCCGTCATGGCGGTCTGGGGAACGCCGGTCGCGCAGGAGGACGACGCCGAGCGCGCCGTTCGCGCAGCGCTCGACCTCGTTCGTGCCGTTCCCGGGCTCGACCCTTTCCTGGAGGCACGCGCCGGTGTCCTGACCGGCGAGGCAGCCGTGACCGTTGGCGCCGAGGGGCAGGGCATGGTCGCGGGCGACCTCGTCAATACCGCGTCGCGCATCCAGTCGACGGCCGAGCCCGGAACTGTGTACGTCGGCGAGCCGACCAAGCGCGCCTCCGAGGCGGCAGTCGCCTACGGAGATGCGGGTGCGCACGAGCTGAAGGGCAAGGCCAAGCGCACGCACCTCTGGCGCGCACTTCGCGTCGTGGCGAACCGCGGCGGCGAAGGCCGCGCGACTGCCCTGGAGGCGCCGTTCGTGGGGCGGGACCGGGAGCTCCGGCTCGTCCAGGACCTGTTTCATGCCGTCGGAGACGACCGCCGCGCGACGCTAGTGACCGTTGTCGGCGTCGCCGGCATCGGAAAGTCGCGGCTGGCGTGGGAGCTCGAGAAGCACATCGACGGGCTCGCCGACGTCGTGTGGTGGCACCGCGGCCGGTGTCTGGCGTACGGCGAGGGTGTCGCCTTCTGGGCCCTCGCCGAGATGGTCCGTATGCGCGCCCGGATCACGGAGGACGAGCCGGAGGAGAGTGCGACGGCAAAGCTGGCCGCCACCGTCGAAGAGCTCGTCACCGATTCCGGCGAGCGCGAGTGGGCGGAGCCGTTCCTCCGGCACCTGCTCGGTCTCGGCGAGCGGCCGCAGGCGGAACGCGCCGATCTCTTCTCCGCCTGGCGGCTCTTCTTCGAGCGGATGAGCGACACCGCACCGGTCGCGCTGGTGTTCGAGGACCTGCACTGGGCAGACACCGCGCTGCTCGACTTCATCGAGCATCTGCTCGAGTGGTCGCGCGACCGCCCGATCTTCGTGCTCGCGCTGACCCGGCCGGAGCTGCTCGACCGCCGGGCCGACTTCGGCGCGCGCGGGCGGAGCGCGACGAGACTCGTGCTCGAGCCACTGCCCGCCGAGGCGATGGACGACCTCCTCCGCGGCCTCGTCCCGGGGATTTCGGACGACGCGCGCACACAGATCCGCGAACGCGCGGACGGCATTCCGCTCTACGCGGTCGAGACGGTGCGCATGCTGCTCGACCGCGGCACCCTCGCCCGCGACGGGGACACCCTGCAGGTCGTCGGCCCACTCGGGGACATCGACGTTCCCGAGACGCTGCATGCCCTCATCGCGGCGCGCCTCGACGGTCTCGAGGCCGCCGAGCGCGAGCTGATCCAGCACGCGGCCGTCCTCGGGAAGACCTTCGGCACACAGGGTCTTGCGGCGCTCGGCGGCGACCACGAGGCGGTGCTTGCCCCGGTGCTCGACAGGCTCGTCCGCAAAGAGCTCCTTGCGATCGACCTCGATCCACGCTCCCCGGAACGGGGCCAGTACGGTTTTCTGCAGGCGCTCGTCCAGCGGGTCGCGTACGAGACGCTCGCGCGCCGCGAGCGCGGACGGCTGCACCGCGCCGCGGCCGGATACCTCGAGTCGAACGCAGGGATCGATCGGGACGAGATCGCCGAGGTGATCGCCGCGCACCACCGCGACGCGCTCGCGGCCGACCCCGACGGGCCCGATGCCGCGGACAGCCGGCACGCCGCGTGCGCCTGGCTGGAACGCGCCGCCGAGCGGGCGGCCGCACTTGGCGCGCCCGAGGACGGACAGCGCGCCTATGACGACGCCGCGGCGATCACCGCGGAGCCGCTCGAGCGCGCACGGTTGCTCGAGCTCGCCGGTTCGCTCGCGCGCGACGCGAACCGCCTGGATGCGGCGGAGGAGCGGCTACGGGCGGCCATGAACGCGTTCGAAGCAGCCGGCGCCGGACAGGAGGCTGCACGGGCGGCGGCGGCGCTCGGACAGACGCTCTGGATGCTGGACCGGGTCGACGAGGCGCTCGACCTCCTGCGCCCAGCCTTCGACGCCCTGTCGGAGGAGCGGCGCGACACGGGCGTCGGCCGGCTCGCGGCCGAGATCGCGCGCATCGAGTACTTCTCCGGGGACGCCGGCCGTGCCCTCCAGCACATCGAGCTCGCGCTCGACATCGCGGAGGCGAGTGACGACATGGACTTCGTCTCGAGGTCGCTCAACACGAAGAGCCTGCTGCTCGGGTCCAAACGACCGCACGAGCGCGAGGCGCTCCTGCGCGAGGCACTCCGCATCGCCGAGCAGCACGACCTGACCGACTCGATGCTGAGGGCGCTGAACAACCTCATCGTCGCCGCGCTCGAAACCGACCGCCTGGACGACGTCGCCGAATACCGCCGGCGAGGGCTGGCCGTCGCGCAGGCGCGTGGGCTGCGCAGCTGGTCGACGATGTTCGCCTTCGGCTTGGTGATGCAGCACTGTGCCGACGGCCGCTGGGATGCGGCGCTCGCGCTGGGGGAGGAGACGCTCGTCGATGCGGACATCCACGTGGGGAACGCCGTCGCGGCGGCCGGGTACCTCGCCAAGATGAGCTTCGAGCGCGGGGACGACGAGGCGGCGCGGGCGTGGATGGGCCGGATCCCGTCGGATCTGGCCCAATCGGGCAACCAGCAGAATGTCGCGAGCGCATTGTTCTTCACAGCGCTCGAGGCGTTCCTCGCCGGGCGGCTCGCGGACGGGATCGCCGACCTCAAGGGCGCCGCCGATCTGATGGTGTCGCTCGACGTCTGGGCGACGCTCCCGGTCGCGCTCGAGTGGGCCGCGGACGGGGCTGCGCTCCTCGGCGACCCTGGCGCGGCCGCACCGCTCGCGGACCTCCTCGCGACGGCCCCGGCATCAGCGGTGGGCCGGGCGCATCGCGTGCACGCCAGCCGCATTCGCGGGTTCCGGGCCGGCCGTCAAGGCGACGAGACCGGGGCTGCCGACGCGTTTTCCGAGGCGCTTGCCGCCGCGCGCAGCCTCGGTCAGGCGCCTCAGGTCGCGCGCGTGCTCGCCGACTACGGCGCCTGGCTCGTGGAGTGCGGCCGCGGCGCGGAGGCCGACCCCCTCCTCGATGAGGCGCGCGACGTGTTCGCAGAGGTAGGCGCGCAGCGCTGGCTCGAGCGGATCGCGGCGACCCGTTCGTCGGCCGGCGTGACGGTCTAGTCGGCGAAGGGAACCGCGCGCGGCGTCCCCACGGTCTCCGCCGCGTGGGACTCCGGTGTGACGTCCTGCATCAGCTCGACGAGCTCCGCCCGGTCGAGCGTCTCCTTCTCGAGGAGGGCGTGGGCGACACGGTCGAGCGAGGCCCGGTGCTTGTGCAGCAGACGGACGGCCTCCTTGTAGGCATCGTCGGTCAGGCGGGCCTGTTCCTGGTCGCGCACGCGCTTCGTCTCCTCGGAGAGCGCGTAGTTGTCGGCGCGCATCGTGCGCGAGACGACCTCCTCGGCCATGCCGTACTCGAACACCATCGACCGGGCGAGCCCCGTGACGCGCTCGAGATCGTTGGCGGCGCCGTTCGTGACCCGCCCGAAGACCACGAACTCGGCGGCCCGGCCGGCGAGGTAGACCTTCATCATGTCGCTGAGCTCTTCCTTGGTGTGCAGGTACCGGTCCTCGCTCGGCATGTTCAGCGTGTAGCCGAGCGCCTGGCCGCGCGACACGATCGTCGCCTTCTGCACGGGCATCACGTCGCCCATGAGGTGCGACATGACCGCGTGCCCGGCCTCGTGGTACGCGAGGATCCGCTTCTCCTTCTCGCTGACCACACGGCGCTGCTGCATGCCGGCGACGACGCGCTCGATGGCGTTGTCGAAGTCCCGCGCGCTGATCCAGTTGGACTCGCGGCGGCCGGCGAAGATGGCCGCCTCGTTCGTGATGTTCGCGAGATCGGCACCGGTGAGCCCGGCCGTCGTCCGCGCGACCGCGGCGAGGTCGACGTCCTCGGCAAGCGGCTTGCCGCGCGTGTGCACGCCGAGGATCTCCTCGCGGCCCGCCACGTCCGGCGGCGAGACGTGCACCTGCCGGTCGAAGCGGCCCGGGCGCAGGAGCGCCGGGTCGAGATCCTGCAGACGGTTGGAGGCGCCCATGACGACCACCTGGTCGCGGTCGCCGAATCCGTCGAGCTCGACGAGCAGCTGATTCAGCGTCTGATCCTGCTCGCGATTGAACCCGTGCCCAGTGCGGGCCGCTCCCACGGCGTCGAGCTCGTCGATGAAGACGATTGCCGGCGCGTTCTTGCGTGCGTCGGCGAAGAGCTTGCGGATGCGGGAGGCGCCCAGCCCGGCGAACATCTCGACGAAGGCCGACGCGCTCTGCGAGTAGAAGCTCGCCCCCGACTCGTTCGCGACCGCCTTGGCGAGCAGCGTCTTGCCCGTGCCGGGCGGCCCGTAGAGCAGGATGCCCTTGGGGACGCGCGCGCCGAGCTGTTCGAACCGGCTCGGGTGGCGGATGAAGTCCACGACCTCGACCAGCTCGGCCTTGGCCTCCTCGACCCCCGCCACGTCCTTCCAGGTGACCGACGTCGCCGAGTTCGGCTCGATCGACTGTGGCTTCACGCGCGGCATGAGAGCGAGCGTGCGCCACAGCAGGTAGACGATCAGCCCGAAGAAGATGAGCGGGAGCCAGGTGAGGAGGAACCCGGGGAGATCGTGGATGAATCCTCCGACGTCCGGCACCCCGGGAACATCGGCAGAGAGGGCGCAGACCTGAAGCTAAACGCGTGCGGCGCGCGGCCCGAGCCAGGTGTCGATCGGTTGGGTGGAGCGGACGACGTGCATGCCGGCGGCTGCGAAGCGCTGGAACGCGGCGTCCGCGTCCTCCGTCCAGTCGACCACGCCGGGCACGACGACGGAGGACGTGCAGTCCTCGAGCAGGTAGACCTTCTCGGCGAGGCTGCGGTCGACGGCGGTGATGCCGGTGAGCAGGTCGTCGATCGTCCAGGCGACGCAGTGGCTCTTCGCCTGGCCGGCGATGACGACGGCGTCGAACGCGAGCAGCTTCTCGATCAACGGGCGGTTCTTCTCGCCGATCGCGTTCCCGCGCTGGTCGTCAACGACCTCGGGCCCGAGGATCGAATAGTGCTCGGTGAGTGGGTTGTTGCCCTTCACCCGGAAGTCGGGCTGACTCGACCGCGCGATCCCGTGGAAGAAGATCGCCTCCTCGACGGCGGGCACGAGCGCGTGGCCGATTCCGCCCAGCATCGCGTGGTACGGCCAGATGGTCAGCGCGTACTTGCCGCCGCGCGCGAGCCGCTGGACGTAGTGGATGAGGTAGCGGCGGACGTACTCCTCGTCGAGGCCGAGCGCGCGCACAACGTCGGGATTCGGCCGCCAGCGGCCGTCGAACACGTCCTGGACGGTCACGATCGTGTAAGGCGCGGGATGGTTCCCCTCCTCGTCCACGAGCCAGATCGAGTGGAAGATCTGCATGGCCATGTGCGTGTCGAGCGTCGGCACGATCTGGGTGATCACGTCGAGGTTGCGGTAGATGAACTCGCACAGCCGCCGGTTGTCGTCGACCGCGCCGGTGCCCGTGCGGCCGCGGACGTAGAGCTCGAACTCGGGCAGGCAGAAGGTGTTCTGGACGTCGACGCACACGAGGCACACCGACACGCCGTCCTCGCGCGCCGGGCGCAGGTCGTGCTCCGCGACCCACCGCTCGGCGTCGGCGGCTCGCTCCTCGTACCGCACCGGCCAGACCTCGGAGACGCGCTCCGGGTCGAAGTGCGGCGGAACCGGCAGGCTGGGCATCAGTCGACGAGAGCCAGCCGCGGGTTCGGGCGGTAGCGCCGGCCGACCTTCGCCGACGGTCGCCCGTCGGTCATGACGACGTCGGCGGTGAAGTCGTTCTCGCCACGGATCAGCGACGAGCCGACGCCGTACGAGTCGACCGGGACGCCGCGCTCCTCGAAGGCGCGGATCTTGTCGACCGTGAAGCCACCCGAGACGACGATCTTCACCCGCTCGAAGCCGTCGCGGTCGAGCGCCTCTCGCACGTTCCGCACGAGCCGCTCGTTCACGCCGCGCGGGTCGAAGTCGCCCATCTCGCTCCAGAGCGAACGGTCGACGAGCTGGCCCGACGTGTCCAGCCGCACGCCCCAGAGGCGCGGCCCGAGCGCTCGGGCGACCTCGAGCGAGGTGCCCACGGAGTCGTTCTCGAAGTCGGCGAGCACGACGATGTTGAAATCATCCGGCGCCCACTCCGCAAACTTGGTGGCGGCCAGCACCGTGTTGCCGCCGTAGGCGGCGATGAGCGCATGCGGCACGGTGCCGACGCCGCGGCCGCCCCACCAGGAGGCCTGCGCATCGGTGGTCATGCCGATCTCGGCGCCGACGAGCGCGCCCGCGACGTACGCGGCATAGCCGTCGCCCGTCTGGACGCGGTGATGGTCGTGCCGCGCCGGCATGAAGATGATCGGCTTCGCGTTCGCCGCCTCCAGCACGCGGGTCACGTTCGTCGCGACGATCGTTCGCCGGGCGAGCGTGCCCAGGTAGACCGTCTCCAGGTGCGCGAAGAGCGTGTAGTCGCCCTCGATCGTCATCACCGTCTCGTACGGCACGATGCGGTCGCCCTCGTAGAGCGCGTGGACGGTCAGGTCGTCGAAGTGGTCGGCGCACAGCCGCAGGACGGCAATGGCCTCGTCGATGCCGCCGAGCACCGCCTCGTGCTTCTGGAAGACCTGCATGACGACCCGTGGATGGCGGCCGTCCGCAAGCAGCGCGGCGCGCGTGTGGTTGAAGTACGCGTCCGTGTAGTAGCCCTCCCGCATCTTCTCGACCGGGAGGTCGAAGATCTCGGCGGGCAGCCGCTCCGGATGGGTCGGTGCGAGCCGGTCCATCGCCGGAGACTACGCGGTCTCGAGCGCCAGGCAGGCGTCGAGCGCGGCCTGGGCGACCTCGAGCTGCGCCGACGTCGGCTCGGCGGTGGCGAAGCGATGCTGGAACTCGTAGCCGGGCCGGGCGAGCGCGCGGGCGACCGGGTGCCCGGGGTGGCGGGACATCCAGCCGAAGATCTCCGTGGCCGCGGCCACCGAGCCGACGGCGGCGCCGAGACGCGCCGTCGGGCGGAGCGGCTCCGGCACCTTGGCCGCGAGCACGTTGCCGACGGCGGCGGTGGCAAGCAGCGGTCCGACCAGGTGGGTGCCGCAGCGCTCGTGCTCGCGGGCACGCGGCGCGTCATGCTCGTAGGTGCCGATCGAGATGTGCTCGGCGCCGTGGTACGCGGCCAGTTCACCACCGCGCAGCGCGAGCAGCGCCGGCGCGAAGGCGACGGCCGCGCCGATCAGCTCCTGGGCAACGGCGTTCAGCCGGCTGCGGCGGACGAGCCGCAGCAGCACGGCCCCGGCCGCCATCGAGGCGGCGACGGAGGCGCGCTCGAACGGGAGCCTGGCCTGCGGCAGCTCCGCGCGGACGCGCGCGAGCACGGCGAAGATCTCGGCGAACCGGGCCGGCCCGCGGAGCAGCGGGTTGCGCAGCTTCGCGGCCTGGAGCGGCTTCTCGCCGGCGGCCGTCCGCACCTTGCCGGACTCGTCGCGGATCGCGACCGCCCACGAGGTGGGCCCGTGCACGAGCACGCCGTTCGTGAGCGCCATCCCGCCGAGGCGGACCTTTTCGCCGGACATTGCGAAACAGCGTATCTGGCTACCCGAGGCTCACAGCGGCGTGCCGCAGGAAGCGCACGCCGAGCTCGAGGTCGTCCACGGGCACGCGCTCGTCGGCCGAATGGATGAGGCGGGCGGCCGTGTCGGCGTCCATGGCGCGGATCGGGAAGAAGCCGTAGGAGACCGTGCCGAAGGCGTCGCGCACCCAGTGGCTGTCCGTGAATCCCGGCACGATCAGCGGCACCGGCCGCGCGCCCGGCTCCTCCTGCTCGACGAATGACGCGACCGCGCCCCAGAGGGCCGTGTCCATCGGCGAGCGGGTCCCGCCCTGTCCTTCCTCCCAGTCGAGGTCGTAGTCCGCGTCGCCGAGGGCTGCGCGCACCGCGGCCTCGACCTCGTCACGTGACTGGCCGGGCAGGATGCGGCAGTCGACCGTGACCTCGCAGAGCGCCGGGATGACGTTCCGCTTCTTCGAGGCCTCCACCATCGTCGGCGAAACCGTGAACGAGAGCAGCGGCTCGACCATCTCCGCCGCCACCGGGTCGACCGCCGCCGCGCGCGCCAGTGCCTCGCCGGCGTCGGGAATCTCGCCGGTCACGGCTTCGAGGAACGCCGCCACCTCGGGCTCGAGCCGCGGCGCCACCTGCAGCGCGCCAAGCCGCTGGATGAGCACGGCCGCCTTGACCAGCGCGTTCTCGGCGATGGCCGGCATCGACGCGTGCCCGCTGCGTCCGTGGACGCGCAGCGTGAACGGCGACGTCATCTTCTCCGCGACGCCGCAGACGTAGAAGTCGCGCCCGCCGAGGACAAGCCGGTCGCCGGCGCCCTCGTTGATCGCGTAGTCACAGCGCACCGCGTCGGGATGCGCCTCGCAGAGCCACTCGAGGCCGTACGGCGTCCCCTCGCCGACCTCCTCGTCGGCGGTCGCC
>DASTZE010000077.1:0-19890 GCA_035764425.1 Gaiellaceae bacterium
CGTTTCTCCGGGTCGAAGACGACGATGTCTGCGTCGGAGCCGACCGCGATCGTGCCCTTGCGCGGGTACAGGCCGAAGAGCTTGGCCGGGTTCGTCGCCCAGAGCTCGACGAGCCGGTTGAGCGAGATTCGCCCGCCCCGGACGCCGAACTCGTGGAGCATGTGCAGCCGGTTCTCCAGACCTGGGCCGCCGTTCGGGATCTTCGAGAAGTCGTCGCGGCCCATCGTCTTCTGCCCGTCCCACAGGAAGGCGCAGTGGTCGGTCGAGACGACGCTGAGGACGTCGGTCCGGAGCGCGTTCCAGAGCACGTCCTGGTTCTCCCTGGCCCGCGGCGGCGGGGTATAGACGTACTTGGCGCCCTCGAAGTCGGGGCGCTCGAGGAACGTGTAGTCGACGAAGAGGTACTGGGTGCACGTCTCGCCGTGGATGTTCCAGCCCTTCTCCCGCGCGAGCTCGATGGGCTCGACCGCCTCCCGGCAGGAGACGTGGACGACGTAGAGCGGTGAGCCGGCGACGCGCGACAGCTGGATGGCGCGGTTTGTCGCCTCGCCCTCGGTCTCGGGCGGGCGGGTCAGCGCGTGGTACTTCGGCTCGGTGTTGCCGGCGGCCAGCGCCTCCTTGACGAGCACGTCGATGGCGTCGCCGTTCTCGGCGTGCACCATGACGAGCGCGCCGGTCTCGGCCGCGACCTGCATGGTCCTGAAGAGCGTCTCGTCGTCGACCATGAGCGCGCCCTTGTAGGCCATGAAGAGCTTGTACGAGGTGATGCCCTGCTCGGGCAGCGTGGCGAGCTCATCGAGCGTGCCGCCGTTCTTCAGGTCGGTGACGGCCATGTGGTAGCCCATGTCGATCACCTGCCTGCCTTCGGCCTTCGACCGCCACTCGTCGAGCGCCTGCGCGAACGTCGCGCCCTGGGGCTGGATGATGAAGTCGACGTGGGTGGTCGTCCCGCCGAAGGCCGCCGCCGTCTGGCCGGACTCGACGTCGTCGACCGTGACGGTGCCGCCGAACGGCATGTCGAGGTGCGTGTGCGGGTCGACGCCGCCCGGCAGCAGGTACTTGCCACCCGCGTCGATGACCCGGTCGGCGGCGTTGTCGAGCGACTCGCCGATGAGCGTCACCGTCTCGTCGTCGATGAAGACGTCGGCGACGTAGTCGTCGGCCGCCGTCACGATGCGGCCGCCCTTGATCAGAACTGACATCTCTTCGCGTCCTCCTCGGTGTACCCCAGCAACCTAGATGCGCGGCTCGGGCAGGTCTAGCCGGCTTGAACGCTCAGATCGGTCATCGACCAGCGGCGACGCGGGCGATCTAGAGTCGTGCTATGGGACTTGATCCGTCGCGGACGGTCGCGGAGCTGCGCGAGCTCCGGGAGCTGACCGGGGACGAGAACGGCGCGCAGCGCGTCGCCTGGACGGACACGTGGGTGACCGCGAAGGAGTGGCTGCAGGGCAAGCTTGCCGACCTGCCGCTCGAGTACGAGGTCGACGAGGCCGGCAACCAGTGGTGGACGCTGACCGGCGCCTCCGGCCGAGCGGTTCTCATGGGCGGCCACATCGACTCGGTGCCGAACGGCGGCTGGCTCGACGGCGCCCTCAATGTGGCCGCCGCCGTCGAGGTGCTCCGCCGCATCGCGGCCGACGGGGAGCCGGCCACCACCGTCCGCCTCGTCAACTGGGCCGACGAGGAGGGCGCCCGCTTCGGCCGCAGCCTGTTCGGGTCGAGCGCGGCGTCGGGGACGATGGCCGACCAGGAAGAGATCCGGAACCGCACCGACGCCGGCGGGATCCGCTGGGAGGACGCGCTCCGCCAGCACGGCGTGGACCTCGACCGAGCGCTCGACGCGCACCGGCAGCTGGCCAACGCCGCGGCCTACCTCGAGCTGCACATCGAGCAGGGCCCGGTGCTCGAGTCGATGGAACTCCCGCTCGGCGCGGTCATCGGCACGTTCGGCGTCGAGCGCTCGCTCATCACCTGGCGCGGCCAGGCTGCCCATGCCGGCTCGACGCCCATGGACCAACGGCGCGACGCGCTCGCGGGCGCGGCGAAGCTCGAGCTCGAGATTCGCGACATCGCACGCCGCGCGGGGAGCGGCGCGGTCTGCACATCCGGCGGTGTGGTCTGCAAGCCGGGCATCGTCACGTCCGTGGTCGAGACGGCCGAGCAGCTGCTCGATCAGCGCAACATGGACGCAGCGACGCTGGCGCAGATGCTCGCCGAGGCGAAGGAGGCGTCCGAGCGCTTCGCGGCCGAGGAGAACATCGACGTCGAGTGGAGCCGGATCTGGAACATCCAGCCGATCCTGTTCGACGAGACGCTCATCGGCTTTGCGGAGGACGCGATCCGCGAGGTCTCGGGCACCACGTATCGCCTGCCGTCCGGCCCGCTGCACGACGCGGCCGAGGTCGCCCGCGCCGGCGTGCCGACGGTGATGCTCTTCGTGCAGAGTCTGCGCGGCCTGTCGCACACCAGGCTCGAGGACACGAAGTCCGAGCACCTGGAGCTCTCCGTCCAGGCGCTCGACCGCCTGGCGGATCGCACGATCGCCTGGGTCAGCTCCTGACGCGAACCGGTTCGCGCAGTCGCGCGTGGTTCTGTACCGCGACCACGATCGTCGTGGAGACGACGAGGCAGAGCCCGATGACGACGGCGACGTCGCCGAGGTTGAACGCGAGCCGCCCGACGACGAGCGGGTCCGGCACGCCGCGGAACGACGGAAACAGCAACAGCGAGGAGAGGTTGCCGATCGCGCCGCCGACGGCGATGCCGCCCGCGAAGGCGATCGGGAGCGAGCCGACCAGCACGATCGCCGCCGCCCACACCACCGTCGCGCCGATCCCGGCGACGACGTAGCCGACCGAGCGCTCGTGGCCGACGACGGCCTCCGGGCCGCTCAGGGCCAGCGTCTTCTGGGTGAGGTCGATCGCCGCCACCGAGCTTGCTGTGATGGCGAGCACGAGCGCCGTAGGCCGCATCAATTCAGCCTAGTGGATCGCTCTGACCGTGATCGATCGCGCGGGGCTAGGACAACCGCCGTACCCGTGATGTAATCGGGGCGTCCCCGAAGAGGAGGCCAGCCATGCTGTCGTTCGGCGTCACGGTCCTGCCCGACCCGCCCATGTCCCGGTTCTTCGACCTGATGCAGCAGGTCGAGCAGCAGGGGTTCGGGTACGGCTGGACCTACGACTCGCACATCCTCTGGCAGGACTCATACGCGACGTTCCCGGTCGCCGCCGAGCGGACGTCGAAGCTCAAGCTCGGCCATTTCGTGACCAACCCGGGGATTCGCGACCCGACCGTCACCGCGTCGTGGTACGCGACGATGCAGGACCTTTCGAACGGCCGGATGGTGATGGGCATCGGCCGCGGCGACTCGTCGCGCCGCGTGGTCGGGCTCAAGCCGGTGCGCGTGGCCGAGTTCGAGGCGCGCTGCGCGATGATCAAGGACCTGATGAACGGCCGTCCCGTCGAGTGGAACGGGAAGGAGCTGCAGCTGAAGTGGGCGCGCACGGACCTGCCCGACATCCCGATGTGGATCGCCGGCTACGGGCCGAAGGCGCTTGCCGTCGCCGGGCGCGTCGCGGACGGCGTGATCATCCAGCTGGCCGACCCGCAGATCATCCAGTGGATCATGGACACCGCCCGCAAGGCGGCCGAGGAGGCCGGCCGCGACCCGGGCGAGCTGAAGTGCATCGTCGGCGCGCCGAGCCACATCGGCGACGACCTCGCCGCCGCCCGCGACCAGGTGCGCTGGTTCCCGGCCATGGTCTCGAACCACGTCATGGACCTGATCGAGAAGTACGGCTGGGAGTCGGAGATCCCGGCGGCGCTGACCGACTTCGTCAAGGCGCGCAAGTTCTACGACTACAAGGACCACAGCCGCGTCGGGGCCGCGCACGGCGAGTTCGTGACCGACGAGATCTGCGACCGCTTCACCGTGATCGGCTCGGTCGACCAGGCGATCGCGAAGCTGCGCGAGCTCGAGTCGGTCGGCGTCGACCAGTTCAACCTCTACCTCATGACCGAGGGCCAGCAGGAGACGCTCGAGGCCTACGGGCGCGACATCCTCCCGAAGTTCGCACAGGTCGCCGCGTAGGGCAGTCCCACACAGCACGTTTGGAGTTGACACGTGCGGGTGCCCGCTGGGTAGCGTAAATCGCATGGAGCGTCTTGCGCACGGCGTCATCCGGAAGCGCCGCCTCGTGATCACGGCGTGGGTCGCACTGACACTCTTCGGGATCTTCTCGGCGATCCAGGTCTCGAACCGCTGGTTCGAGTCCTTCTCGATCCCCGGCTACTCGGCGTACGAGGCCAACCAGCGCGTCGTCCACAAGCTGGGCAGCGGGGAGATCACGCCGATCGTCGCCGTCCTCAAGGCGAACCGCGACATCACTACGATCCCGGGCGCCGCCAAGGCGTTTCAGGCCGCCGCGGCCGAGCAGCCCGGCGCACGCGTGAGCTCGTGGTTCACCACGCACAACCCTGCCTACCTCTCGAAGGACCGGAAGGTTGCCTTCGCCGAGATCTATCCCCCCGGGCAGGTCTCGTTTTCGGGCCTGAACTACGACCCTGTCAAGCGGGCGCTCGCCGCCGGCGCGCCCGCGGGGGTGCAGACGTACCTCACCGGGATCGACAGGCTCTACAAGGAATCGAGCGGCGGTGACACCAACGGCCCTAGCATCCTCGTCGAGACGCTCATCGGCGCGCTCGGCGCGCTGATCATCCTGCTCTTCACGTTCGGGACGCTGCCCGCAGTTGCCTTCCCGCTGATGACCGCGGGCGCGTCGATCCTGAACACGTTCACGCTCATCTGGCTGCTCACGTACGTCACCGACGTCTCGATCATCGTGCAGTTCCTCGTTGCGCTCGTCGGGCTCGGCGTTGCGATCGACTACTCGCTGCTGATGATCTTCCGCTTCCGTGAGGAGATCCGGCACGGCAAGGACCGCGAAGAGGCGGTGGTGGAGACGATGAAGCATGCCGGCCGTTCGGTGATCGTCTCCGGCACCACCGTCGCTGTGGGGCTGCTGAGCATGGTCCTCCTGCCGCTGCCGTTCATCCGTTCGATCGGCATCGGCGGCATGTTGATCCCTGCCGTGTCGGTCATCACGGCGATCACGCTGCTGCCCGCAATGCTGTACATCCTCGGTGCGCGCATCAACAGCGTGCGCGTGATGCCGCGCCGCATCGTCGAGGGGAGCGACGACCCGGAGCACGGCTTCTGGAACCGCTGGGCGCGCTTCGTCACCCGGCGCCCGATCCCGGTCGGGCTGGCCGGGCTCGCGATCGTCGCCGTGCTCGTCTTCTACGGCCTGCAGCTCAATCCGGCGGACGCCCAGGCGAAGGACTACCCCGGCGGCGGCGATGCGCACCGGGGTCTCGCCGCGCTCGTCGACTCGGGCGTCTCGCCGGGCGTGCTCGCGCCGTTCGCGATCGTCGTCGAGGGTACCGCGACGCACGCCCAGCTCGACCGGATCGCGCAGAACGTGGGGAGCACGGAGGGCGTCTCGGGTGCCGCGGCGCCGCCCGGCTGGTCGCGGGACGGGCTGTCGGTGATCGAGGCTTTCCCGTCCGTGGACGCCGCAGCAAAATCGGTGCGCGGCACCATCTCGCACCTGCAGGACGACGTGCTGCCCGCTGCGGCCGCGGAGGTCGACGGCGGCCTGCGCGTCACGCTGGGTGGGCCCGAGCCGGAGTCGCGGGACTTCGTGCACGCGGTGTACGGGAACTTCCCGTACGTCCTGCTGTTCGTCGTGCTTCTTACGTTCCTGTTGCTGACGCGCGCGTTCCGGTCGCTCTTCCTGTCGGTCAAGGCGGTGATCCTGAACCTCATCTCGCTCGCGGCGGCCTACGGGATCATCGTGATCATCTTCCAGAACGGGCACGGCTCGGAGGCGATCTGGAGCGTGCCGGCGACCGGCGCGATCATCTCGTGGATCCCGCTAATGATCTTCGCGTTTCTCTACGGGCTCTCGATGGACTACGAGGTGTTCATGCTCACGCGGATGCGTGAGGCGTACGACGAGACCAGCCACACCAACGACGCGATCAGGCTCGGGCTCGCGCGCACGGGCAAGCTCGTGACGAGCGCCTCCCTGGTGCTGGGGTTCTCGTTCTTCGTGCTCTCGACCAGCCCCGGCACGGACATCAAGCAGTTCGGCATCGGGCTCGCCGCCGGAATCATCTTCGACGCGACGGTCATCCGTGCGACGCTCGTGCCGTCGATCATGACCGTCATGGGCCGCTGGAACTGGTGGCTGCCGGCACCGCTGGCGCGGGCGCTGCGCACGCGGCCCAGCGAGGCCGTGCTGGAGGCGCCCGCGACCGAAGCGGTCTAACCGGGACTGAGCGCCGCCCGCCGCAGCCGTTCCCGCGCGTCGGCGTAGCGGATCGCCTCGTACGCGATCAAGCCCGCCGACACGACGGCGACGAGGGCGAGCGTGACCAGCGCCGGCAGCGCGAGCGAGACCGGGATGAGCGCCAGGAGGATTCCGGCGCACACGAGACGGCGCACGCCCCACGTGCCCATGTTGCGGAGGCGGAACGCGACGTGGGCAAGCTGGTAGAGCGCGACCCCGCCGCACAGGGCGACGGCCGGGACGAGGTGCAGCGGGTCGCCGACGTGCACCAGCGTCTTCTTCACGCCCACGGCGAAGAAGATGATCCCGATCACCATCGGCAGGTGCAGGTAGCTGTACGAGTCGCGGGCGATCGACAGCGCCTCGCGGCCCTCGGCCCGGCGCAGACGCCGCTCGGCGGCGATCGCGACCACGTCGAAGTACCCCCACCAGAGCGCACAGCCGACAGCCAGGCCGAGCAGCGCGGCGGCAATGACGCCGGCATCGAGTGGCTGCCCGAGCGTGCCGGCGCCGAGCGCCACCACCGACTCGCCGAGGGCGATGATGATGATCAGCCCGTGGCGCTCGGCGAAGTGGCCGACCGCCAGGTGCCAGCCCCGGCTGCCGCGGATCAGCGCGCCGAGCATGTCGACCACGATCGTCACCGCCCAGAAGACGATCTGCGCGGTGCCCCCGAGCGCTGCGCCCACGGAGAGCAGGATGATCCCCACGCTCAGCCCCACGGCGATCCTGGAGATCGCGCCGAGCAGCTCGCGATCGCCGCGGCCGACGAGCGTGTACAGCACCAGGTGCCCGATGCGCACGGCGACGTAGGTCGCGACGAAGAGCCAGGCGTCGTCGCCGAAGGCGTGCGGCACCGCGAGCGACGCGATCAGCATCGCGCCCATCGCCGCGAAGATCGCGAGGCGGGTGACGCCGTCCTCCGGGTCGACGGTGCCTGTCAGCCATGCGTACGCCGTCCATGCCCACCAGAGCAGGGCGAGCACGACGATCCCCTCTGCCACGCCGCGCCATGTCGGGTTCCGGGTGACGAGTCCGGTCACCTGGGTGATCGCGAACACGAAGACGAGGTCGAAGAAGAGCTCGAGCGGCGAGACCCGCTCCTCACCCTCGGCGCGATGGGTCAGCGACATCGCTCCAAGCTAGCCCGCCGAGCGTCGACTAGGGTGCCGCGCGTGGACGTCTTCAACCTCGGTGCCGACGAGTGGGACCGCATCGAAGATCGCGAGGGCTGGCGGGCCAAGGACGTCTGGATCGGGCAGCGCCTGAAGGCCGAGCTGATGGGCGGGAGCATGTACGAGCTCGACCCGGGCAACCGGCTCTTCCCCTACCACACCCATCACGCGAACGAGGAATGGCTGATCTGCCTGCGCGGCGAGCCGACGCTGCGGACTGCCGACGGCGAGCAGACGCTGCGCGAGGGCGACGTCGCCGTGTTCCGGCGCGGCGCCGAGGGCTTCCACCAGGTCATCAACAGCACCGACGCGCCCGTCCGCGTCCTCATGCTCTCGACCATGCTCATGCCCGAGATCGTCGAGTATCCGGACGGCGGCAAGGTCGGCGCGCGCAGCGCCGCGGGCGAGCGGATCCTGCTCAGCCGACCCGGGCCGATGCTCGACTACTGGGACGGCGAGGACTAGGAAACCCGCATCTCGAGGCTGGCCACGCCGCTGAACTCGACGTAGCTCCGCCCGGGCGCGTGGACGATGCGCAGCAGCACCGCCTCGCAGTGGACGCAGCGCCCGACAATTCCCGGCGCGTCGCGATAGACCCGCATCTCGGCCAGCTGCTCGTGCGCCCCACAGGACCGGCACACCGCCCAGGCGACCGTCATCTCTGTGCCGAAGAGCTCCATCAGGTCGCCGCCGATCGCGTTGCCGTCGAGGCGCCGCTCGTCCATCAGCCGGTCGCTCCGAAGCGCTCGGTCTTGACCCAGCGCGGGTCGTAGCCGAGCCGGACGAGCCCGTCCGCAGCGGCATCGACGAAGTGGGTCGAGCCGCAGACGAAGACGATCGGTCCGTCGCCGGCCGGCCAGGCGACCTCGCGCAGCATGTCGTCGTCGATCCGTCGCGCGTAGCCCGTCCACCCGGGCGGCTGCCCGCGCGTCAGCGTGTAGACGATGTCGAGGCCGTTGCCGTCGAGGTGCCCGAGTTCCTCGCGGTAGATGACGTCGTCGAGCGTCCGTGACGAGTAGAGCAGGCGCATGCGCGTGTCGGCGCCCGCCGCATTGTGCGCCCGCGCCATGGCCATCAGCGGCACGACGCCCGACCCGCCGCCGACGAGCAGCACGGGCCGCTCGTCGCCGGGCTCCCAGACGAAGTAGCCGCCGATCGGCCCACGTACCTCGAAGGCATCGCCGTCGTGCACGACGTCGACGAGGTAGGGCGAGACCTCGCCGTCCTCCAGCCGCTCGACCGTGATGGCGAGCGGCTGGCCCGGCGCCGACGCGATCGAGTACGAGCGCTGCGCCTGGTACCCGTCGTCGGACGTCAGCCGCACGTCGAGGTGCTGCCCGGCCCGGTGGCCGCTCCAGCCCCGGACGTCGAGCACGAGGGTGCGCGTGCGCGGCGTTTCCGGCACCGTCGCGGCCACCTCGGCCACGAGCCACGTCAGTCGCCCCAGTACCGCTGTTCCAGCCACGGGTCTCCGCGCAAGTGGTAGCCGTTCGACTCCCAGAAGCCGGGGTCGTCCTCGTCGCGCATGATGAGTCCGCGCACCCACTTCGCGCTCTTCCAGAAGTAGAGGTGCGGGACGAGCAGGCGCGCCGGGCCGCCGTGCTCCGGGTCGAGCGGTTCACCGTCGAAGGTGTCGACCACCCAGGCCTTCCCGCCCGTGACGTCGTCGCGCGGCAGGTTCGTGTCGTACCCGCCGTACGAGTACGCGAGGACGTAGGCGGAGTCCTCGTCGAGGAGGCGTGCGGCGTCCAGCAGCGTGTCGACCGACACGCCCTCCCAGGTCGTGTCCAGCTTCGACCACTTGGTGACGCAGTGGATGTCCCGCGTGACGTCCTCGCGCGGAAGCCCCTGGAACTCCTCCCAGGTCCACGCGTGGAGAAGATCGCCGCCGCGCTGGATCTCGAACGTCCACGAATCCAGATGCACGTGCGGTGTCGGGCCGGCCGAGAGCACCGGGAAGTCCTCGGTGACGTACTGCCCGGGCGGGACGCGGTCGGGAGGCCCGTCTTGTCTGCGGCCGTGAAAGCCGCGGGAGATAACAGGCATACACGGGAGTCTTCCGCAAACGCGCGCCGATTACCGCCCTGTAAGAACTTTGTTCGCATTACGAGGTACCCGGCATGGACTACCGGCGGCGCTGGGTACCCGGCACGGGACCGAGACTACGAGGAGGTCCCGAGACATGAAGAAGCTTCTGACCGCGCTGGTCGCGGTCGTCGCGCTGCTCGCGGCGTCGGCCGCGATTGCCGAGACCGCAGGCATCGACATCACCACGACAGGGTTCACCCCGAAAGAAGCGACCGTCGAGGCGGGCAGCTCGGTGAGCTGGAAGAACACCGACACCGTCCCGCATGCGGTCGTGGTGGACAAGACGGCGTGCAATCTGTCGCTGCAGCCGCAGCAGTCGTCGTCGTGCGCCTTCGCGACGCCGGGGACGTTCAAGTACGACGACCCTGCCTCGAAGGATCCCGCGTTCGGCGGCACGGTGACCGTGACACCCGCCGTGCAGCGCTCCGTGACGCTGTCCGCGAACCGGAACATCGCCATCTTCGGCGACTCGGTGACGCTGTCGGGCGCGACGTCGACAAAGAAGGCGGGGGAGACCGTCACCGTGATCGCACGCCCGGCGGGCGAGCCCGAGGCGCACATCACGGTGCCCACGGCCGCCAACGGCGCGTGGTCGCTGCGCGTCCAGCCGCGCATCAACACCGAGTACCAGGTGGAGTACGGCGACGCGCAGAGCGGCAAGCTCGCCGTCAACGTCCGCCCGCGGATCACGTTCCAGAAGGTCGGCGTGAACAAGTTCCTGATCGTCGTGCTCACGAACAAGTCGCTCGCAGGCCAGACCGTGCAGGTCAACCGCTACGTGAACGGCACCGGCTGGGTGCCGGTCGGCACCACGCAGCTGGTGTCGATCGCGAGGACCGATTCGGTCGCCGCGAAGACGGTGACGGAGCTGTTCCCGTCGGGCACGAAGCTCCGCGCGGTCATGTCGGACGACGAGAC
Source organism: Gaiellaceae bacterium (assembly GCA_035764425.1). Taxonomy (GTDB): domain Bacteria; phylum Actinomycetota; class Thermoleophilia; order Gaiellales; family Gaiellaceae; genus JACVRM01. The sequence continues at coordinate 10,541 of DASTZE010000077.1, forward strand.
GGGGCCGAACTACATCGACGCGCACAGCAACTTCATCGTCAAGTAGCTCCTCTGTACTAGACGGGCTGCGGCCGGCGGGGTCCCGGCCGTAGCCCGGCCTGTGAACGGGCGCTGGTGTGAGCGCCGCCGTCTGCGATACGGTCGGCGGCGATGGGAGCATCCGAGCTCCAGCGCAAGGCCAATCTGGCCGAGCTGCTGCTGCACGTTGCCCGCGAGCTGGGGGCGACCGTCGAGCCGGACGGCGTCTACGACCGCTTTCACGAGCTGCTTGCCGACGTCATTCAGCACGACGGCGTGATCGTGTCGTCGTTCGACGCCGATACGGAGATCTTCCACTGCGAGTACGCCTGGGCCGACGGCGAGCGGCTCGATGCATCGATCTTCCCGCCCATGCCGCTGAACCGCGAGGGCGGCGGCATGCAGAGCCGCGTGATCATGTCGGGCGAGTCCCTCCTCGTAAACGACGTCCGCGAGCAGGTGAAGGACGAGGGCACCTACTACCAGGTCGACGCCGCGGGCGAGCTCAAGAAGATTCCCGACACCGGTCCGCCCGCAGCCCAGGCGGCGATGATGGTCCCGATCAAGCACGAGGGCCGCGTCGTCGGCGTCGTCCAGCTGATGAGCGACCGCGTGACCTATGCGCCCGACCAGCTCGAGGTGCTCGAGGGCATCGTTGCGCAGACGGCGATCGCCGTCCGGCATGCCCGGCTGCAGAAGGAGCAGCGGCGGCTGGCCGTCGCCGAGGCTGCCGCGCGCGCAGTCGCCGCCGAGCGCGCCCAGGCCGCGGCGGTGCTCGAGGCGGTGGGGGACGGCATTTTCCTCGTCGACGACGAGGGCTACATGCGCTTCTGGAACCGCGCAGCCGAGCTGCTCGTCGGCGTGCGCGCGGACGCCGTGCGCGAGCGGCCGGCCGCGGAGGTGTTCTCCGACTGGGCGGCGATCGCCGAGCAGATCCCCGCGGCGCCGCCAGGTTCGACGCCTCATCCGGTCACGCTGCCCGTCGCCGTCGGCGGCCGCGAGCTCTGGCTCTCGGTCGTGGCCGTTCGCGCCACACCGGGCGTGGTCTACGCGTTCCGCGACGTGACCAGCGAGCGGCGGCTCGACGAGGCGAAGAGCGATTTCATCACGACCATCTCCCACGAGCTGCGCACGCCGATGGCGGCGATCTACGGCGCGGCCATGACGCTGCTGCGCGAGGACGTCGAGTTCGAGCTCGCGCGCCAGCGCGAGCTCGTCGAGGTGATCGCGCAGCAGGCCGCGCGCCTGAGCCAGATCACGGAGGAGGTGCTCCTGGCCAGCCAGCTTGACCGCGGTGCGGCCCGGGTCGAGCGCGCCGCCGTCGACGTCGCGGAGCTCGTGCTCGCCGCGGTGCGCTCGATGGCGCCGCGGGTCGAGCCTGCGACGCTCGAGGTGGACGTCCGGCCGGGAGACACGACCGCCTCAGCCGACGCCGACCGCCTGCAGCAGGTGCTCGTCAACCTGCTCGACAACGCGCTGAAGTACGGCGGCGCGGGCAAGGTCGCGGTGCGCGTCGAGCCCGCCAACGGCACGGTGCGTGTTCTGGTCAGCGACTCTGGGCCAGGGATCTCCCTGGCCGACCAGGAGCGCATCTTCGAGAAGTTCTTCCGCGCAGATCCCCAGCTGACCCGGGCTCCCGGCGGCACCGGCCTCGGCCTCTACATCTCGCGCGAGCTCGTCGAGCGCATGGGCGGGCGGCTGAACGTGCGGTCGGAGCTTGGCGCCGGCAGCACGTTCGTCGTGGAGCTCCCGAAGGTCTGACCATGGGGCGCCGCATGCGGCGCCCCATGGTGGTGAGCACGGCTAGGTGGCGGCCGGTCGCCGGCGCTGGCCCGCCGCGCCGAACGCGAATGCGGCGCCCGCGATGACGATGGCGGCGCCACCGAGCGCGGCCGCGCCCGGGGCGATCTCGGAGATGACGCTGTCGCCGCCCGTGGCCGGCTCCTGGTTGACGATGCGCATGCCCGTGGACGGGTTGACGATGCCGCCGTCGGTCGGGTCGGCCTGGCCGGCGGACGGGCCGCCGCCCGTGCCCATCGGCATGGCCGACGCCCCGCCGGCGACACCGGCGGCCGCGGCGAGCGCGACGGCGAGCACTGCCGCCTTCTGCTTGAGGCCATGCGCGTCGACGTCGTCCTCCGCGAAATAGTGCTCGAGCGCGGCGCGGTCGAAGGTGAGCTGGATCGTGTCCCCGCTCGCCTGGCCGAGAAGCCGCTCGAGATCATCGCGCTTCCACGAGACGGCGATGCTGCGCTCGCCTGACGGGCCGGTGATGTCGAGCACGAGTGCCGGGGGCTCGTCGAGCCGGAGCGCCTCCTCGACAGCGGTGCGGGAAATCGTCGTCGAGAGACCGCCGTGCAGGTCGGCCTCCGAGACCATCGACGCCTGTGCGTACTCCTGCACGACGCCTCCTTTCCTCATTGGGTTCCGTTTCGCAGGACGCTGGAGACGCAGGCGATCTTCCCACCCGGCGCGCGCGGTAACAATCGCGCGTGGCCGAACGCCGCTTCATCGTCCGCGAGAACGTCCGCAAGCGGTTCGCGCCGCTCGAGGGCACGGCCGGCCGGTCGCTCTACGGTGGCGGACAGGCGCGCTTCGAGCTGGAGGGCGAGACCCTCACCGCGCGCCCGCCGTTCGGGTTGGAGGCCGAAGGCGAGTGGGACATCGTCCACGTCGAGCCGCTCCTCGCGGCGGTCGCCGACGACCACCTCGTGGGCATCCTGCTCGTACGGCTCGGCGGTTTCGCCGCGGGCGTCTTCGAGGGCGAGGAGCTCGTCGCCTCGAAGGTCGGCGCGCGCAACGTGCACGGCCGGCACCGTGCCGGCGGCTCCTCCGCCAACCGGTTCCGGCGCCGCCGGGAGGGGCAGGCGCGTGTGCTCGTCGAGGCGGCCGCCGCAAACGGCGTCAAGGTGCTCACCCCGTACCGCGGGCGGCTCCGCGCCGTAGCGCTTGGCGGAGACCGCATGGCTGTCCGGCAGATGCTCGGCGCAAGCCGCGAGCTGGCGCAGCTCGCGGCCACGACTACGCCGCGCTTCCTGACCGTTCCCGAGCCGCGCCGCCTGGTGCTCGAGCGCGCCATTCATGACGTCTACGCCGTCGAGGTTGTGACCGAGGCACCTTCCTAGACTAGGTGCGTGGACGCCCACGCGCTCAGCGTGCTCGAGTACCCGGCCGTCGTCGAGCGGCTCGCCGCGGCCGCCGCCTCCCGGCCCGGCGCCGCGCTCGCCCTCGCGCTCGAGCCCTCCGGCGACTCGGTCGAGGTCGACCGACGGCAGGCGCTGACGGCCGAGGCGATCGCCCTGCTCGACATCGCCGAGGAGCCGGCACTGCACGGAGCCGCCGACGTGCGCGAGCACGTGGCGCATGCCGAGCGCGGCGGGGCGCTCGACGCCCGCGCGCTCGGCGAGGTGGCCGCGACGGCCGCGACCGCCGTCACGATGGCGGCAGAGCTCGACGCCCACTCGGAGGCGGCGCCGCTGCTGGCCGATGTCGCCGCGCCGGTCGACCCCGCGCTCGGCACGCTGGCCGAGGCCATCGGCCGCTGCGTCGAGGAGGACGGCTCCGACCTGCGCGACACTGCCTCGCCGCGCCTTCGCAAGCTCCGGGCGGAGCTGCGAGACGGCCGGCACAACGTCACCGAGCAGCTGCGGCGGCTCGCGCGCGGCTCAGAGCTCCGCGACCACCTGCAGGAGGACTTCGTCACGGAGCGGGGCGGGCGCCCGGTGCTGGCCGTACGCGCGAGCGCCCGTGGCAGCGTGAAGGGCATCGTCCACGACACCTCCGCGACCGGACAGACGCTGTTCGTCGAGCCGTTCGCGATCGTCGAGGCCAACAACCGCCTCTCGGAGGCGGCCGCGGCGGAGCGGGAGGAGGTGGCGCGCATTCTGCGAGAGCTCTCCGAGTCCGTCGCTGCCCACGCGGAGGCGCTGCGCGTGGCAGTCGCCGCGGTCGCAGCGGTCGACCTCGCGCTCGCGTGCGGGATGCTCTCGCGACGCTGGCGCGGCGTGCAGGTCGACGCGACGGGCCCGGTGCGGCTACTCGGCGCCCGCCACCCTCTACTCGATCCCGCGCGTGCAGTTCCGATCGACCTCGACCTCGACGAGCTGCGCGGGCTGGTGATCAGCGGGCCGAACGCAGGCGGCAAGACGGTGGCCCTGAAGACCCTTGGGCTCGCCGCCCTCATCCACCAGGCCGGGTTGCGGCCCGCCGCGACCGAGGCGGCGCTGCCCGTCTTCGACCAGGTGCTGGCGGACATCGGCGACGAGCAGTCGATCGAGATGAGCCTCTCGACCTTCTCCGGCCATGTCGCGAACCTGGTGGCGATCCTCGAGGCGGCGAGCGCGCGGTCGCTCGTCCTCGTCGACGAGCTGGCATCCGGCACCGACCCGGTGGAGGGCTCGGCGCTTGCCCAGGCGCTGCTCTCACGGTTCGTGCGCCAGGCGCGCCTGACCATCGCGACGACCCACTACGCCGAGGTCAAGGAGTGGGCCAGCTCGACCGACGGCGTGCTGAACGCGGCCACCGGCTTCGATCCCGAGACCTATGCGCCGCTCTTTACCGTCACCGTCGGCCGCCCGGGGACGTCGCATGCGCTCCGGATCGCCGAGCGGCTGGGGCTCGACGGCGGCGTCGTCGAGGACGCGCGCGAGCGCGTGGCGCCCGAGCGGCTTCGTGTCGCCGAGTTGCTCGCGGAGGTGGAGGCGGCCGAGCGCGAGGCGGTCGCTGCGCGTGATGCGGTCGCGGAGGAGCACGCCGAGGCGGCGCGAGCCGCGGAGCGTGCGCGGGAGCGCGAGGAGGAGCTCGCCGAGGAGGTGTCTGCGGTGCGGGCCTCGGCCGAGCGCGAGCGTGAGGCGGCCCGGACCGACGCGGAGCGCGAGCTCGCGCAGGCACGCGCCGAGCTGCGCGGGTTGCGTGACGAGATCCGCGCGGCGCGTCGTCGCGAGCGCGAGCGTCAGCAGGATGCCCCGGACGCCGAGCGGGAGCGCGACCGGCGGCTCGGGGCCGCCTCCGAGCGCGCGGCGCGGGCCGAAGACGCGCTGCGCGCGTTCACCGAGCCGGTCGCGGCCGGGCCGCTGGCGCCGGGCGACCCGGTGCAGGCACCCGACCTGGGCATCCGGGGGACGCTCGGCGGGATCGAGGGCGACGAGGCCGAGGTGCTCGGGGCGGGCGGCCTCCGCCTCCGCGTGCCGGTGTCACGCCTTCGGCCGGATGCACGGCGCGCGCCGGTCGAGAAGGAGCCCGCGGTGCGCGTCCGCGCCGCGGCGCCCGCGCAGGACGTGCCGAACGAGATCGACGTGCGCGGCCGTCCGGCGCAGGAGGCGCGGGAGGCCGTCCGCTCGTTCGTCGACGACGCGGCCCTGGCGGGGCTGTCGCTCGTCCGCGTCATCCACGGCCGCGGCACCGGCGCCGTGCGCACGGCCGTGCGCGACGAGCTGACGCGGCACTCGCTTGTCGAGAGCCAGGAGCCCGACTCGGCGAACGGTGCGACGGTCGTGCATCTCGCAAGCTGACGGGACAGTCCCCGCATGGGACAGTCCCGGCATCGGGACTGTCCCGACACGCTAGAAGGGTCCGGCGCCCTCGCGTGACACCGCCAGCACCCCGACCCGGACGTCCGGGAAACGCGCGGCCAGCTCGGCCGCACACGTCTCGACCGCGCCGGGGTCGGCCCACACCAGCACGGTCGGGCCCGAGCCCGACAGCGAGGCGCCGACGGCGCCGACGGGCAGATCCGTCCGCACGGCCTCGAGCACCGGCGCGTCCCTGGCGCGATAGGGCTCGTGCAGCCGGTCGGCCAGCGCCTGCGCGAACAGATCGGCTGACCCGGAGGCGAGCGCCGCGCCGAGCATCGCCGCGCGGCCGGCCGTGAACGCGGCGTCACGGTGCGGCACCGACGCCGGCAGGGCGGCTCGCGACTTCGCCGTCGAAACGGTCGTATCGGGAATGAGCGCAATCGGGACGGCGGGCGCGTCGTCCGCGATCCGTTGGATGCGCCCGTCCCAGGTCAGGCAGATGCCGCCCGCGAGCGCGGGGGCGAGGTTGTCGGCATGGCCCTCCAGGTCGACGCCCTCGTAGAGCAGCCACTCCGGGTCGGCGTCCCGGCCCTCGGCCAGCGCTCCGGCGACGAGGCCGAGCGCGACCACCGCGGCGCTGGACCCGAGCCCGCGCGTCCGCGGGATACGGCTGACCCACTCGAACGTCCGGCCGCGTGGCGAGGAGATGCGCGCGAACGCTCGTACGCCGAGGTGGCGCCGGCTGGGCTCGCCGTTGCCCTCGCCGACCTCGACCTCGTTCCAGAGCTCGAGGGCGATGCCGGCGCAGTCGAAGCCGGGGCCGACGTTCGCCGTGGTGGCGGGCGCGCGGACGCGGATGGTCACGCGACGGCGGCGATCGCGTCCGGGTCGGGATCGACCGCGATCGGCTGCGGGCTGAGACGGGACGCCGTCTCCGGGTCCTTGAGGCCACTCCCGGTGACGACGACGACTGCGCATGCGCCACGCTCGGGCTCCCCCGCAAGCAGCCCGGCCAGGCCGGCGGCGGAGGCCGGCTCGCAGAAGACGCCCTCCTCGTGTGCGAGCAGCCGCCACGCATCCAGGATCTGGTCGTCGCTCACGGTCACGATCTCGCCCCCGCTGCGCTCGAGCGCGGCGTCGACCTCGGCATGGTGCACGGGGTCGGCGATGCGAATGGCCGAGGCTGCCGTCCGCGAGCGCTCCGTCGCCTGGACGGACACGATGCGCGGCAGATCGTCCTCCTCCTCGAACCCGATCTCGTACGCGCACGTGTTGCCGCCCCCGCCGTAGGGGAGCGCGAGCACATCGGGCGCGTTGCCGAGCTCGTCGACGATCTCGAACGCCGCGGTCTTCTGCCCCTGGATGCGGTAGGGGTTGAGCGAGTTCACCAAAGCGTGCGTGCCCCGGTCGGCGAGGGCGCGCGCGGCGGCGAGCGCCTCGTCGAACGTCCCGCGCACCTCGAGCACCTTGGCGCCGAGTGCCATCGCCTGCGCGAGCTTGCCGAGCGCCACGGCCCCGGCCGGCTGGAGCACGAGCGCGGGCAGGCCCGCGCGCGCGGCATACGCCGCCGAGGACGCGGCCGTGTTGCCGGTCGACGCGCATACGACGGCGCGCACTCCGTCGGCCTTCGCGAGCGTGACGGCGACGGTCATGCCGCGGTCCTTGAAGGAGCCGGTCGGATTGGCGCCCTCGCATTTCAGCCACACGTCCATGTGCACGCGCTTCGACAGGCGTGGCGCCCAGAGCAGGGGCGTCGACCCCTCGCCGAGCGTGACCAGCTCCGCGTCGTCGCCGACGGGGAGGCGGCTGCGGTAGCGCTCGATGAGCGGGGTCATCCGCGCTCGGCCACCACGCGGATGACATCGGGCTCGCCGTGCACCTCGGGCAGGTGCGCGAGCGCGGCGGCCGCGGCGCCGACGCTGCCGGCGGACGCCTCGTGCGTCACGATGTCGAGCGACGCCGAGCCGTTCAGCTGGCGCTGGCTGAGCCGCGCGACCGAGACGTCGTCGGCGGCGAGCCGCAGCGCCACGTGCGCGAGCACGCCGGGCCGGTCGTCGACCTCGATCGAGAGGTAATAGGGCGAGCGCAGGTCGCCCGGCGGCAGCCGCTCGAGCGTGCGCCACGACGCATCGTTCTGGAGGAAGCCCGTGCCCGTCGTGCCGATGACGCTGACCATATCCGCGACCACGGCGGAGGCCGTCGCCAGCCCCCCGGCGCCCGGGCCTTCGAGGGTGATCTCGCGGATCGCGTCGCCCTGGAGCATGACCGCGTTGAAGGGCCCGTCCACGGCGGCAAGCGGGTGGTCGCGGTCGACGAACGCGGGCTCGACCCGGACATCGACGGCCTCGCCGATGAGGGTGGCCGAGCCGATCAGGCGGACGGCCATGCCGAGCTCGCGCGCCGCGCGGACGTGCTCGAGGCGGATGCGCTCGATGCCGTCGTACTGGACGTCGTCCAGGCGCACGCGTGAGCCGAACGCGACCGTCGCCAGGATCGCCATCTTGGCCGCCGCGTCGGCGCCGTTCACATCCTCCGTCGGGTCCGCCTCCGCGTAGCCCAGCCGCTGCGCCTCGGCGAGCGCCTCGTCGTACTCGCTCCCCGCCTCCATCTGCGTGAGCATGAAGTTGGTCGTGCCGTTGACGATGCCGAGGATGCGGTGGACGTTCGTGGCCACGAGCGCCTCGCGCAGCACCTTGATCACCGGGATCGCGGCGCACACGCTTGCCTCGAAGCGGAGCTGGACGCCGGCCTCGGAGGCCGCGTCGAACAGCTCGTCGCCGCGCCGCGCGACCAGCTGCTTGTTCGCGGAGACGACCGGCTTGCCCGCGCGCAGGAGCCGCAGCACATGCTCGCCCGTCTCGTCGACACCGCCCATGACCTCGGCGACGACGGCGATCGACGGATCGGTCGCGATCGACTCGAAGTCGGTGGTCAGCACGCCCTCGGCGGCCGGGAACGCGCGCTCACGCCCGGGGTCGCGGACGAGCGCGCGGACAACGCGCAGCCGGTGGCCGGTAGCGCGCTCGATCTCGTCGGCGCCCTCGGTCAGCAGCCGGTTGACGGCGGCGCCGACCGTGCCGTAGCCCAGCAGGGCGACCGGGACGTCAACGCTGCCCATAGGCCTCCTCGAGCACGCCGGGCTCCGCCAGCCGGAAGCGGTCGTGCACGGCCTTGACCGCCCGTGCGACGTCGGCGGCGCGGATCAGGACGGAGATCCGAATGGTCGACGTCGAGATGATCTCGATGTTGATGCCAGCCTCGGCGAGCGCGTCGAACATGTCGGCCGCCACGCCGGGATGCGTCTTCATCCCCGCGCCGACGAGCGAGATCTTGGCCACGTCCTCGTCGGTCGTCACGTCGTCGCCGCCGACGGCGCGTGCGATCTGCTGCAGCACCGGCTCGGTCGTCGCCAGGTCCGACTTCGGCACGGTGAAGGAGACGTCGGTATGGCCGGCGGCCGAGACGTTCTGAACGATCATGTCCACGTTGACGTTCGCGTCCGCGAGCGGCCGGAAGATCGACGCCGCGATGCCCGGCTGGTCGGGCACGTTCCGGATCGTCACCTTCGCCTCCGAGGTGTCGTGCGCGATGCCCGAGATGACGGCCTGCTCCATTCCTGCCTCCTCCTGAACCCAGGTTCCTGGGGTATCGGCGAACGTCGACCGCACGTGTAGCGGCACGGTGTTGTTGCGCGCGTACTCGACCGAGCGCGCGGCGAGCACCTTCGCGCCCGACGCGGCCAGCTCGAGCATCTCCTCGTAGGAGACGCGGTCGCGCTTGACCGCCTCCGGGACGAGGCGCGGGTCGGCGGTGAAGACG
>DASTZE010000078.1:0-9620 GCA_035764425.1 Gaiellaceae bacterium
CGCCCGGCGAGCAGCATTGGGACCGCGCCCACGACATCGACCGCGGCGCCCTCGCCGAGGTGCTCGCGGAGCAGAGGCGGGCGCTGCTCGGGCGCGTCGTGCCCGCGGCCGGGCTCACTCCGGACGCGCTCACGATCGGCTTCGCCCGGCGCTTCGCCACCTACAAGCGCGCGGGGCTGATCTTCTCCGACCGCGAGCGGCTGCGGCGGCTGCTCCACGACGCCGACCGTCCGGTGCAGCTGGTCGTCGCCGGCAAGGCGCACCCGGCCGACGCCGCGGGCAAGGAGCTCATCCGCCGCGTGGTCGAGTACGCGCGCGCCGACGGGGCGGGAAGCCGCGTCGCCTTCCTGCCCGACTACGACATGGCGCTCGCCAAGGTGCTCGTGCGCGGCGTCGACATCTGGCTGAACACGCCACGCCGCCCGCAGGAGGCGAGCGGCACCAGCGGCATGAAGGCCGCGCTCAACGGCGCCGTCAACGTGTCGACGCTCGACGGCTGGTGGGCGGAGGCCTACGCACCCGCCATCGGCTGGGCGATCGACGGCGGCGACCAGGCCGACGAGGAGGCCCAGGACGCGGCGGACGCGGAGGCGCTGTACCGCATTCTCGAGCAGGAGGTCGTGCCCGCGTACGCCGACCGGCGCGGCTGGCTCGATCGCGTCGTCGCCTCGATGGCAGCCGTGGGCGAGCGCTTCGGCGCCGACCGCATGGTGCGCGAGTACGCCGAGGGTTACTACCTGCCCGCCCAGCGCGCGCAGTGACCCTGCTCCCCGTCGCGGGGCCGTACAGCTTCGAGCTCTCCACCGAGCGCTTCCGGGCGTTCGGCAAGGACCTCGCCAATGCCTGGCACGAGGGTGCGCTCTACCGGGTCGTCGGCGCCCGCGAGCTGCGCCTGGCCGAGGCGCCGCGCGGCGCCGAGGTGGCGCCGCTCGACGCGGAGACCAGGCCGGTCGCAGAGGCGGTCCTCGGCCTCCGGTTCGAGCTCGAGCCGTTCTACGCCTTCGCGGCCGGCGACGGCATCCTGGTCGGCCTCGTGGAGGCGCTCGACGGCTTCCGGCCGCCGCTCTCGCCCGAGCCGTTCGAGACGCTCGTCACCTCGGTCGGCGCTCAGCAGGTATCGCTCCGCGCCGCGATCGCGATCCGCAACCGGCTCGTGGAGCGCTACGGCGGGTTCCGAGGCGAGCACGCCGTCGGCTTCCCGGCCCGTGACACGATCGCCGGCCTCTCCGAGGACGACCTGTTCGCGCTCGGCTACTCGCGCCGCAAGGCGCAGTACATCCTCGCGCTTGCGCGCTCCGACCTCGACCTGGGTGCGCTCGGCGCGCTCCCGGACGAGGAGGTCCGTGCGCTGCTTCGGGCGCTGCCCGGGATCGGCGAGTGGACGGTCGACTGGTTCCTCGCGCGGCACCTCGCCCGGCCGCGCTCGTGGCCGGCCGGCGACCTCGCGCTGCGCAAGGCGGTCGCGCGCTTCTATCGTCCCGGCGAAGACCTTTCGATCGAGGAGACACGCGCCATGGGCGACCGCTTCGACCCGTTCCAGAACCTCACCGCGCATTACCTGCTCACCGGAGCGCGGACGGCGGCAGCATGAACATCCGTCCCGTCACCGACGGCGACGCCGAGGCCATCCGCGGCCTCTGGGAGGCCTTCGACGTCGAGATCCCCATCCCGCAGGGCTTCCAGCCGGAGACGTGGGCTCAGGCCTGGACCGACCTTCGCCGGCACGCTGCCGAGGGCGTGGGGCTGATCGCCGAGGACGACTCGGGGCCGGCCGGTTTCGCGTTCGCGACCGCGCTCAAGGGCGAGCGCTCGCACGTGACCGACATCTACGTGCGCCCCGACGCACGCGGGAATGGACTCGGCACGCGCCTGATGGCCGAGATCGCCGCCGGCGCGCGTGAGCTCGGTGCGCGCTGGGTCAGCCTCAACGTGCAGACCTCGAACCGGCCGGCGCGCACGTTCTACGAGCGGCTCGGCTTCGAGGACGTCGAGATCATCGCGGCGGTCCCGCTCGACGCGCTCGCCGAGCGGACCGGCGAGCAGACGCCCGCCGGCGCCTCGGTGGGCGCCGTGATCGCGCAGACCGACGACCAGGCCGCGATCGCCACGCACGTGGGGCGCTTCGTGCCGAGGCTGTTCCGTTCGCAGGCGACGGTCGTGTCGGCGCCCCAGAACGGCTGGGTGTCCGTGACCGACGAGGCGTGGGAGCACGATCCCGAGCTGGTCGGCCAGCTGGCGCAGGAGCTCTCGCACGTAACCGGCTCGGTCGTGATCGCGCTCGCCGTGGAGCGCGGCCGGTTCGTCCGGCTTTCGGCCTTCGAGCGCGGCTCGCTGCTCGACGAGTACTTCTCCGTGCCGGGCGCCTACGGGCCGATCGCGCCGGGCGACGCCGTCGCCCTGCGCGCGAACGCGACCGTGCTCGGCCGGCTGACCGGCGCCGACCCGGCGCTGATCCGCGCGGTCGCCCGCATCGCGGAGTCGGAGGCCGACCTGCCACCCGGGCCCGAGCTCGCGGCGCAGCTCGCCGACGTGCTCGGCCTGGCCCCGCCGCGCTCCTTCGCCGAGGCGAAGGCCGACCCGGAGGCCGTCGTCGTCGCCCACTGAGTCGACCGTCGTGTTCCTGCACGCGTTCCCGGACGACGAGCGCATGTGGGAGCCGCAGATCGCCGCGCTCCAGGGCGGCGACGTCGCCGCGCCACGCCTCTACGGGCGCGGGCCGTCGCTCGACCGCTGGGCGGCGGAGATCCTCGACGACGTGGATGGGCCGGTGATCGTCGTCGGCGCGTCGATGGGCGGCTACACCGGGCTGGCGATGGCCGAGCGGGCGCCCGAGCGGCTGCTCGCGCTGCTGCTCGCCGGTGCGCGCGCGGCCGCCGACTCGGCCGAGCGGCGGCGCGACCGCGATGCGCTGATCGCGCTGCTCGGCGAGGGCGGCGTTCCGGCCGGCTTGACGACGACGGCGACCGCGGCGGAGCTGGCCGACGCCACCGCGGCCATGCGCGACCGCCCGGACCGCAGCGACGTCGTGCGCGCGTTCGCGGGCCCGCTGGTCGTCGTGGTCGGGGAGGCCGACGACGTGCTCCCGGTCCACGAGGCGCGCGCCGTTGCGGCGCTGGCGCCGCGGGGCCGGATCGAGGTCTTCCCGGGCGCGGGCCACCTCGTCTCGGTCGAGCAGCCGGACGCGTTCAACCGCGTGCTGCTCGACTTCCTGGACTCGGTCTAGCCGACGGGCTGCTCGGCGAGCAGCCGCTTGAGCATGTCCGCGTTCCAGGCCGCCTGCGCGACCGGCGCGCCGCCGGGGCCGGGGCTGCGGTTGTTGTTGTTGAAGACGGCGAAGGCCTGCTCGGCCTGACCTGCGAGCTCGCGCAGCTGCTCGGCCCACGGGCGCAGCTCCTCCTCGGAGTAGAGGTAGTCGAAGCGCTCGGAGGCGCTCGTTCCGCGCACGTTCCAGGTCCCCGCGTTGCGGCCGTGGAAGCGGGTGTACGTGACGGGCGCCGTCACGGCGAGCACGGTCGGCGGGACGTTCTTCGCCTCGACCTGCGGCGCGTCGACGACGACATGCGCGGCGCCGAGACGCTCGAGCAGCGAGAGCGTCTCCGGCAGCTGATCGCCCTCGTACCAGGAGCGGTGCCGGAACTCGACCAGCGCCGTGTCGCCACCCAGCTCGCGAACTGCCCATTCGAGGTAGTCGTAGGACGACTCGCGTGGGACGACATAGGGCGGGAACTGGAGCAGGATCCCCCCGAGCTTGCCGGCGCCGCGCAGCGGCTCCAGCGCCTCGTGGAAGCGGCGGAAGAGCTCGCCGCGGAACTCGCGCGAGGGGCGCTCGACGCGGCCGCGGTCGTCGACCGGCGCCTCGTCGCGCAGGTCGGGCGGCAGCTGATCGGCCTTGACCGGGTGCCGCGTCATGACGCCGAACGCCTTCACGTGCATGACGAAGTCGTCGGGCGTCCGCTCGGCCCAGCGGCGCACCATGTCCTCGGCGGGCAGGCGGTAGTAGGTCGAGTCGACCTCGACCGTGTCGAAGCGCTCGGCGTACCAGGCGAGCCGTTCCCCGGCCGGCAGCCCGGGCGGGTACAAGGCCTTCGTGAGCGCCTCGTCGGCCCAGGAGCACGTCCCAACGCGAATCTCGGCCGTCACCTCGGGAGCATACGAAGCGGCGTCCGTCAGGGCCTCGCGACCCTGGACGGCCGCAGTTACGGAACCGTGACGGGTCACAGTTCCGTCACCGTGCCTGGCACCGTGCGCGCCTGCAGCCGCTCTAGAATCGCCGCGTGGATACGCGCCCCGTCGGTGTCTTCGACTCCGGGATGGGTGGCCTCACGGTGCTGCACGAATGCCTCGTGACGATGCCGCACGAGGACTTCGTCTACCTGGGCGACCTCGCCCGGCTGCCCTACGGGCCGCGGCCCCTGCCCGAGATCCGGCGCTTCGCCCACGAGATCGGCGGCTACCTCGAGGGCGAGGGCGTCAAGCTGATCCTCGTCGCCTGCAACGCGGCCACCTCGGCCGCGCTGCCCGGGCTGCAGGAGGCGCTGTCCGTGCCGGTCGTCGGCGTGATCACACCGGAGGCGCACGCCGCCGTCCAGACGACGCGGAACCGCGACATCGGCCTGCTCGCCACCGAGGCGACGGTCAAGGCCGGCCGCTACGCGGCGCTCGTCCACGCGCTCGACGCGGGCGTCCGGCTGCACGCCGTGGCCTGCCCGAAGCTCGTCCCGCTGATCGAGAGCGACGACCCGTTCGGCGAGGCGACGATCGAGGCCGTGCGCGAGTACGCCGAGCCGATCAAGGCGGCCGGCTGCGACACCGTCATCCTCGGCTGCACGCACTACCCGCACATCCGCCCGATCTTCCAGCGCGTCTTCGGCCGAGGCGTCGCGCTCGTCTTCTCCGCCGAGGAGACCGCCCGGGAGGTGGCCGAGACGCTGGCCCGCAAGCGCATCGAGAACGACGAGACCCGGGAGGGCACGACGCGCTTCCTCACCACCGGGGACCCCGAGACCTTCGAGCGCCTTGGCCAGCGCTTCCTTCAGCTGCCGCTCGGCGACGTCGAGCAGGTGACCATCGCGCAGCTCGAGGCGGCCGCCGCATGACCCGCCACGACGGGCGGCGGCCCGACGAGCTGCGCCCGTACACGATCGAGCCCGACTACCTCGAGCAGGCGCACGGCTCCGCGCTCGTCACCTGCGGGAAGACCATCGTGCTCTGCACCGCGTCGATCGAGGACAGCGTCCCGCGCTGGATGTCCGGTCGCGGCAAGGGCTGGATGACGGCCGAGTACGGGATGCTCCCGGCATCCACCGGCGACCGCACGCCACGCGAGTCGGCGGGCAAGCAGAAGGGCCGCACCGTCGAGATCCAGCGGCTGATCGGCCGTGCGCTGCGTGCCGTGACCGACTTCCGGGCGCTCGGCGAGCGCACGGTCTGGCTCGACTGCGACGTGCTGCAGGCCGACGGCGGCACCCGCACGGCCGGCATCTCCGGCGCCTGGGTCGCCGCCGCCCGCGCGCTCGACCGCTTCGGCCTCTCGCGCACGCTGACGGACTCGATCGCCGCGGTCTCGCTCGGCATCGTCGAGGACGAGCTGCTGCTGGACCTGGACTACGTCGAGGACTCGGCCGCGGAGGTGGACGCCAACGTGGCGATGACCGGCGACGGCCGCCTCGTCGAGGTGCAGGCGACCGCCGAGCGGATCGCCTTCAGCCGCGAGCGCATGAACGACCTGCTCGACCTCGCCGCCGCCGGCCTGGATCAGATCGCGGATCTCCAGCGCGACGCCGCTCGGAAGGAGCTCCGCGCCGTCCGTGCCTGACCTCGGCTGGTGGGAGGTGCTCGCGCGGCTCGCGCTCGCCGGCGCGCTGGGCGGTGCGATCGGCTTCGAGCGCGAGCTGCGCGACCACGAGGCGGGCTTTCGCACGCACCTGCTCGTCGCGGTCGGCTCGGCCGCGTTCACGCTCGTCTCCGCCTACGGCTTCCGCGACTTCCAGTACGGACGCGCGACGGGGTTCACGCTCGACCCGACGCGCATCGCGGCCCAGATCGTCACCGGCATCGGCTTCCTGGGCGCCGGGGCGATCATCCGTCAGGGCGCTTCGATCCGTGGCCTCACCACCGCCGCCACCCTGTGGGTCGTGGCGTCGATCGGGCTCGCCTCGGGCGCCGGCTACTACTCGGTCGCCGTGCTCGGCACGGCCGTCGTGCTCTTCGCGCTGTACCCGCTGCGCGTCATCGGCCGCCACACGGTCGGCCGCGTCCGGCGGGATCAGGGCCAGCTGATCGTCGAGCTCGGGGCGGGCGGCAGCGCCTCCGCGCTGCTCGGAGCGCTCGAGGAGCGCAAGGTGCGCGTGCGCAAGTTCGAGATCGAGGACGCCGGCGAGTCGCGCCTTGTCTCCGTCGACGCCGTCCTGCCGTCGGTCGTCGCGACGGCCGGCGTCGTGGACGAGGTCAAGCAGCTGGACGACGTCCGCCGCGTCGAGTGGCAGACGTGAAAGGCGTCCTGGCGTCGGCGAACGCGCACAAGCTCGAGGAGCTCGCCGCGGCGATGCCGCACTGGCAGCTCGAGCTGCTCGGCCCGCGCGAGTTCCCGCCCGAGGACGGGGAGACCTACGTCGACAATGCGCGCGCGAAGGCGGAGTTCGGCCGCGCCTTCACGCCCGGCGACAGCTGGGCTATCGGTGAGGACTCGGGCATCGAGGTCGACGCCCTGGACGGCCGCCCCGGCGTCCACTCCGCGCGCTTCGCCGCCGGGCATCCTGTCGAGCGGCTGCTGGAGGCGCTTGCGGACACCGCGGGCGCGGGACGGCGCGCCCGCTACGTCTGCGAGCTCGTCGCGCTCGATGACGACGGCCGCGAGCTACGCGGCACGGGCACGCTGGAAGGCCGCATCACCACGACGCCGCGCGGCAGCGAGGGCTTCGGCTTCGACCCGGTCTTCGTCCCCGACGGCGAGGAGCGCACCGTCGCCGAGCTCGGGAACGCCTGGAAGACGCGCAACTCGCACCGCGCCCGCGCCGCGGCCGCGCTCGACGCCGCCGGCTGGCCCCTCTAGGCCAGGCCCGGCGCCTCCTCGACCGCCCGGCGCCCGAACTGCAGCCACCAGTTGACCTCGGCGCCGAGGATGATCGAGTTGGCCATCAGGTAGAGCCAGATGAGCAGCAGCGGCAGCCCGCCGAAGGCCTGCAGCGTGATCGCGTCCTGCGTCAGGCGCAGGTAGATCGGCAGCGCCTGGAAGGTCAGCTCCAGCAGACCGGTCGCGAGCAGCGCCCCCGGCAGCACGTCCTCGAGGCGCAGCCGAACGTTGGTCAGCTGCGAGTACACGGCGAGCAGGAAGATCAGGACCGCGGCCGACGAGACGAGCAGCGAGAGCGTGAAGGCGACCAGCTCGTTGCCGAGCAGTCCGCCGACGTAGCGGGTCAGCACGTGGTAGCCGAAGGTGCCGACCACGAGCCCGATGAACAGCACGACCAGCGAGCCGCCGAGCAGCACGAAGGCCCGCGCCTTGCCGCGCACGAACGACCGGTTCGGGCGGCCGTAGACGATGTTGAAGACCGATTCGAGCACCGAGAAGAGCGACAGCGACGACCAGGCCAGAAGCAGGCCGCCGACGATGCCGAACGTGGTTGCGTTCTCGTGGATGGCGTCGACGGCCGCGATCAGCTGGTTGAACGAGCGCGACGGAAAGATGTGCTGCAGCTCGCGGACGAGGTAGTTGGAGTCGTCGGCGCGGCCGCCGACGGTGAAGATCGCGAGCGCCAGGAAGACGAGCGGGACGAGCGAGAGCAGCGCGAAGTAGGCGATCATCGCCGCCAGGTGCGGCCCGCGGTCGCGGAAGAACTTGTCGAGCGGCTCGGGCACACCACGTTGTTCGCCGCCGGGCCCCGCATCCCGGCCCGCAGTAAGGTGGGGCGATGACCGAGGCCGACGCCCTCGCCGAGCTGCAGACGCTCGCGCCCGAGCTGTACACCGTCGCGCTCCTCGGCCCCGACGGGGACGTGCGCGCGTCGACCCTCGACGATCCGTCGGCGTTCGCGGCCGCCGCAGCGGAGCTGCTCGAGGCCGCCGGTTCGCTCCGGCCGGGCGGCGAGCGGACGGTCGCGCGGCTCCACGTCGAGGCCCACGGCGGCGCCGTCTACGCGGTCGCCGACGGCGGGCTCACGCTCGTGGCGGCGGCCGCGCCCGGTGCCGCACCGGCGCTCGCGCTGCACGACCTCGGCGCCTGCCTGACCAAGATCGGCCGCGATGCGTAGGCTCGTGCTCCTCACGCTGCTGGCGCTCGCCGCCTTCGTCGTCATCCGGCGGCGCCGCGAGGGTCCCGACGGGGCCGACGTGTGGTTCGACGACGGATCGGTCGTGTCCCTGCCGCGCTCGTCGCCGGCCGGCAGCCGGCTGGCCGAGCTCGCCGACGACGTGCTCTCGGCCGCGGGGTGACGCGCGACGAGCTCGCCGCGGCGCTGGCCGAGCACGCCTACCTCGAGGGCGACTTCGTCCTGCGCTCGGGCCGGCGCTCGCGCTACTACCTCGACAAGTACCGCTTCGAGACGCGGCCCGACCTGCTCGGTCCGCTCGGCCGGATGCTCGCCGCGGCGGTGGCCGGGGACGAGCCCGACCGCCTGGCGGGGCCTGAGCTGGGCGCGGTGGCACTCGCCGCGGCGGCGTCGCTCGCGTCGGGCCTGCCCTTTCTGCTCGTCCGCAAGCAGGCGAAGGAGTACGGCACCGGAAACCGGCTCGAGGGGGTCTTCGAGGCGGGTGAGCGGGTGTGCCTGATCGAGGACGTGGTCACGTCAGGAGGGGCCGCGCTGGAAGCCGTGGAGGCGCTCCGTGCGGCCGGTTTGACGTGCGAAACGGCGGTCTGCGTGGTCGATCGGGAAGAGGGCGGAACCGAAGAACTCGCCGCTCACGGCCTCAACCTGCGTCCGCTCTACCGAGCGAGCGAATTGCTCGAAACCCGAAAAATGCCCGCAAACCCGCATGGTTAGGCGGAAATCCGACGGGATCGTTAGGGTCTGCCCAGTGAATTCATCCCATATAGGGGAGGAGAGCCTGTGACGAAACAGGAGTTCGTTGATCAGGTTGCCAGCAAGGCCGGCCTCAGCCGTCGCGATGCGGCGAAGGCCGTGGAGGCGTTCCTCGAGAGCGTCACGGACACGTTGAAGCGGCGCGATTCGGTGTCCTTCACCGGGTTCGGGAAGTTCTCGACCGCCGAGCGTGCCGCACGCGAAGGCGTCAATCCGCGGAACCCGAGCCAGAAGGTCCACATCCCCGCGGCCACCGTCCCGCGCTTCCAGGCGGGCAGCAGCCTGAAGCAGGCGCTGAAGTCCTAGGTCCCCGCTGGCGATTTCAGGGGCATCGAGCGGGGGGCGATCCTGGTCCCCCGCCGGCCCCTCCCTCGAACTACGGTTCCGTGATGGCGCAGGAAGCGGCCGCAGCGCCTGCCGTCTCGGTCGTGCCATTCGGCGACCGCGTCGCCCATGCCGTCGACCGCAAGCAGTCGCAGCTGCTGGTCGGGCTCGACCCGCGCGTCGAGCTGCTGCCTGTCGAGCTCGGCGGCGGCACCGACGGCGCGGTCGCGGTCGAGCGGTTCTGCTGCGCGATCGTCGATGCCGTCGCGCCGTACGTGG
>DASTZE010000079.1:0-26430 GCA_035764425.1 Gaiellaceae bacterium
GAGAGAACCGGGAGGCGAGGGGCGATCGCGTAGTTCAGTTGCACCGCGACGATGAACGCGATTGCGAGCCCGGTGCTGACGATGCACAGCGCCGCGCCGACCGCGTAGAGCGACTGCGCGACGACGATGCGGCGGCGGATCGCCGCCGACGCCTCCGGCCCCGCGTCGGCCGAGACGAGCCCAGCCCTCTCGGCGTACGCCCACGCAGCGTAGAGCGTCACGCCGAGCAGCAGGATGTTCAGCCAGTACACGACGAGCGCTGTCCGGTACGACGTGAAGTTCGTGAGCAGCGACGTCGAGAACGGCATCGTCGCGACGAACGCGAGGAAGGCGAGGTGCAGCCAGAGCAGGTGGCGGTCGGCCCGCGCGAGGTGCCGCAGCTGGGTGCCCTGGCCGACCCAGAAGATGCCGAGCGTCAGGAAGCTCAGCCCGTAGACGAGGAGGTCGGGCCCGACGTGGCCGAGCGCATGGATCAGGTCGCCCTCCGAGTGGACGTCGGCCGTCTCCGGCACGTGCACCTCGAGCACGATCAGCGTCATCGCGATCGCGAACAACCCGTCGCTGAGCGCGGACAGCCGGTCCAGTCCGCCGCCGGCGATGCGGTTGTACGGAGTCGCCACCGCGGCCGATCGTAAGGACGGCTGCGGCGGGCGGCGAAAGGCATACCGCCCGTGGCGGCGAATTCGGCGCTCAGGCTCCGCCCGCCGTTGCCGATACAGCCGCCATGCCGACCAATCGCGCCGCTTTCAACGAGCTCTGGCAGACCGTCTGCGACCTATCGCCGCCCGCCGTTGCGGACGACGACGAGCTCGCCCGCATCGCCCAGACGCTGACGGTTGCCCCGGCGGCCGATGCCGAGGAGCGCGCGTGGTCGCTGAACGCCCTCGCCGCGGCGCTGGCGACACTCGGCCATCCGGCGGAGGCGCTCGCGGTCCTGCGGGCCGCCGTCCGCCTGGACGCGTCGGCGGAGGCGCGGGTTGCGTCGCTCGCGTGCGCGGCGGTGATCCGTGCCGACCAGGGCGAGCTGGAGGATGCGGCGCGGCTGGCACGCATGGTCGAAGGCGGATCCGGCGAGCCGGCGCTCCTGCGCGCGCTCGGCAAGGCGCTGGGCGAGCGCGCCCGGGCGGCAGACGACCCGGACCTGCGCGACGCGGCCGCCGACTGCATGCGCTGGGCCGACCTCGAGGACGCCTTCTCGAGCGCATAGCGTTCGCGCTATCAGGCGGTGTTCAGGTCGCCTGGGCGAAGACTCGCGGCATCAACGCTCCCCGCTTGCCGGAGGCCGCGTTCGCGGCAGTCGTCGCGGGCATCCTCGCGGCGCTCTTCGCCTGGCTCCTGCCCCCGGGGCCCGACTTCGCGGCCCACGCGTACTACGTCCAGGTCTACGCGCACCACGGCTTTGCGCTCTGGAACAACCTCTGGTACTCGGGCAGCTACAGCTTCGTCACCTACAGCCTTCTCTACTACCCGCTCGCCGCGCTGGTCGGCATCCGGCCGCTCGCGGTGCTCAGCATCGCGGCGGCGGCGTTCGCGCTCTCCGTCCTGCTGCGCCGCGAGTTCGGACCGGCCGCCGTCTGGCCGACGCGCGCCTTCGCCGTTCTCTGGCCGTGCGTGCTGCTGTCGGCCGCGTTCCCGTTCGCGCTCGGCAGCGCGCTCATGCTCGCGGCGCTCTGCGCCGTGCAGCGGCGCCGCCTCGCCTGGTTCGCCCTCCTCGCCCTGCTGACGTTCGCCGCCAGCCCGCTCGCCTTCGCCTTCCTCGCCGTGGTCGTGGCGGGGATCGCGATCGGCCGGCGGGTCGACCGGCGCACGCTCTTTGCCGCCGGCGCGGCAGTGGTCGGCGTGTGCCTGCTCTACGCCGGCATCAAGCGTGCGTTCCCGGACGGCGGCTTCTATCCGTTCCCGGCCGGGGCGCTGCTCGCCGCGCTGGTGTTCTGCGTCTTCGGCGCTGCGCTCGTCTGGCGCGTCGCGCCCGCGCGCGTGCTGCGGCCGTTCTTCGTGCTGTACGCGTTCGCGTGCGTCGCCGCCTTCCTCGTTCCGTCGCCGCTCGGGGCCAACGTGACCCGGCTGCGCTTCGCCGCCGTCCCGATCGCGCTGCTCCTGTTCGCGCTGCGCGACTGGCGGCCGCGGAAGGTGGTCGTCGCCGGGATGGCCCTCGCGGCGGTCTGGAACATCCAGCCGGTGGTCGCGAATGTCGAGGGCTCGACCGCGGACGCGAGCACGCAGGCCGACTACTGGGCGCCCGCCGTCCGGTACCTGGAGCGCCACCTCGACCCGTCGTACCGCGTCGAGGTCGTCGACACCGTCGGCCACTGGGGAGCGACGTACCTCCCGCGCGCGGGCATCCCGCTCACGCGCGGGTGGTTCCGCCAGTACGACTTTCCGCAGAACGAGGTGCTCTACGGGTCGCCCGGAGCGGCCGCGTACCGCCGCTGGCTGCGCGGACTCGGCGTCCAGTACGTGGTGCTGACGAGCGCGCCGCCGGACTACAGCGCCGCCGCCGAGGCGGCGCTCGTCGGCAGCGGCCGGGCCGGGCTCCGGCTCGTGTTCCGCTCGCCGAGCGTGCGGATCTACGCCGTTCCGTCGCCGCGGGAGCTCGTTACCGGCCCTGGCCGGGCGCGGGTGCTCCGGCTCACGCGGCAGGGCATCACCCTGCGCGTGGGCAGCCCGGGGACGTACCGCGTGGCGGTCCGCAGCTCCGCCTACTGGCACGCGCACGGCGCCTGCCTTTCCGCCGGGCCCGACGGCATGCTCCGGGTGGCCACGCCTCGCGCCGGCATCGTCAGCCTGCAGTTCGAAGTGGACGCGTCCGGCGTCCTCGCGGCGCTGGGCGGGAACGCCGCGCCGCCGTGCTGACCGAGCGGGCCGCGTTCCTCTACGCGGGCGGCGTGCTCGTCGCGGTCGCCGCGGCCGCTGACGCGCTCCGCCGGGTCGACCTCGCATCAGGGCCGCCGTACGACGGGCGCTCGGCCCTCTACCTCGCCGGCGTGGCCGTCGCCTTCACGCTCTACCTCGCCGGCCTGGCCGCCGTCCGGCGGAGCGCCGTCCGGATCGCCGCCGTCTGCGCGGCGGGCGTTGCGATTCAGCTCGCGCCGCTCGCCGGCCCGCTGTTCTTCTCACACGACGTCTACAGCTACTGGGCCTACGGCCGTATCGAGGCGGTGCACGACGCCGACCCGTACGCGGTGGCGCCGAGCGCCTTCCCGCACGACGCGGCGACGCGGGTCGTCGCGCTCGGCTGGCGCCACGAGCGCTCGGTCTACGGGCCTGCATTCACGCTCCTATCCGCGGGGCTCGCGCGCGTGACCGGGCCGTCGCCGTCCGCCGCCGAGCTTGCCTACCGCGCGCTTGCGGCGGCCGCGGTCCTGGCGCTCGTCGCGCTCGCCGCCGTCCGTGCGGGCGCGTTCGCTGCGGCGTTCGTCGGTTGGAACCCGCTGGTCGCGCTCCAATTCGCAGGCGGCGGCCACAACGACGCGCTGATGATGGTGCTGGTCCTGACCGCGCTCGCGCTCGCGGTGCACCGGCCGCGGGCAGGCGGCGCAGCCTGGGCGGCCGCGATCGCACTGAAGTGGATCCCGCTCGCGCTCCTGCCGCTGCACCTGCTCGCGGAGCGGCGCAACCGGCGGGCCGTCGCCGGGACCACGCTCGCGGCGGCCGGCGCGTTCGCGCTTCTCGCCTTCGCGCTGTTCGGAAGCCGGTGGCTGTCGGCGTTCGGGCCGCTCGCCCACCAGGCGCACACGGAGACGAGCATGAGCATCGGGCGCAAGCTCGGACTCTCGCCGAACACCGCCATGCTGGTCGGCGCGGCGATCCTCGCCGGCGGCTACGTGTGGCTGCTCCGCAGTGCCTGGCGGGGACGGGCGCGCATCGCGCTGGCCGCCGGGCTGCTGGTGCTCACGACGCCGTGGCTGCTGCCCTGGTACGCCGTGTGGACCGTGCCGCTCGCCGCGGTCGAGGAGGACTGGACGGCTCGCCTGCTGGCGCTCGCGCTCTGCGCCTACCTGCTGCCGGGGCGGCTGCCGCTCTGAGGGTCCGGGAACGGCTCCGGGTCAGGGGCCGGATCGGGCAGCGGCTCCGGCGGCCTGGGCTCGGGATACTCGGTCACGCGACGACCGTCGGCTCGATCCAGATCTTCACGCGGCGCTCACCTGGCCCGATCGTGAAGGCGTAATCCTTGCCGTTGTACTTGCGCCCGAGCGCGCGGATGTGCTCGTCCGCCTCGGGGCCCTCGACCCGGCGGGCCACGCGGCCGCGGATGTCGACATGCTCGTACGGGTCGCCCGTCGGCGAGACCGACAGCGCCACGCGCGCGCCCTGTGCCATCGCGCGGTCTTTGACCCGCCCGACGGCGGTGTTGATGAGGATGTCGGTGCCGTCGGTATCGACCCAGATCGGCGACACGTGTGGGCCGTGGTCGTCGACCGCCAGGAAGCCGAAGCTCGGCGCGCGCAAGAGCCGGAGGGCCTTCTCGGTCAGCGGAGCCATGTCCGCGCATTTGTACCGGCCGTGAAGACCGCTCGCCGCGACGCCTGCGGCGTCGGGGCTCGCTCTATTCGAATGGGGAACCCTCGCTTCGCTCACGTTTCCCCCTCGAGCTCCCCCTTTCGAGCTGAATCTGCCGCGACGTCGCGCGACATGGCTGCGGCCGGATGAACCGGCCTCCGCCGAAGAAATGATTTCCGATCGCCAGGCTACGATCGGCTCCCCGTGGCTGAGGTGCCTTTCGTCCATCTCCACGTCCATTCCGAGTACTCGATTCTGGATGGCGCGTGCCGGATCCCGGCTCTCACGGCGCGAGCCGCCGAGCTCGACATGCCCGCGGTCGCGCTCACCGACCACGGCTCGCTGGCCGGCGCGGTCGAGCTCTACCGCGAGGCCGGCAAGCAGGGCGTCAAGCCGGTGCTGGGCTGCGAGGTCTACGTCGCCGACGACCGCCGCGCCCAGGCGAAAGGCTACGCGCACCTGACGCTGCTGGCCGAGACGAACGAGGGCTACGCGAACCTGATCAAGCTCTCGTCCCGCGGCTACCTCGAGGGCTACTACTACAAGCCGCGCGTCGACTGGGAGTTGCTCGAGGGCCACGCCGAGGGGCTGATCGCGCTCTCCGGCTGCCTCTCCGGCCGGGTGTGCAAGGCGCTCGAGGAGGGCCGGCCCAAGGACGCGGAGGCCGAGCTCGACCGGCTGACGCAGATCTTCGGCCGCGACGACGTCTACGTGGAGATGCAGAACGCCGGCCTGGACATCCAGGCGCGCATCAACCCGCTGCTCGCCGGCATGGCCGAGCAGCGCGGCCTGCCCCTCGTAGCGACGGGTGACGTTCACTACCTGCTCGCCGAGGACGCGCGCGCCCACGAGGCGCTGCTCTGCATCCAGTCGGGCGACTCCCTGCGCAACCCGAATCACTGGAAGTTCGACACCGACGAGTTCTTCTTCAAGTCGCCGGCGGAGATGGCGCTCGACTTCTCCGGCCACGAGGACGCCATGCGACGCACGCTGGAGGTGGCGGAGCGCTGCCACGTGAGCATCGAGCTCGGCCGCGTCCTGTTGCCCGAGTTCCCGGTGCCCGAGGGCCGCGACGCCTTCGACTACCTCGTCGAGCTGTGCGAGCAGGGGCTCGACCGCCGCTACGACCAGGTCACGCCGGAGCTTCGCGAGCGTCTCCAGTTCGAGCTCAAGACCGTCAAGGAGATGGGGTTCGCGGACTACTTCCTCATCGTCTGGGACTTCATCCACTTCGCGAAGCAGAACGGCGTCAGCGTCGGCCCGGGGCGCGGCTCGTCGGCCGGCTCGCTCGCCGCCTACTGCCTGCAGATCACCGACGTCGACCCCATGCGCTACGGGCTCCTGTTCGAGCGCTTCCTCAACCCGGCCCGCAAGGACCTGCCGGACATGGACATCGACTTCTCGGTGGCCGGCCGCGACCGGGTCATCAACTACGTCAGCGAGAAGTACGGCCGTGACCGCGTTGCGCAGATCATCACCTTCGGGACGATGGCGGCGCGGGCCGCCGTGCGCGACGCCGGGCGGGTGCTCGAGATCCCGTACGGCACGGTCGACAAGATCGCCAAGCTGATTCCGGAAGGGCCGGGGCAGACGCTCGACGAGTGCCTCAAGCCCGGCGCCGAGCTCCGCCAGTCCTACGACGCCGACCCGCTGACGAAGGAAATCGTCGACCTCGCGAAGCCGCTCGAGGGCCTCGTCCGCCAGGACTCCATCCACGCGGCCGGCGTCGTGATCGGAGCGCAGCCGCTGACCGAGGTCGTCCCGCTCCAGCAGAAGGGCGCCGACCAGGACGTCGTCACGCAGATGCAGATGGGCGACGTCGTCGACCTCGGCCTGCTGAAGATGGATTTCCTCGGGCTGCGCAACCTCGACGTCATCGACGCGGCGGTCGAACTGATCGGCGACGGCCTCGACCTCGACCACGTCCCGCTCGACGACAAGAAGACGTACGAGATGCTCGCCGCCGGCGACGCGGTCGGCGTCTTCCAGTTCGAGTCGTCGGGCATGCGCGAGGCGCTGCGCCAGGTCAAGCCGACCGAGTTCGAGGACCTGATCGCGCTCGTCGCGCTCTACCGGCCAGGGCCGATGCAGTACATCCCGGAGTATGCGAAGCGCAAGAACGGCCAGGCACCCGTCACCTACATCGACGAGCGGCTCAAGGCGATCACCGGCGACTCCTACGGCATCTGCATCTACCAGGAGCAGTACATGCAGATCGCCAAGCAGCTGGCCGGCTTTTCGCCCGCCGAAGCGGAGACACTGCGCAAGGCGATCGGCAAGAAGATCCACGAGCTGATGGCGTCCCTCAAGGGCAAGTTCCTCGAGGGCTGCGCGCAGACCGGCACGACGCCAGGCGTCGCCCAGCAGCTCTGGAAGGACATGGAGTCCTCGCAGGACTACTCGTTCAACAAGGCGCATGCGGCCTGCTACGCGCTGATCTCGTACCGGACCGCCTGGCTCAAGGCGAACCACCCACGCGAGTACATGGCCGCGCTCATCTCCTCGGTGATGAACACCAAGGACCGTGTGCCGTTCTACGTCAACGCGTGCCGTGAGATGGGCATCGAGGTGCTGCCGCCGGACGTGAACGAGTCGGAATGCGACTTCGCCGTCGTCGAGGGCCACATCCGCTTCGGCCTGAATGCTGTCAAGAATGTCGGCGACTCGGCGGCGCGGGCGATCATCGCGGCCCGCGAGCAGGGCGGCGGCTTCCTGTCCCTCTGGGAGTTCACCGAGCGCGTCGACCCGGCGATCGTCAACAAGCGGGCGCTCGAGTCGCTCGTCAAGTGTGGTGCGCTCGACTCGACCGGCGCGCCGCGCAAGGGCATGCTCGAGCTGCTCGAGGCGGCGCTCGCGTGGGGCGGACGGCACCACGCCGACCAGCTCTCCGGACAGAGCTCCATCTTCGACCTCGGCGGGGAGGAGGAGCAGGCGCCGAAGCACCATCCGGCCATCCCGCCGGGCGAGTACGACAAGCGCGAGCTGCTCGCGATGGAGAAGGAGAGCCTCGGGCTGTACGTCTCGGAGCACCCGTTGCAGGGCATCGCCGAGCAGCTGCGCCGGAAGACGGACTGCCGGCTCACCGAGGTCGAGCGGCGCCGGGACGGCGAGATCGTCACCGTCGGCGGACTGGTCGCCGGGATCAAGCAGCTGACGACCAAGAAGGGCGAGCCGATGGTGTTCCTGCAGCTCGAGGACGTCACCGGCGCCGCGGAGGTCGTCGTCTTCAACTCGGTGTACGCACAGTGCCGCGAGCTGCTCGAGCAGGAAGCGGTGCTGATCGTGAAGGGCCGCGTCGACCACAAGCAGGCGGGGGAGACCAAGGTGCTCGCGATGGAGGTGACCGCCTTCGAGGCAGTGCCCGAGCGGCGGGAGGTGCGGCTCAAGGTCGACGCGCGCGTCGCCCGCGCCGGGCTGATCCGCGAGCTCGCCATGCTTGTCAGGGACTTCCCGGGCGAGGCGCCGGTCTACGTAGCGCTCGATACGTCCGAGGGGCCGAAGACGTTCACGTTCGGCCCCGGCTACCGCGTGTCGCCGGTGCCGGATTTCTTCGCCGAGGCGAAGGCGCTGCTGGGCGAAGCCGCCGTCCTTTAGCAACGCGTCGCGGCCTGAACCGTCACGGCTTCTGCGCGCCCTCACGGAGTGACGCGGCCCCGCGCCGCACCTGTCCGTTGCGGCCATCTCGCGCCTCGATCGGCCTCCCGGTACGAGGAGCGGGATCACCGAAGAGGAGGAACGGATGGGAAGAGGGAAACGCGCGGCGCCGCTCGTCGCGGCGCTCGCGCTCTGCGTCGCGCTCACGGCCGGCCTGGCGTTCGCTGCGGGCGACACGCCGACGACGATCAACGCGTGCCGTACGAAGGTGCTCGGCTACCTCCGCGTCGTCACGATCGCCGGCAAGTGCCGCAAGAACGAGCTATGGATCGCGTGGAACACGAGCGGGCCGAAGGGCGATCCCGGCCCGCCCGGGCCCGAGGGCGCGGCCGGGCCCGCCGGGCCCCCCGGCGCAGCCGGCCCGGCCGGCGCGCAGGGCGTCGACGGCCCGCCCGGGCCCGTCGGCCCGAAAGGCGACCCCGGAGCCGGGATCGAGGAGATCGGCGACCTGAACGGCGTCGGCTGCACGACCTACGCCGGCGCCGACGGCGAGGTGCTCGTCGATGTCAACGGCGCCGACGAGATCACGCTGGAATGCATTCCGAGCGACGACGAGCCGCCGCCGCCCCCGCCCCCGCCGCCGACCGGCGCGAGGCTCGTGATCAACGAGGTCGACTACGACCAGGTCGGCGCCGATCACGACGGGTTCGTCGAGATCTACAACGCCGGCAACGCCCCTGCCGACCTCACCGACGTCGCGCTCTCGCCGGTCAACGGCGGCGACGGCACCGAGTACAGCCGCAAGGCGCTGACCGGGACGCTGGCTGCCGGCGCGTACCTCGTCGTCGACGTCGAGCTTCAGAACGGCTCGCCGGACGGCGTCGCGCTCGTGAACCTGACGACGAAGACGCTGCTCGACGCCCTCTCCTACGAAGGAGCCGTCACCGCGGCCACCATCGACGGTACGACGTACGACCTCGTCGAGGGCACGGTGCTCCCCGCGACGGTCGCGGACTCGGGCACCGTCGAGGGATCACTCATCCGCAACCCGAACGGCCAGGACACCGACGACGCGGCCGCCGACTGGGCGTTCACGACCACGGTGACGCGCGGAGCCGCCAACGTCCTGACCTCCTGAGCGCCTGACAGGCGCGGGCGGCGGCCGGCCCCGCTCCGGCCGCCGCCCGGAACCGCCGCCCGCCGGCCGGTGTAGAACCGGCAGTGGTGGGCCGACCACTGGACGACGCGGATCTCGTCGCGCGCGCGCAGCGCGGCGACGGCGCTGCCTACGAAGAGCTTGTGACCCGCTACGAGGGAATTGCATTCCGGACCGCCTACGTCCTCGCCGGCTCGGCTCTCGATGCGGAGGAGGCCGCCCAGGACGGGTTCGTGAAGGCCTACCGGGCGCTGGGCCGCTTCCGCGCCGGGGCGCCGTTCAAGCCGTGGCTGCTCGAGATCGTCGGCAACGAGGCTCGCAACCGCCGCCGGTCCGCCGGCCGGCGCGAGCGCCTCGCCCTGCGCGCGGCCGCCGAAGGCGCCTCGGGGGGCGCGGCCCCGTCCCCCGAGGCGACGCTGGTCGCGTCGGAGCAGCGCCGGCGGCTGCTCGACGCGGTCGAGGCGCTGCGCGACGACGACAGGCTCGTGATCAGCTGCCGGTACTTCCTCGAGCTGTCCGAGGAGGAGACGGCTGCGGCACTCGGCATCGCACGCGGGACCGTGAAGTCGCGGCTCTCGCGCGCGCTGGAGCGGCTGCGAGCCCAGATGGGGGAGGTGGCGGCGTGAGCAGCTCCGAGCTCGAGCTCCAGCTCCGCGCGCTGGCACCGGACATCGAGTTCCCGCCGGCGCCTGACCTGACCGCCGGCGTCCGGGCTGAGCTGGTGCGGCCACGCCGCTCCCGGTGGCGCTGGCTCGTCCTCGCGCTCGCCCTGCTCGTCGTGGTGCTCGCCGGCGTCCTCGCCGTCCCTTCGGCCAGGACCGCGATCGAGCGCTGGCTCGGGATCGGCGGCGTCAAGTTCGAGTTCGTCGACACCCTTCCGCAGCGCATCGTGGCCGGCACGCCGGATCTCGGAACGGCGATGTCGCTGCGGGACGCCCGGGCGCGCGCGCCCTTCCGGATCGTCGTCCCGCCACCCGATCTCGGCGGGTACGCCCTCTATGTCCACGAACCTCCGCGGGGCGGGGTGGTCTCGTTCGTGTACGGCGGGTCGAAGGTGCGCGCCCGGATGATCCTGTCCGAGCTGCGGGGCGACTACCGGCCGTACATCGAGAAGACGATGCTCCAGACGCAGATCGTGACGGAGACGCTCGTGAACGGTGAACGCGCCCTCTGGCTCGAGGGTGCGCACTCCGTCGAGTTCTCGGACGCGGCGGGCCGACTCACGTCAGAGCCTGCGCGGCTCGCGGGACGCGTGCTGCTCTGGCAGCGCGGCGACGTGACGTTCCGCCTGGAGGGCGATCTCACGCTCGAGCAGGCGTTGAAGATCGCCGAGTCGGTCCGCTGAAGTAAGGCATCCGTAAAGGTGTTTGGGGGTTGCCTAACTGCCAATCCGTACTCGTCGTTTCATCGAACAGAGAATCAGATGAGCGCACTCGACCTACAACCCGAGACCGAGAACGAGCGCATCGAGCGCTGGCGCTTCGAGGCCCTCCTGCGCGCCGGCTACGAGCCCACCGCCGCCCGCCGGATCGCGTCCCGCCTCGACATCGACCTGCACCACGCGGTCGACCTCCTCGAGCGCGGCTGCGACCCCGAGCTCGCGCTCGCGATCCTGCTCTAGTTAGCCGCCGCCCGCCGGCGAGGGCAGAATGCGCCGGGTGATCCCGGTCGCATCCATCCCGTCACCGAGCTCCGGCACGTGGACAGTCGGCCCGCTGTCCGTGCACATGTACGGGCTGACGCTCCTGCTCGCGGTCGCCGCGTGCACGGCGCTGACCGGGCTGCGCTGGGTGCGAGGCTGGGCGTGGCGCCCCTCGCTCGACGGCGTGAGCGACAAGCTGCCGCACGAGTTCGACCTCGTCCTCCGGGTCGCCGTGTGGGGCACCGCCGCCGGCGTCGTGGGCGCCCGCATCTACCACGTCATCACGAGCTGGAGCGAGATCCCCGACCCCAAGTGGCAGGGCGTCTTCGAGGTCTGGAAGGGCGGCCTCGGCATCTGGGGCGGCATCGCCCTCGGGACGCTGGTCGGCGCGCTCATCGTGCGCCGCTCGGGCAACAGTGTCCGGCTCTTCGCCGATGCGGTCGCGCCGGGCCTGCTGCTCGCCCAGGGGATCGGTCGCTGGGGCAACTACTGGAACCAGGAGCTCTTCGGGAAGCCGACCGACCTGCCCTGGGGCCTCGAGATCTCGCCGGAGAACCGGCCCGCGCAGTACCTCGAGGACTCCACGTTCCACCCGACGTTCCTCTACGAGTTCCTCTGGGATGTCTCGATGGTCGGCGTCCTGATCTTCGTCGGCTGGCGCTGGCGGATCAAAGCGCCGGCGCTGTTCTCGCTCTACGTGGCGCTGTACACGTTCGGCCGCTTCTTCGAGGAGCTGCTGCGCGTCGATCCGGCGCACGAGATCGGGCCGCTGCGCCTGAACGCGTGGGTGTCGATCATCGTCTTCATCGCCTCGACGGCCTTCTTCGTCTGGTGGCAGTTCCTGCGCGGGCGGCAGGAGCGGCGGCGGCCCGTGCCGAAAGGTCCGGCCATGGCAATTCCGAAACGCCGCGTCCGACCGTCTCGCTAGCGTCCCGCGCCGTGGCCGTGCGCGAGCTCGAGCTGGACATCGACGCGTTCGAGGGGCCCTTCGACCTGCTGCTCACGCTCGTGCTCAAGCAGGAGCTCGAGCCGGCCGAGGTCGATGTCGCGACCATCGTGCTCGCGTTCCTCGAGCGGCTGGCCGAGCGCGACGAGCTCGACCTCGACGCCTGCGGCGAGTTCCTCGTGCTCGTGGCCGCCCTGCTCGAGCTGAAGGCCCGCGGGCTCTTCGAGTTCGATGACGAGACGCTGGACGAGCTCGATCCCGAGGAGGCGGCCGAGGAGCTCGCGCGCCGGCTCGCCGAGTACCGGCGCATCCGCGCCGCTGCCGCGTGGCTCTCGGAGCGGCTCGAGCAGGAGAGCGGCCGCTACTTTCGCCTCGGCCCGGCACCCCTTGCCCCGCGCCCGGCGCGCCGCGTCGCTCCGCAGGATCCGGCGCTCCTCGGCGACGCGTTTCGCCGCCTGGCCTCGGACCCGCCGTCCGTCTCGCTGGCGCACATGGCGCTCCGGTTCCCGCCGGTGGCCCAGTTCCTGGGCCGGTTTCGTGCCGTGCTCGCCCGCCGACGGCGCTTCGACTTCGACACCGAGGTACGGGGGCTCACGCGCGCGGAGGCCGCGGTCGCGTTCCTGGCGCTGCTGGAGCTGCGCAAGGCCGGGGAGATCGAGTTGGACCAGGCCTCGCCGTTTGCACCCATCCGTGTTGCCCGGCCGCAGCGCCGGGAAGAGGAGGAGAACGAATGGATCGCCCGCTCCGCCTGATCAGCTCGAACCCGGTCGACCGGCTCGCCCGCACGACCGAGGCGCTGCTGGTCGTCGCCTCGCAGCCGCTGACCCTGGAGGAGCTGGCCTCCGCGGCCGACGACGACGCCGAGCGTGTCGAGACGGCGCTCGGGCTGCTCGGCGAGCGGTACCGGGAGGGCCGGAGCGGCATCGTGCTCGAGCAGGTCGCCGGCGGCTGGGCATTCCGCGCTGCGAAGGAGGCCGCCGAGGCGTGCGGCCGGCTGTTCGAGCGCCCGATCGAGCGCGGGCTGTCGGCGGCCGCGCTCGAGACGCTCGCCATCGTCGCGTACCTCGGCCCGTGCACCCGCCCGGACATCGCGCGCCTGCGCGGCGTCGCCGCCGACGGGGTCGTTGCCGGCCTGCTCGAGCGCGGCATGCTGGCCGAGGCCGGCCGCGACGACGAAGGCGGTGCCGTCCGCTACCGCGTCACCCCGCTCTTCGAGCGGGTCTTCGGCCTCGAGAGCCTGTCGGCGCTGCCGCGCCTGGACGACCTCGGCGAGCACACCGAGGACCTGCGCGAGCGTCTCGAGGCCGTCGCCGCCCAGCGCCCGGCGTAGTTCGTCCGGGACTGTCCCAGCAGGGACTGTCCCGACACGCTCACGGAGGACACGGCCGCGTGCTCTCCGAAGACCCCTCGGGACAGTCCCCGAACGGGGGCTGTCCCAGGAGACCGTCCCTGTTAACTGTCCGGGTGCGCCTGAACGCGTTTCTCGCGCGGTCCGGGGTCGCCTCGCGGCGCGGCGCCGACGAGCTCATCCGCGCCGGCCGCGTGACGGTCAACGGCGAGCCGGGCCGCTTCGACACCGAGGTCGGCCCGCGCGACCGCGTCGAGCTCGACGGTCGCCGCCTCGCGCTCCAGCCGCTCACGTACGTGCTGCTGAACAAGCCGGCGGGCACGGTCACGACCGCCCGCGACCCGAAGGGTCGACCCACCGTCGTCCAGCTCGTCGACCTGCCGGTGCGCATCGTCCCGGTCGGCCGCCTCGACGCCGACACGACCGGCGTGCTGCTGCTCACGAACGACGGCGACCTGGCGCACAGGCTCGCGCACCCGCGCTATGAGGTGGAGAAGGTGTACCGCGCCCAGGTCGCCGGCGACCCAGACGCGACCACCCTCGAGCGGCTGCGCTCCGGGGTCGAGCTCGAGGACGGCCGAACCGCTCCCGCGGGGGTGCGCCGCCTCGCACCGGGCCGCATCGAGCTGACCCTCCACGAGGGCCGCAACCGCCAGGTACGGCGAATGAGCGACGCCGTTGGGCATCCAGTGCGCCGGTTGGAGCGGGTCCGCTACGCGGGGCTCGACGCCACGGGCGTCGCGCCCGGGGAGTGGCGCGAGCTGACGCGCGACGAGGTGGAGGGCCTGAAGCGCCGTGTCGGCCTTGCCGGCTGATCTGCCCTCCGTCCGCGACGCGCGCTCCGCCGACGCGCCGGGCATCGCGGAGGTCCACGTCGCTTCCTGGCGCGCCGCCTATGCCGGCCAGCTCCCGGACCGCTTCCTGCGCAGGCTCTCGGTCGACGAGCGCACGCGCAGCTGGCGCAGCCGCATCGCCGCCAAGCGCGCCGACGAGACCGTGCTGGTCGCCGTCCGCGCCGAGACGATCGTTGGCTTCGCCTCGGGCGGCCCAACGCGCGACAAGGAGGACGACCGGCGCCGCGTTGGCGAGGTTTACGCCGTCTACCTGCTGCCCGACGAATGGGGCCGCGGCGTCGGTCGCGACCTCCTGCGACGAACGACTGCGGCACTCGCCGCCGCCGGCTTCCAGGACGCCTCGCTCTGGGTGCTCGAGACGAACACCCGCGCGCGCGGCTTCTACGAGCACGAGGGCTGGCTCCATGACGGCGCGACCAAGCAGGAGCGGTTCGGCGAGCGGGTCACGGAGGTGCGTTACAGGCGGTCGCTGGCGCTACGCTCGACGGGGTGATCGTCGATTACGCCGTCTACGAGGGCGGTCGTCGCGTCGAGGGAGCGATCCCGCTCGACGAGCTGCACGAGCGCTCGCAGGCCAACCACGGCTTCGCCTGGATCGGCCTCTCCGAGCCGACCGCGGAGGAGTTCGACTCCGTCGCCGGCGAGTTCGACCTGCATCCGCTTGCCGTCGAGGACGCGATCACGGCACACCAGCGTCCCAAGCTGGAGCGCTACGGCGATTCGCTGCTCTTCGTGCTGAAGACCGCCCGTTGGGACGCCGAGGCCGACGACGTCCGCTTCGGCGAGGTGCTCCTCTTCATCGGCGATGACTTCATCATCTCCGTCCGCCACGGCGAGCTCGACCTCCACGGTGTTCGCCGGCAGCTCGAGTCGCAGCCGGACATACTCGAATGCGGGCCGAGCGCCGTGCTGTACGCCATCGTCGACACCGTGGTCGACGGCTACGAGCCGGTTGTCGAGGCGCTCGACGCGTCGATCAGCGGGATCGAGCGCGACGTCTTCTCGGGCTCGCGCCGCAACCCGACCGAGCGGATCTTCGCCCGCAAGCGCGACGTGCTGGAGCTGTACGGCGCGATCGTCCCGCTGCTCGAGCCGGTCGAGATCCTCGCCCGCGCGGGCTTCCCGCAGATCAACCCGAAGATGAAGCCGTATTTCCGCGACGTGCATGACCACCTGCTGCGCGAGTACGGCCGCGTTCAACAGCTGCGCGAGGTGCTGACGAGCATCCTCACGGCGAACCTGACACAGGCGAGCATCCGCCAGAACGAGGACGTCCGCAAGATCTCTGCCTGGGCG
Organism: Gaiellaceae bacterium; assembly: GCA_035764425.1. GTDB lineage: Bacteria > Actinomycetota > Thermoleophilia > Gaiellales > Gaiellaceae > JACVRM01. The sequence goes on from DASTZE010000079.1 coordinate 15,337, forward strand.
GCGATCATCGCCGTGCCGACGCTGATCACGGGCGTCTACGGCATGAACTTCGATCACATGCCGGAGCTCGGCTGGAGCTTCGGCTACCCGGCGGCGCTCGCCCTGATGGGGTCGATCTGCGGCCTGCTCTACTGGCGCTTCAGGAAGACCGGCTGGCTCTGACGAAGCCCATCCGCTCGTACATCGCCTCGAGCGTCGGGGCGGCCACGGACGCGGCTTTCTCCGCGCCCATCGCGAGCATCCGCAGCAGCTCCGGCTCGTCTGCCCGTAGCGCCCGGTAGCGCTCCTGGATCGGCTCCACCAGCGCGACCACCGCCTCGCCGACGTCGTCCTTGAACTGGCCGTAGCCCTGTCCGTCGTAGCGGGCCTCGATCGCCTCCGGCGCTTCGCCCGTCGCCACCGAGAAGATGTCGATCAGGTTCGTGACGCCAGGCTTGTCCTCGGCCCGGCGCACGTCGCGGCCGGAGTCGGTGACCGCGGAGCGGAACTTCTTCCGGATCACGTCGGGCGGATCGAGCAACCGCACCGTCCCGGCCTCGCTCGAGCCGGTCTTGCCCATCTTCTCCGTCGGCGACTGCAGGTCCATGATCCGCGCGCCCGTCTCGGGATAGACACCGTCGGGCACGGTGAACGTGTCGCCGAAACGATGGTTGAACCGCTCCGCGATGTCGCGTGCGAGCTCGAGGTGCTGGCGCTGGTCGTCGCCGATCGGCACCGTGTCGGCCTGGTACAGGAGGATGTCGCCGGCCATCAGGACCGGGTACACGAACAGCGCCGCGCTGACGAACTCCTGGCGCCCACCCTTCTCCTTGAACTGGGTCATGCGCCCGAGCTGCCCGTAGCTCGCCACGGCGCCCAGCAGCCAAGCCGCCTCCGCATGTGCGGTCACATCGCTCTGGGCGAAGACGGTCGAGCGCGCCGGGTCGAGGCCGGTCGCGAACAGCAACGCGGCGAGATCGAGCGTGCGCGTGCGGAGATCGGCCGGGTCGTACTCGACCGTGATCGCGTGTAGGTCGACGAGGCAGAAGAACGCCGCGCCGCCGCTCTCGACGGCCCGGTCCTGGGTGGCGGCGTACTGGCGGAAGCCGCCGCTGTAGTTGCCGAACGTCGGGTTGCCCGAGGGCTGGATTCCCGAGAAGACTCTCATGGTGTGGTGATTCTCCTTTCTGGAGTCGCGTGAGGGCCGTGGCGCGCTAACGCGCGCACGGCCACGACCACGTCTCGCAGAACGGCATACGCCGAGCTTAGCTCAGGAAATTCGCGGCGATCACCCGCCCCTCGGGCGTCAGCACCGACTCGGGGTGGAACTGGACGCCGTCGACCTGCAGGTCGCGATGGCGTACGGCCATGACCTCGCCGTCCGGCGCGGTCGCAGACACCTCGAGCGCGTCGGGCACCGTCGTCGCCGCGAGCGAGTGGTAGCGCCCCGCCTCGAACGGGTCGGGGACGCCGGCGAAGATGCCATGCCCGTCGTGGCGCACCGGCGCGGCCTTCCCGTGCACGAGCTCGTGCGCCGGTCCGACGACGCCGCCGAACGCCTCCACGATCGCCTGGTGGCCGAGGCAAACCCCGAGCACGGGCACCCGTCCGGCAAGCACGCGGATGACCTCGATCGTCGCGCCCGCGTCGGCCGGCCGGCCGGGCCCGGGGGAGATGACCAGGTGCGTCGGCGCGAGCCGCACGGCCTCGCCCGCGTCCACGGCGTCGTTACGCCGCACCTCCACCTCCGCCCCGAGCTCGGCGAAGAGATGCACGAGGTTGTAGGTGAAGCTGTCGTAGTTGTCGACGACGAGGATCACTCCGCCTCCGCGAGCTCGATCGCCCGCTCGAGCGCGGCCAGCTTGTTGAGGCATTCCTGGTGCTCGGCCGCGGGGTCGGAGTCGGCCACGATGCCTGCTCCCGCCTGCAGGTAGGCGACGCCGCCGGTCAGCACGATCGTCCGGATCGTGATGCAGGTGTCGAGGTCGCCACCCGGCATCACGTAGCCGACGGCTCCGGCGTACGGGCCGCGCCGGTAGTCCTCGAGCTCGGCGATCAGCTGCATCGCGCGCACCTTCGGCGCGCCCGACACCGTGCCGGCGGGGAAGCACGTCTCGAGCAGCTCGAGCGGGCCGACGCCGGGACGGAGGTCGCCGGCCACCTCCGAGACGAGATGCGTCACATGCGAGAAGCGCTCGGGGACGAGAAACCGCTCGACCCGCACCGTTCCAGGCAGGCACGTCCGCGAGAGGTCGTTGCGGCCGAGGTCGACGAGCATGACGTGCTCGGCGCGGTCCTTCGGCGACGCCAGCAGCGCCTCGGCGTCGCCCTCGCCGCGCGGCACCGTGCCCGCGATCGGGTTCAGGCTGGCGCGCCGGCCCTCCAGCTTCACGAGCGTCTCGGGCGAGGAGCCGATGAGGGCCAGCTCCCCGAGCTCCAGCAGGAAGAGGTATGGCGACGGGTTGACCCGGCGCAGCGCCCGGTAGAGCGCAACCGCGCCGGCGGCGGTCGGCCGCTGTGCGCGCTGGGCAAGGACGACCTGGAAGACATCACCCGCGCGAATGTGCTCCTTGGCGCGCCCCACGCCTGCCTCGTACGTCTCGCGGTCGGGGAAGCGGAGCGTGGGCGCCGGCTCGCCCGTAACTGCCGGCGGGACGGGCGGTGCCTCGTGCAGCCGTGACGCGAGCTCTTCCGCGTCGCCGAGCAACACCTCGGCGATGCCGAGGGCGTGGTCGAACCGCACGAGCGTGTCCGCGGCGATGAAGCGGCTCGGCGGGAGGTCGGGCCCGTCGTCCGGCACCGGGACGGTCGGCTCGAGCTGTGCCACGTGCTCGTAGCCCAGGAAGCCGACAGCGGGGCCGTCCAGGGAGGCGAGCTCCTCGAACGGGACGAGCTGCGCGCCGGAGCCGACGAATGACGAGCGCCCGAGCCGTCCGCGCTCCACCGACTCGAGCAGAAAGGCGCCCGCCCCGTCCCCGCGCAGGTGCAGGTACGCCCCGAGCGGGGTGATCAGGTCGGTTGCGAGCTCGGGTGGCATGCGATGACACCCTTACACTCGCGTCCCGTGTCGCGCACTGTGGAGCCAGCCAGCGCCGTCGTCGGCCACATCGCCGTGCCCGGCGACAAGTCGATCTCGCACCGCTCGGTGCTGGTCGCCGCGGTGGGCGAGGGTGACTGCCGGCTCCGCGGCTTCGGCCGCTCCGCGGACACGCAGGCGACGGTCGACGCGGTGCGCGCACTCGGCGTCCGGGTCGACGAGGACGGGGACGAGCTCCTCGTCCACGGCGTGGGCCTGGGTGGCCTGCGCCCGCCCTCCCTGCCGATCGACTGCGCGAACTCGGGCACGCTGATGCGCCTGCTCGCCGGGCTCCTGGCGGGCAACGGCGGCCGCTTCGAGCTCAGCGGTGACGCCTCCCTGAGCTCCCGCCCGATGGAACGGATCGCCGAGCCGCTCCGCCGCATGGGCGCCACGGTCGAGACGACGGGCGGTCACGCACCGGTCGTCATCGAGGGCGGGCCGCTCCGCGGCATCACCTATGAGCTGCCGGTGGCCAGCGCGCAGGTGAAGTCGGCGATCCTGCTCGCCGGCCTCGGTGCCGACGGGCCGACGAGCGTGCTCGAGCCGGCGCCGACGCGCGACCACACGGAGCTCATGCTCCGCGCCGCCGGCGTGCGGGTCGCGCGCCGCGGCAAGCGCATCACCGTGCAGCCGCCCGGGCTGCTACGCCTGCCCGCACTGGACGTCCCCGGCGACGTCTCGAGCGCCGCCCCGTTCGTCGCGGCCGCCAGCCTGCTCGCCGGCTCCGATCTCACGGTCCACGACCTGGGGCTGAACCCGACGCGCACCGGCCTGCTGGACGTGCTCGAACGCATGGGCGCTCGGCTCAACGTCCAGCACCGGCATCGGGCCGGCGCGGAGCCGGCCGGGGATCTCGAGATCACGCCCGCCGAGCTTGTCGCCGCCCGCGTCACGGCCGCAGAGGTGCCGCGGCTCGTCGACGAGCTGCCGCTGCTCGCGCTCGTCGCCGGGATGGCGCGCGGGACGACCAGCATCCGGGGCGCCGCCGAGCTCCGTGTCAAGGAGACCGACCGGGTCACGGCCGTGGTGGACGCCCTGCGCCCTATCGGCATCCACATCGAGGGGCTCGACGACGGCTTCCGGATCCGCGGCGTTCCCACCAGGCCGCGGGGCGGCGCCACCGTGGACTCGCGCGGCGACCACCGCATCGCCATGCTCGGCGCGGTCGCCGGGCTCGTGTCGCGCGAGCCGGTGCGGATCGAGGGGGACGAGGCGGTCGCCGTAAGCTTCCCCGGATTCTTCGACCTGCTCGAGGCTGTGGCCCAGAGAACCTGATGATCGTCGCCATCGATGGCCCGGCCGGAGCCGGGAAGAGCACCGTCGCACGCCGCCTCGCCCAGCGGCTTGGCTTCCGCTACCTCGACACGGGCGCGATGTACCGCGCTTTGACGTGGCTCGCCCGCGAGCAAGGCATCGACCCGGAAGACGGGCAGGCCCTCCACGAGCTTGCGAATGAGAATCCGATCGAGCTCGAGCCGTCAGGGCGGGTCACCATTGGCGGCCACGACGTGACAACTGCGATCCGCAGCGCCGAGATCGATCGTGTCGTCCCGATCGTCGCCCGGCACCCGGCCGTGCGCCGCGTCATGCGCGCGACGCAGAGCGCCATGGCAGATGTTGGCAACACGGTCATCGAGGGCCGCGACATCGGCACCGTCGTCGCCAAGGACGCCACGGTGAAGGTGTATCTCGACGCCGATCCGGCCGTGCGTGCCGGCCGCCGCCAGGCCGAACGCCCGGAGATCGGCGCTGATGCACTCGTCACCGACCTGCGCGAGCGCGATGCGCGCGACGCGGAGCGGACCCTGGTGGCCGACGATGCCCTTCTCATCGACACGACCGACCTCGAGATCGACGACGTCGTCTCGCGCATCGAGCAGCTCGTGCGCGAGCGGCTGCCCGCCTGATGCGTGCCGCCGAGGCAGTCTGGCCGGTCGGCCGGCTCACGATCCAGCCGCTGACGAAGGCGGTCGCGCCCCTGCGCGTCTACGGCCGCGAGAACGTCCCGCTGGAGGGCGGCATCGTCATGGCCCTGAACCACTTCTCCTGGATCGACCCGCCCGCGTTCGGCGCCGCGTCGCCCAGGACGATCTACTACATGGCCAAGGTCGAGCTGCACCGCGTGCCATGGATGGGCCAGCTGATCCGCTCGTTTGGCGCCTACTCCGTCCGCCGTGGTGAATCGGATCGCGAGGCGGTCCGCTTTTCGCGCGAGCTGGTCGCTGAGGGACGTGCGGTCGGCCTGTTCGTCGAGGGCACGCGCCAGAAGAGCGGCGTGCCCGGCGAGCCGAAGCCGGGCGCGTCAATGATTGCGCTCCAGGAAGGCGCTCCGGTCGTGCCGGCCGCGATCCACGGCAGCCAGTTCTGGCAGCTCGGCAACTTCCATCCGGTGTCGATCGCCTGGGGCGAGCCCCTGGACTTCACCGGCCTGCCGGCGAACGGGAAGGGCTACCGCGAAGCCTCGGAGGAGATCGGCCGTGCGATTCGGACACTTTGGAACTTCCTGGTCGACATGCACGAGCTGGGCCGCCCGCCGCATGCCACGCCGCCGCGGGTCGCGCATGAGTAGCGCCGAGGAAGAGCAACCGCGCGAACTGCTCGGGACGGTGGCCATCGTCGGATTTCCGAATGTTGGGAAGTCGACGCTGATCAACCGTCTGACCGGGTCCCGCGCCGCCGTCGTGCACGAGACGCCCGGCGTGACGCGCGACCGCAAGGAGCTGCTGTGCGACTGGGCCGGCCGCGAGTTTCTGCTCGTCGACACCGGTGGGGTCGACGTCGCCGACCCGTCGCCGATCACGCGCGGCATCGCCGAGCAGGCGCAGGCGGCGATCGCGGACGCCGACCTCGTGCTCTTCGTCGTCGACGCCAGGGCCGGCATCACACCGGGCGACGAGGAGATCGCAGCGATCCTGCGCCGCTCCCGCAAGCCCGTGATCCTGATCGCGAACAAGATCGACGATCCGGCCCAGGACGCGAACGCGCTCGAGTTCCACCGACTCGGTCTGGGCGATCCGGTACCGCTCTCCGGGCTGCACGGGCACGGCACCGGCGACCTGCTCGACACGATCGTCGATCTGCTCCCGGGCAGCGGCCGCGCCCCGGTCGGTGACGAGGCGATTCGCGTCGCGATCCTCGGGCGCCCGAACGTCGGCAAGTCGAGCCTGCTGAACCGGCTGCTCGGCCAGGAGCGCGTGCTCGTCTCGGACGTCCCGGGGACGACCCGTGACACCGTCGACACCGTGCTCGAGCACGGCGACCGCGAGTTCGTCCTGGTCGACACCGCCGGGCTGCGCCGCAAGCGCCGCCAGCGGCAGGGCATCGAGTACTACTCGGAGCTGCGCGCCCTCCAGGCGGCCGAGCGCGCCGACATCGCGCTCGTTCTCGTCGACGCGAGCGAAGGGCTCGTCGAGCAGGACCTCCAGGTCGCGGAGACGGCACGGCGCGCGAACTGCTCGACGCTCGTCGTGCTCTCGAAGTGGGACATCTCCGAGGTCGACCTCGAGGACACCCGCAAGGAGCTGCGCGCGCGCCTGCGCCAGCGGCCGCCCGTCATCGCGGTGTCGGCGAAGACCGGCCGCGGGATCGCGCGGCTGCTCGACCGTGTCGTGGAGCAGTTCGACAAGCACGCCTCCCGCATCCCGACGCCGGAGCTGAACCGCTTCATCGCCGAGCTGCGCTCCGCCCGGCAGCCGCCCTCGCGCGCCGGACGCCGGCTGAACCTTCTCTACGGGACGCAGATCCGGACGCGGCCGCCACGCTTCCGCTTCTTCGTCAACGACCCCGGCCTGATCACCCGCGACTACGGCTACTGGGTCGAGAACCAGCTGCGCGACCGCTTCGAGCTGGACGGCGTGCCCGTGGCCATCGACTTCGTGCGCCGCTCATGAAGGTTGTCGTGATCGGCGCCGGCGCATGGGGGACGGCGTTCGCGCACCTGCTTGCCCGCCACGACCACGAGGTGACGCTCGCCGCCCGCGACCCGGCGCTCTCGCGCGTGATCGACGAGACGGGCGAGAACCCGCGCTACCACCCGGGCATCAAGCTCGGCGTCGCGGGAGCGACGATCGCGGAGGCGCCGGTCGCCGGCGCCGACCTCGTCTGCGTCGCCGTGCCGAGCCGCGTCTTCGGCGAAGTCGTCGCCGGCCTGCCGGGCAGCGCGCCGGTGCTGAGCCTGAGCAAGGGCCTCGACCCGGCAACCGGGAGCCGCCTGTCCGCGCTCGTCACCGGACGGCCGGTCGCCGTCCTTTCTGGCCCGAACTTCGCGGCCGAGGTCGTGGCCGGCAAGCCCTTCGCCTCCGTCGTCGCGTCCAGCGACCGTGACCTGGGCAGGCGTCTCCAGCACGCTCTCATCTCGGGAACGTTCCGCGTCTACCTGAACACCGACGTGCTCGGGGTCGAGCTGTGCGGCGCCGCCAAGAATGTGATGGCACTGGCCGCCGGCGTCGTAGATGGACTGGAATTGGGCGACAATGCGAAAGCCGCCATGCTCACCCGCGGCCTGGCCGAGATGACGCGACTCGGCACGGCGGCGGGCGCTCGCCCGGAGACGTTCTCTGGCCTCGCCGGCATGGGCGACCTCGTCGTGACCGGCTGGAGCCATCTGAGCCGCAACCGGCGCGAGGGCGAGCTGATCGCACGCGGGTCCGACCCGACCGCGGCGGCGACGACGATCGGCAGCACCGTCGAGTCGCTCACCACGGCGCCCGCGCTCGCTCGTTTGGCATCGCGTCTCGGCGTCGATCTGCCGATAACCGACGCTGTGAGTAGGGTCCTTGGCGGCGAAGATCCGGGCGACCTGATCGTGCATCTGATGGCGCGCCCCCCCAGCGAGGAGTGATCAGCATGCGGCAGTTCCTGGTCCTGTCCGCGTCTGCGGTCGCGGCCGTGGCCGTGGGCGGCTGCGGCAGCTCCGGCGGCAGCTCGGGCACCGGCGGCTCGATCCCCGAGACCGCGAACTTCGCGCCGGCGACCTCCTCGTACTTCGTGTCGGTGAACACCGACGTCACCAGCGAGCAGTGGCACAAGGCATCCGTTCTGCTCAACCGGTTCCCGTCCGGCGACACACTGATCAAGTCGTTCACCGACGAGTTCGGGAAGTCGGGTCTGAGCTGGGAGCACGACCTCAAGCCCGCGCTCGGCCCCGACGTCGGGATCGCGGGCCTGGGTGTGAACGAGAACTTCGTCCTCTTCACCAAGTCGCCGCAGCCCGAGAAGCTGGAGACGATGCTGCGCAAGCCGCCCGACCCGGCGGTGACGCGCCAGGTCGACGGCTGGGTGGTCGCGGCGGAGAAGGAAGCGACCCTGAATCTCTTCGTGCAGGCGCACGGGAGCGGGACGCTCGGCGGCACGAGCGCTTTCGAAGACGCCGTCGCCAAGGTGCCGACCGACGGGCTCGCGCTCGCCTACGTGCCCGGCAAGACGATCGATACCGGGGCGGAGAGGGCCGCCCAGGGCCAGCCGCTCTCCACTGAGGAGATCACGAAGGCGTTCGGCACCGTGCAGTCACTGGCCGCGTCGGCCACGGCGGAGGACAACGGCGTCAGCTTCGACGTCGCCGGCTCGGTCACCGACGCGCCGTCGGCGAGGAGCTTCGAGCCGACACTCGACCAGACGCTGCCGGCGAAGCCGCTCGTCTTCGTCGACGTCACCGGCCTCGGCACGGCGGTCCGCAACGCACTCGACGCCTACCAGCAGGAGGACGAGAGCTTCGCCCAGCAGCGCTCCCAGATCGAGAAGGCGCTCGGACTGACCCTCAACGACGACGTGTTCCCGGTGATCGACGACGAGACCGCCGTCGGCGTCTACGGCACGTCGAGCGGCGCGTCGCTGCCGGTCACGATCGACGTGGTGGCGAAGACAGACGAGGCGAAGGCGACGAGGCTGATGGAACGCATCGGCGCGCTCCTGGAGCTCGGCGACAGCGGGAAGGCATCGCCGGTCGACGTCGACGGCCTCCATGCCACCGAGCTGACGTTCACCGGCGAAGACATCTCGGTGCTGTGGGCGGTCACCGACGGCAAGCTGCTGCTCAGCACGAGCCGCGCGGGGCTGGGGGCGCTCAACGAAAGCTCCGACAGGCTCGCCGACGACACGGCCTATACCGACGCGCTCAGCGCCGGTGACGTGCCGAGCAAGGTCACGCTGCTCGTCTACTCCGACCTGCAGACGGCGGTGCCGTTCTTCGTCGAGGTCGGCGGCTCGAGCGTCGACGCGGAGACGAAGGCGAACCTGAAGCCGCTGCGCTCGATCGTCGCGTCGGCCACCCAGGACGGCGACAGTTACACCCTCTTCGGGTTCGTGGGCATCGGCTAGCCTCGAGGGCTCATATGGCCGTGCGCACCTTCCAGTTCTCCTCGGAGTCCGTCACCGAGGGGCATCCCGACAAGATGGCGGACCAGATCTCGGACACGATCCTCGACGCCGTCCTGGCGCAGGACCCCATGGGCCGCGTCGCCTGCGAGACGCTGATCACGACCGGCCTCGTCGTCGTGGCCGGCGAGATCACGACCGAGTGCTACGTGGACATCCCGAAGCTCGTCCGCGGGAAGATCAAGGAGATCGGCTACGACCGGGCCAAGTACGGATTCGACGCGCACACGGCCGGGATCATCGTCGCGATCGACGAGCAATCGCCGGACATCGCGCAGGGCGTCGACGCGTCGTTCGAGGTTCAGCACGAGCCGGGCGACGACGATCCGCTCGACCAGGTCGGCGCCGGTGACCAGGGGATGATGTTCGGCTACGCGACCACCGAGACGGACGAGCTCATGCCGCTTCCGATCACGCTCGCGCACAAGCTCTGCAGGCGGCTTTCCGACGTGCGCAAGTCGGGCGAGCTGGCGTACCTGCGGCCCGACGGCAAGGCGCAGGTGACGATCCGCTACGAGGTCGACGAGGACGGCCGCCAGCGCGCCGTCGAGATCGAGCGCGTGCTCATCTCGGTGCAGCACCGCGAGGGCCTGGACGCCGAGACGCAGATCAAGCCGGACCTCGCCGAGCACGTGCTGCGCCCGCTGCTCCCGGCGCACCTCTACGACGAGCGCCGGCTCACCGACGACCCCGACTTCTTCTTCTGCAACCCGACCGGCAACTTCGTCATCGGTGGGCCGATGGGCGACACCGGACTGACGGGGCGCAAGATCATCGTCGACACCTACGGCGGTGCCGCCCGCCACGGCGGCGGCGCGTTCTCCGGCAAGGATCCGACGAAGGTCGACCGCTCGGCTGCGTACGCCGCCCGCCACGTGGCGAAGAACCTGGTCGGCGCCGGCCTGGCCGACCGCGCCGAGGTCAACGTCGCCTACGCCATCGGCGTCGCGCACCCGGTGTCGATCGCCGTCGAGACGTTCGGGACCGAGCACATCCCGGTCGGTCGGATCGAGGCGCTCGCCCGCGAGCACTTCGACCTGCGCCCGGCCGCGATCCTGCGCGATCTCGATCTGCGCCGCCCGATCTACGCGAAGACCGCGGCGTACGGCCACTTCGGCCGAGACGACGAGGACTTCACCTGGGAGCGCCTCGACAAGGTCCACGTGCTCCGCGAGGCTGCTGGCCTCGCCGAGCGCGCCCCGGTCTAGAGGAACGGTCGCCGCGCCGCCGAACTCGGCGGCCATGCCTCCGTCCCAACGCACCGCTCTGCTCGCCGCACTCGCGAAGAACCGGGGCGAGCTGACGCCCGCCGCGCTTCAGCGCCTGCTGGCGAAGCTCACGTCGGCCTGACGAACAGGCCGGCCGCGGCCTTCTCGGCAAGCGCGTGCTCGCTGCCGTTCGTGCGCACCGCGAACCGGCCGGTGCCCGTGTCTGTCGCGGTGATCTCGATCTCGCTGCCCGGGACGAGCCCCTCGTCGTAGAACCAGTGCAGAAGCTCGCCGTCGTGCTCGGCAAGGCGCACAATTGTCGCCCGGGACCCTGCCGGTAGCTCGGCGACCGGCGCCAGCTCGGCGTTCTCGGCCTGCTCGACGTCCGGGTCGACGGGCCAGCCGTGGGGGCAGCGGTCGGGATGACCGAGGCGCTCGGAGATGCGCTCGACCATG
>DASTZE010000080.1:0-39972 GCA_035764425.1 Gaiellaceae bacterium
GCGTCCTCGATCTCCTCGGGCTGCACCTCGGGCGTCGGGTTGGCCATCGCAAAGACGATCGCCCCCTCGGCCATCGTGCGCACGCCCTCCGCGCTTATGGCGCCCGGGCCGGACAGGCCGAGGAAGACGTCGGCGCCGGCGAGTGCCTCGTCCGCGGTGCCGCGGAACCCGCGCGGGTTCGTCCACTGGGCGAACGCCGCCTTCTCGGCCGCCAGGTCCTCCCCGCGGCAGATCGCGCCGTGCCGGTCGCAGCCGATGAGGTCGTGCACGCCCGCGTTGACGAGCATCTGCGCCACCGCCACCCCGGCCGCGCCGACGCCGGTCATCACGACGCGGACCTGGTCGATCGGCTTGCCGACAACCCTCAGCGCGTTCAGCAGCGCTGCGAGCACGACGATCGCCGTGCCGTGCTGGTCGTCGTGGAACACCGGGATGTCGAGCGAGTCACGCAGCCGGCGCTCGATCTCGAAGCAGCGCGGCGCCGAGATGTCCTCGAGGTTGATGCCGCCGAACACCGGCGCGATCGCCTCGACGGTGCGGACGATCTCGTCGGCGTCCTTGGTCGCGAGGCAGATCGGGAAGGCGTCGACGCCGCCGAACTCCTTGAAGAGGAGCGCCTTGCCCTCCATCACGGGCAGCGCGCCCGCGGGGCCGATGTCGCCGAGCCCGAGGACGGCGGTGCCGTCGGTGACGACGGCGACGGTGTTCGCCTTGATAGTCAGGTTCCAGACGCTCGCGGGATCCTTCGCGATCGCCGACGAGACGCGGGCAACACCGGGCGTGTAGGCCATCGAGAGGTCGTCGCGCGTTTTCAGCGGCACGCGCGAGACGACCTCGATCTTGCCGCCGAGGTGCATGAGGAACGTCCGGTCGGAGACGTGCTCGACCTCGATGCCCTCGACCGCGTGCACCGCGGCCACGATGCGGTCGAGGTGGTCCTGGTCGGCCGCGAGCACGGTGACGTCGCGCACCTTGTGGTGGCGCTCGACCCGGACGAGGTCGATCGCGCCGAGCGAGCCGGCGGCCTCGCCGATCGCAGTCGCCAGGCGCGCGAAGCTGCCGGGCGAGTCGTCCAGCCGCACGCGCAGCGTGGCGCTGAACTGCGCCGACGGGGTGAGCGCGCGCGAGGTGGCGGAGCTCAGAAGAGCCCCACCGTCCGGCCGTCCGCGTCGATGTCGATCGCGAGGGCGGCCGGGCTCCTGCCAAGGCCGGGCATGGTCATTGTGTCCCCGCAGAGTGCCACGATCCAGCCGGCCCCGGTGTAGGGACGGAGATCCGCGATCGGCAGGGCGAACCCCTTCGGCGAGGCTCCGAGCCCGGGGTCGTGCGAGAGCGAGAGCGGCGTCTTGGCGAGGCATACCGGCAGGCCCGCGAGGCCGTCGCGCGTGAGCTGCTCGGCCGCCGCCTGCGCGCGCGCCGAGAAGACGACGGCGCCGGCCCCGTATACCCGCGTGGCGACCGCTTCGATCTTCTGGCGCAACGCGTCCTCCGAGGAATACAGCGGCGTGAGCCGCGGACCCGCCTGGGCGGCCTCGTAAACCGCCTCCGCGAGCGCTGCGGCCCCCTGTCCGCCACGCTCGAAGCCGTCGCTCACCTCGGCGGCGAGCGCTCCTACGTCGAGCGCAAGCCTCCGCACCGCGGCGACGTCCGTCCGCGTGTCGCCTCCGAACCTGTTCACGGCCACAATCGGCTCGTGGCCGAGCTCGCGAATGATCGCGACGTGGCGACCGAGGTTGTCCTCGCCGTTCTCACGCAGTGCCCGTACCGTCGCGACCAGAACGACCGCTGACGGACGCAATCCGCCCAACGGCGCGACGATGTGCGCGAACTTCTCCAAGCCCATGTCGGCGCCGAAGCCGCTCTCGGTGACGACGAAGTCGGCGAGCTTGAGCGCGAGCCGGTCGGCGACCAGCGAGTTGTTGCCGTGCGCGATGTTGGCGAACGGGCCGCAGTGGACGAACACGGGCTGCCCTTCGAGTGTCTGGATCAGGTTTGGCTTGATCGCGTCCTTCAGCAGGACGGCCATCGACCCTGCCACCCCGAGCTGCTCGGCGGTCACGCGGTCGCCGTCGAACGTGTGCGCGACCGTGATGTCGCCGAGGCGACGACGGAGGTCGGGAAGGTCGCGGGCGACCGCGAGCAGCGCCATGACCTCGGACGCCGCGGTGATGTCGAAGCCGGTCTCGCGTGGGTAGCCGTTGGCGCGGCCGCCAAGTGCGACGACGACGTCGCGCAGCGCGCGGTCGTTCGTGTCGAGGCAGCGGCGGAACGTGATGCTCAACGGATCGATCCCGAGCTCGTTGCCGTGCAGGAGATGGGCGTCGACCATGGCCGCGAGCAGGTTGTTCGCCGCCGCAATCGCGTGGAGGTCGCCGGTGAAGTGCAGGTTCAGGTCCTCCATCGGCACGACCTGCGCACGGCCGGCGCCGGCGCCGCCGCCCTTGATGCCGAACACCGGCCCCATGGACGGCTCGCGCAGGCAGAGTGCAGCACGCTCGCCCAGGAGGCCGAGCGCCTCCGTCAGGGCGATCGCGGTGGTGGTCTTGCCCTCGCCGGCCTTGGTCGGCGTGATCGCGGTGACGCAGACGAGCGCGCCGTCGGGCGTGTCCGCGCGCCGCTCGATCGCGTCGAGCCCGACCTTCGCCTTGAAGCGGCCGTAGAGCTCGATCTCGTCGTCGGCCAGGCCGAGCCCTGCGGCGATCTCGGCGATCGGGCGCGGGTCGGCCTCCTGCGCGATGCGGAGGCTGGTGGCGTGGGTGTCTTCAATCGTCGTCATGGCCCGAGCTTCGGCCGGGTGCACGACGAGGGCATCCGCGCGGCGGCCGATCGGGGTGTGGAAAGCCCGCAAGCAGGTCCGAAGCGGTTCCGATGCCTCGCGCGCGTGCGCGGTGGACGCTGAGGACGACCCCCGAGGAAGGAGGATCCCGTGAGCGCGTACGCTGCTCCGCCCGCGACCGCCCAGCCGGAACGCCACTTCGGCGCCGGGCGAATCGCGATGATCGTCTTCGGCTGCGTCGCCGCACTGATCGCCCTGGGCCTGTTCGCAGGCACTGGATTCATCACCTGGGCGAATGCGACCCAGCGCGACGCCGACGGCTTCTTCGCCACCGGCTACCACCGCTACTCGACGCCGACGTTCGCGCTCACGCGCGAGAACGTCCGGATCTTCACCGGCGTGAACCGCCCCGACTGGGCCACGGAGCCCGGGCGGCTCGCCACCGTCCGCGTCTCGGCGCATGCCGCACCAGGCCGGACCCTGTTCATCGGCATCGCGCGGACGTCCGCGGTCGACGCGTACCTCGGCGGGGTCGCCCACGACGAGGTCACCGACGTCTCGTACCACCCGTTCAAGGCCACGTATCGCTCCACGACCGGCACCGCCCCGATGACCCGGCCGGGCAACCTCCACGTGTGGTCGGTCAGCGCGACGGGTGCCGCGCCCGTGGTGACGTGGCCGGTTCGCAAGGGAAGCTGGTCGCTCGTCGTGATGAATGCGTCCCGTGCACAGGGCGTCGTCGCGGACGTTCGACTCGCCGCCAAGGTGAACTTCCTCGGCTGGGTCTCGCTCGGCCTGTTCACCGCGGGCGTCCTCTTCGCCGCGGCCGCGGCGCTGCTGATCGCGTTCGGCGTGCGCCGGGCTCCGCGGGCCGCCGAGGCGTCCGCGGCTGCCTCAGCTTCCGCGTGCCCGGTCCGGCTCGCCGCGACCCCCGACGTGAAGCTCAGCCGCTGGCTCTGGCTCGTGAAGTGGGTGCTGCTGATTCCGCACGTCTTTCTCCTGTTCTTCCTGTGGTGCGCATTCGCCGTGCTGACGTTCGTCGCCGGCTTCGCGATCCTGTTCACGGGCCGCTACCCACGCGGCATCTTCGACTTCAACCTGGGCGTGCTCCGCTGGACCTGGCGGGTCGCCTACTACTCCTACGCGGTGCTCGGCACCGACCGCTACCCGCCGTTCACGCTCGCGGACGTCCCGGACTACCCGGCCCGGCTCGAGATCGAGTACCCCGAGCGCCTGTCGCACTGGCTCGTCCTCGTCAAGTGGTGGCTGCTGGCGCTGCCGCAGCTCGTGATCGTGGGGATCCTTGCCGGGACGGTCTTCGGACCGTGGTACACGCAGATCGGGCTGATCCTCGTGCTCGTCGCCGTCGCCGGCTTCGCCCTGCTCTTCGCCGGGCGCTATCCGGCCGGCCTCTACGACCTGCTGATGGGCCTGAACCGCTGGGTCGTCCGCGTCGGCGCCTACGTGGCGCTCATGACGGACCGCTACCCGCCGTTCCGGCTGGATCAGGGCCCGCATGAGCCGGAGAAGGGAGCAACGACGTGACCGTTGCGCCGACCCCACTTCCCCAGCGCCCGGCGACCCACCGGCCCCCGACCGCCGTCATCGTCACCGTGGTCGCGTTCCTCGGCATCGCCTTCCTGATCACGGTCGTCGCGCTCCAGCACACGTTCGGCTCGGGCTCGTCGCCGACAGTGGTCGGCTCCGGCACTCCCGCGACGCAAACGCGGAAGCTCCCGCCGTTTACGGGCGTCACGCTGGGCGGCACGCTCGCCGTCGTCGTCCGGGTCGGCGGCGCTCAGCACGTCGTCGTCAGCGCCGACGACAACCTGGTGCGGACGGTGAAGACAACCGTCCGGGACGGGAGCCTGAACATCGCCACCCCCGGCAGCTTCCAGTCCGTCGCGCCGATGCGGGTCGCCATCAGTGTCCCGTACCTGGACGCCCTGCGGCTGTCCGGCACGGGCCGCATGGTCGCCACCGGCACGACGCCGGCGCTCGACGTGACGCTCGACGGCACAGGCGCGATGCACCTCGCCGGCCTCGTCGCTCGCCACGTGCACGCAACGCTGTCGGGCACCGGGGCGATCGTCGTGACCGCCACCCGGAGCCTGGACGCCTCTGTCCCGGGCACCGGGCAGATCACCTACAACGGCGTCCCGGCTCAGGTGAAGCAGAGCATCACGGGCACGGGCGCCATCGTCATGGGGCCGCGCTGATGTCCGTCACCGCGACCCACGCGCGCGGGCTGACGCTGCCGGCAGCCGCGCGCGAGCTCGGCTGGTTCGGGCTTGGCGCACTGGTCGCCTTCCTTGTCCCCTATGTGGGCATCTCGATGCTCGACCTCCAGCACGACGCCTACTACCTCGTTTACTTCGCCGTCACGCTCGGCCTGCTCGGAACGTGGACGACCGTCGAGCACGTCGACGTCGCCGGCGCGTTTCGCCGGCAGTGGCGCTGGAGCGTTGCAATCGGGCTCGCCGTCGCTGCGTTCCTCGTCGCGAACCTTCTCGGCGCCGATGCGACGGCGCGCCCGGGCGGCGCGTATCTCGCGTTCGAGCTGCTCTGGCGCGGCGTCGGCTACGGCGTCGTGGACGCGCTCCTGCTCACGGCGTTCCCGTGCCTTATCGCGTACCGGGTGCTGCGCGGCCGCATCGGCGGCGTCCGCGGGCGCCTGCGATTCACGACGCTCGCGCTCCCCCTCGTCCTGGTGATCACGGCGACGTACCACCTCGGGTACCCGCAGTTCCGCGAGGACGGCGTGAGGAAGCCGGAGATCGGCAACACGCTGATCTCGATCCCAGCGTTCGCGACCGCCAACCCCGCGGGCTCGCTCATCGCGCACGTTTCGATGCACGTCACCGCGGTGCTGCACGCCTACGAGACGCCGACGTTCCTGCCGCCCGAGTCCTCCACTTCGAAGGCGAGCGGCGGGATGAAACGGTCGTCCGTCAGCACCAGGAAGACGATCGCAAGCGCGGCGCCGATGACCGAGAGCACGATGACGCCGAAGCCCGGCGCCGACAGCGAGAAGAAGTGGCGCGTCGGGGGAAACGCGAGCACGAAGAAATAGAGCGCGCCGAGCGCGGCCACCATCACCGAGACGGCCGCCCCTCGCCGCAGCCCTGACGCTTCGAGCGCGAGGATCAGGTACAGGCCGACGATGACGAGCACCGTGGTGGCGACGGTCTGCGAGCTGGTCAGGCTCATGTTGGCGACGTTGAGCGCGAACAGGTAGCTCGCGAGCACGCCGAGCCCAGCGGCCGTCCCGGCGGGCACGGAGAAGCGCGCGACGTCGCGCAAAAACCCTTCGGTCTGGAACCCGCCTCCGCTGGGCGCGAGCGCTAAGAAGAAGGCCGGGATGCCGATCGTGACCGCTGCCGCGATCGTCAGGTGGCGGGGCAGCAGCGGGTAGGCGATCGGCGTCAGCCCGATCGACAGGATGAGGACGACGGCGAAGACCGACTTGGTGACGAACAGCTTCGCCACCCGCTGGAGGTTGCGGAACACGCGCCGGCCCTCGCCCACCATGGGCGGCACGGCCGCGAATGTTCCGCGCACGAGCACGACGTCGGCCACGCTGCGCGCCATCTGCGCGCCGCTGCCCTGCGCGATCGCCAGCCGCGCGGCCTTCAGCGCCGGCACGTCGTTGACGCCGTCGCCGACCATGGCGACGTAGCGCCCCGAGTCCCGCAGCGCCTCGACGACGCGCCGCTTGCCCTCCGGCGAGATGCGGCCGACCACGGATGCCGCGAGCGCTGTCTCGCGGAGCGCCGCCGTCTCCATCGGCAGCTGCTCCCCGTCGAGCGCTTCCGTCACGGGCACGCCGGCGTCGGCGGCGATCGCGGCCACGGTCGCCGGCCGGTCGCCGGAGAGCACCTTGAGCTCGACGCCCTGGTCGAGGAAGAAGCGCACCGTCTCGGCCGCGTCGTCGCGAAGCCGTTCCGCGAGCAGGACGAGCCCGTGCGTGGTCAGCCCGGCCGGCGGGCCCTCGGCCGGGTCGCGGCCGTCGAGCGGCTCCTGCGTCGAGGCGAGCGCGAGCACGCGCCGGCCGCGGCCCGCCTCCTCGGCGGCCCGGTCGGCGAGCGAGCCCAGAGGGAAGCGCTCCGGCGCGCCGAGCACCCAGGTGGTACCGCCGAGACGGGCGCCGCTCCAGCGGTAGCGCGACGAGAACGGCACGGTCTCCGACGGCTGCTCCGGAGGCGCCTCGTACGCCTCCGCGACCGCGTCCAGCGTCGCGTTACGGGTCGGGAACGAGGCGGCGAACCGCCCGAGGTCGCGCTCGAGGCCGGCGCCGTCGCCGTTCGCCGGGACAGCCTCGACGACGCGCAGGTTGGGCTCGGTCAGCGTGCCCGTCTTGTCCATGCACATGACGTCGACGGACGCCAGCGACTCGACCGCGTTCAGCTGCTGCGCCAGTGCGCCGCGGCGCGCGATCGCGAGCGCGGCGACCGCGAACGTCACGCTCGTCAGGAGGATCAGACCTTCCGGGATCAGGGTGACGCCGGCGGCGACCGCGGTCGATACGGCCTGGCTCTTCGGCGTGTCCCGCTCCCAGAGCGCATACCCAAGGATGGCCGCGAGTGGGACCAGAATCGCCACGAGGATGAAGAGGAGCCGGTCGAACGACCGCTCGAGCGGCGACCGCGGGTGGCGGAACTCGCGCGCCTCGCCGGCGACGCGCTCCGCGTAGCTCTCCGCCCCGACCGCGGTGACGACGTACGCGCCGTCGCCTTCGACGGCGAACGAGCCTGAGCGCACCTCCTCCCCCGCGCCGCGCGCGACGGGCTCTGCCTCGCCGGTGAGGATCGACTCGTCGACGCGCAGCCCGGTCGCCTGGGCGAGCCTGCCGTCGCCGACGACCTGGTCGCCGGCGCGGAGCCGCACCAGGTCGTCGACGAGGACGTCGTCCACCGGCAGCTCGCGCACCTCGCCGTCGCGGACGACGCGCGCCGTCGGCGTGACGAGCGCGGCGAGGTGGTCGAGCGCGTTCTTCGCCCGGATCTCCTGGAAGATGCCGATGCCGGCGTTGGCAACGAGGATGATCAGGAAGAGCGCGTCCTGCCAGGCGCCGAACGCCAGGGTGATCACTCCGAAGACCAGCAGGACGAGGTTGAAGACGGTGAAGACGTTCGCCCGGACGATGCTCCCGTAGGAGCGGCTCGACGGCTGCGGCTCGTGGGGGCCCCGCTTCTTGAGGCGCTTCGCCGCCTCGGCCTGCGTCAGCCCGGTTGTGTCCATGGCGGCGAGGCTACGCAAGCCGCGGGGTTCCCGCAGCGGCCGCCGGGCACGCCCCGATGCCGCCCCGTTCGGGCCCGAGCGAGGGTGAGGGCAGCGAGCCGAAAGGAGACGCTCATGGGCACTGTCAAGGATTTCCGCTTCCCGGTCGTGGTCGAGCGGTCGGAGGGGCTCTGGATCACTGCGCTGGCGCCGAAGAAGCATCCGCTCACCGTTGCCACTCCGCCCGAGTTCCGCGGCGGGATCGAGGGGTACTGGTCGCCGGAGGAGCTCCTGGTCGCGGCCGTCGCCTCGTGTTATCAGCTGACGCTGCGGTCGATCGCCGACCGTCGCTTGCTCGACTTCAGCGAGTTGGAGGTGCGCGCCACCGGGCACGTGACGCAGCTGGCGCGCGGGCGCATCGGCTTCCTCGCCATCGAGCTCGACGTCCGCCTGGAAGTAGAGCTCGGCGAGGAGGGCATTGCGGAGGCCGCAGCCCGCAAGGCGCACGAGCTGTGCATCGTCGGCCAGGCGCTCGACGTCCCCGTCGAGCTCAAGCTCGAGCTCCGCGTCGCCAGGGTGCCGGCGATGGCGTGAGCAAGGTCACGGCACCGGCCTCGAGCGTTGCCGAGCCGCGGTTCGGGCACGGCCCGGCGTTCAGCGTCGGGGTCGAGGAGGAGTACATGCTCCTCGACCCCGAGACCCTCGAGCTCGTCTCCGGGATCGAGGGACTGCTGAACGCCCGGGAGTCGGGGCTGACGCCGGAGTTCTTCGAGTCGCTGCTCGAGACGCACACCCCTGTGTGCCGCGACCTCGGCGAGGTGCACCGGGAGCTCCGGCGGCTGCGCGCGCACGTCGCGGAGGCGACGGACGCGCAGGGACTCCGCTTCGGCGCCGCGGGGACGCATCCGTTCAGCCTGTTCGAAGAGCAGCGGATCACGCGTCGCGACCGGTACCGGGGGATCGCGGACGAGCTCCAGTACGTCGCCCGCCGGGAGCTGATCTTCGGCCTACACGTCCACGTCGGTGTCGACAGTCCCGAAGCCGCCATCAGGGTCGTGCGCGGCCTGTCCCGCCATCTCGCCGAGTTCATTGCGCTCGCGGCCAGCTCGCCGCTCTGGCGTGGGGCGCCAACCGGGCTGGCGTCCACCCGCGCCGAGATCGCCGCCGGCCACACGCGTGCGGGGCCGCCGCCGCCGCTCCGCGACTACGAGGAGTTCGCGTCGGTCGTGGAGGCGCTCGAAGCGACCGGCTGCCTCGACGACTACACGAAGATCTGGTGGGACGTTCGCCCGCACCCGCGCCTCGGCACCGTCGAGACGCGCGTCATGGACGCCGTCTCGAGCCTGGACGACGCGGTGGCGCTCGCCGCGTACGTCCAGTGCCTCGTCCACCGCTACGCCGACCGCGAGGTCGCGCAGGTCCATCCGCTCCTGATCGTCGAGAACCGCTGGCGCGGCCTGCGGTGGGGACTGGGCGCCGAGGTGATCGACCTCGACGCGGAGACGCCGGCTCGCATCCCGATCGCCCGCCTTGTCCGCCGCCGGCTGCACGAGCTCGCCGGCGACGCGCGCGACCTCGGCTGCGAGGCCGAGCTCGACCGGGTGAACCGCATCCTCGAACGGGGCAACGGCGCGCAGCGGCAGCTGCTCGTGTACGGCACGAACCACGACGCAACCGAGGTCGCGCGCGACATCGCGGAGATCACGGCGCAGTAACCCGCAATGCGAGTCCGGGTGGGCGCGGATGGTGGTGAGCGCGAGATCGCACAGTCCACAGCGGGAGGCCGCGATGGCAGCTACCGCATTCCCCGAGGCTCGGCCGGCCGGCGTGCGCGCGCGCGAGCCGCTGATCCGTCTTGCCGGCGTCGAGAAGACGTACCGGATGGGCAAGCTCGAGTACCGCGCGCTGCGCGGCGTCGACCTCGACGTCGAGGCGGGCGAGCTCGTCGCCGTCGTCGGCCCCTCGGGCAGCGGCAAGACGACCATCCTCAACCTGATCACCGGCATCGACCGGCCGACGGCCGGCGCCGTCACCGTCGACGGGAACCGCATCGACGAGATGAGCGAGGAGCAGCTCGCCGTCTGGCGCGGCCGGCACGTCGGCGTCGTGTTTCAGTTCTTCCAGCTCCTGCCCACGCTGACCGCGCTCGAGAACGCCGCGCTGCCGCTCGACTTCGCGCGCCTCGGCTCGCGACGCGAGCGCTACGAGCGCGCGCGGCACAACCTCGAGCTCGTCGGGCTGGGCGACAAGCACGATCACCTGCCCGCCGAGCTCTCCGGCGGCGAGCAGCAGCGCGTCGCCATCGCCCGGGCCCTGGCCTCGGACCCGAAGCTCGTCGTCGGCGACGAGCCGACCGGCAACCTCGACACGGTCACCGCCGCGGAGATGTTCGAGCTGCTGGAGCGCGTCAACGCCGAGGGCAAGACGATCGTCTACGTGACGCACGACCGCGAGCTCGCACGCCGCGCGCACAGGATCGTTGCGATCCGTGACGGCGTCGTCGTCGCGTGAGGCGGCCGTGCGCTCGGCGCTCCTGCGCAAGTCGATCAGCGACCTGACCCGCCGCCGCTCGCGGGCGTTCTTCGCGTGCCTGACGCTCGCGCTCGCCGTGGCGAGCATCGGGATCTTCGCGATGCCGGCGGTGATGGACCGGTCGATGCAGGCGGAGGTCAAAGCAGGCAGGCTCGCCGACCTCACCGTCTACACGAACGCGCGTGACCTGACGGCCGCGCAGATCGCCGCGCTCGAGCGACTGCCGAACATCCGAGGGGTCGAGCCTCACTCGTACTTCTCCGGCCAGGTGTGGATCGGAGGACGCCGGGCGCCCGCGTATGTGCTCGGCGTCCCGGACTACGCGAACCAGCACGCCGACGTCGTCCACGTCGCGTCGGGAGCGGCCCCGCGGAACGGCGAGGTGCTGACCGAGGCGCAGAACGGGAAGCAGGGCCTGCTCGACGTCTCCGCCGGGCAGACGGTGCGGATGGTCGCCGCCGACGGGAGCACGGTCCCGCTGCGCGTCAGCGGCGAGGGCCGGAGCCTGAACGGCGGCAAGGACGTAATCGACGACAACGAGGTCGTTCTCTACAGCACGCCCGGCACGGTCACGTCGCTGAGCGGCGTCTACGGCTACTCGTCGTTCGCCGTGCGGCTCGACGACACGCATCCGGCAGCAGTCGCGGCGACGACCGCGCGCCTGCGGCGGGCGCTCTCCGGCTTCACCGCCCTGCCCGCGATCCGCGCGCCCGGCGACTGGCCGGGCAAGGACGACTTCATGACGTTCGCGGACTTCTTCTCCGTGATCACGGTGCTCGCGCTGCTCTCGGCGTTCGTACTGATCGCGAACACGATGACGACGCTCGTCGCCGAGCAGACGGGCGAGATCGGGACGATGAAGGCGATCGGCGGTCGGCGGCGGCAGATCGCCGCCGTGTACGTCAAGACGGCGATGCTGCTGGGGGCGATCGGAACCATCGCCGGCCTCGCGCTCGGCGTCGCGCTCTCGAACGTCCTGGTGCGCTACCTCGGGTCGACGTTCTACGCGATCAACGTCGCATTCGGCGTCGATTGGACGATCGTCGCCGTCAGCGTGCTGGTCGGCGTGCTCGGCCCGGCCGTGGCCGCGCTGCCGGCAATCCGGCGCGCGACCCGCGTGCCGCTCCGCGAGGCGCTCGAGGCGAGCGGTTCGGCGGTCGGGACGCTCGATGCGGGCGACCACCTCCTCCGCCGCATCCGCTTCCTGCCGCGAACGGCGCAGATCGGGCTCCGCAACGCCGGGCGGCGCCGTCGGCGAAGTCTCGCAACGATGGCGATCGTCGCGCTCGCCGTCGGGAACCTGCTTGCGATCGTCGGCCTGGCCTCCGGCGTCGCCGCGACGACCCATTCCGAGTGGAACGATCACGGCGAGGACGTGAAGATCACCTCCGAGAGCGGCTCGTCACTCGACGCCGCCGCCGCCGGGATCATCCGCATGACGCCCGGGGTCGCCGCCGTGGAGCCGATGTGGGTGCGGGATGTCCGGCTCGGCGGCGAGGACGGCTACATCTGGGCCGTCCAGCCGCGGACGATGTTCCGCTACCACGTCTCGGACGGGCGCTGGTACACGACGGCCGAGCGGCGGGCGCGCGTCGCGGTGGTCGAGCGGAACCTCGCGCGGGCCACCGGGACGCACGTCGGCGACCGGATCACCGTCGAGACGCCGGCCGGGCCGGTCGCGCTCCGCGTGATCGGGATCGCGACGAACCAGCAGGAGAACGGCACTGCGATCTTCGTCCCGATCGGGACGGCGCAGCAGTTCCTCCCCTCGGTGCCGAGCTTCTGGGTGCGCTTCACCTCGCACGATCATCCGTTCGTCGACCGGATGACCACTGACCTGGAGGACGCGCTTGGATCGACCGGTTACGGCGTGGGCACCGAGATCGAGTACGTGCAGGAGGCCGAGAACGTCGCGGAGAACCGGACGATCACCACCTCCATCACCGTGCTCGGCTTCCTCATCGTGGCGATCAGCCTCGTCGGGCTCGCGAACGCGCTGACGATGAGCGTGATCGAGCGGACGCGCGAGGTCGGCATCCTGCGCTCGATCGGCGCGCGCGGGCGGGACGTGCGCCGGATCTTCGCAGCCGAGACGATCGCACTCGCGGTCGGCGGCTGGCTGCTCGGCATCCCCTTCGGCTGGGCGCTCGACCACCTGCTGGTGTGGCTCGTCAAGGAGGAGGTGAACGTGGTCGTCCCCTTCACGTTCCCGCTGATGAACCTCGTCTGGGCGCTCCTCGGGACGGTCGCGCTGGCGCTGCTGATCACGTTCTTCCCGATCCGGCGCGCAGTGCGCTACCGGCCCGGGCAGGCGCTTCGGTACGCCTGACCGGACCTCGACGACGCCGTCGACGCCTAAACGGTCTCCGGCACCATCTCGATCGCGCCGCACGGGCATTCGGCGGCGCAGATGCCGCAGCCCTTGCAGTAGTCGAGATCGATCGCGTACGGCCGGTCGGGGTCGCTCGTCTTGATCACCGCGTTGTCCGGGCACACGCCGAAGCAGTTGTCGCACGAGAAGCAGTTGCCGCACGAGAGGCACCGGCGCGCCTCGAAGAGCGCGTTCGACTCGTCCAGCCCGCCGACGACCTCCTCGAACGTCGAGCGCCGGCGCGCGAGCTCCAGCTGCGGCTGCACCGTCCGCGGGGCGTCCGTGTAGTACCAGGTGTTCAGCCGCTCGAACGTCGCGAGCGGATGCCGCTCGCCGCTTGCGTTCTCGCCGTCGCGGAGCCAGAGGTGGATGCAGCGCGCCGCCTTCTTGCCGTGCCCGACCGCGACCGTGACCGTCCGCTCCGCGGGCACCATGTCGCCCCCGGCGAAGATCCCCGGGTAGCCGGTCATCAGGTGCGGCCCCACCTTGACGACCCCGTCCTCGACCTCGAGGCCCGGGACGCCATCCAGGAAGGACAGGTCGCACTCCTGGCCGAGTGCGAGCACCAGGGAGTCGGCCTCGAGCTCCTCCGTCTCGCCCGTCGGCTGCGGGAAGCCGGTGTCGTCGAGCTCCATCTTCTCGATGACGAGCTTGCCGTCGTCCGCGTGCTTGATCGTCGAGAGCCACTTCATCAGCACGCCCTCCTCCTCGGCCTCCTCGACCTCGAAGTCGTGCGCGGGCATGCGGTCGCGCGTGCGCCGGTAGATGACGATCGCCTCCTCGGCGCCGAGCCGCTTGGCCGTGCGTGCTGCGTCCATGGCGGTGTTGCCGCCGCCGTAGACGGCGACGCGCCGGCCGAGCAGCGGCTTCTCCTCTCCCTCCATCGAGCGCAGCAGCGTGACCGCGTCGACGATGTGCGCCGCCTCGCCGGCCGGGATGTACGCGCGCTTGCCGATGTGCGCGCCCACGGCCACGAACGCGGCGTCGTAGCCGCGCATCGCCGCGAGCAGGTCGTCGATCTTCGTGTCCAGCTGCAGGTCGACGCCCATGCCGATGATCCGACCGATCTCGGCGTCGAGCACCTCGCGCGGCAGCCGGTAGCGCGGAATGCCGAAGCGCATCATCCCGCCGGGCGCCGGCCCCGCGTCGACGAGCGTCACCTCGTTGCCGAGGCGGCGCAGGTGGTACGCGGCCGAGAGCCCCGACGGCCCCGCGCCCACCACGAGCACGCGCCGGCCGGTCGGCGCTCCCGCCTCGACCGTCCAGCCGCGCTCGATCGCCAGGTCGCCGAGGAAGCGCTCGACCGAGTTGATGCCGACCGCCTCGTCGAGCTGCACGCGGTTGCAGGCGGTCTCGCACGGGTGGTAACAGACCCGCCCCATCACGGCGGGCAGCGGGTTGTCCTCCATGATCTGGCGCCAGGCACGCTCGTAGCCCTCGCCGCCCTCCTCGGCGTGGTAGAGCCATTTCTGGACGTTCTCGCCTGCCGGGCACGCGTCGGCGCACGGCGGCAGCCGGTCGACGTAGACCGGGCGCTCGGTGCGCCAGGACCCCGTCTTGTTGGCGAGGCTCGAGCCGACGTCGAGCGTGATGGCGAAGGGCTTCTTCATTCCGCGAGCCCGAAGCGGTTGATGGTGCGGTTGGCGGCGGCCTGTAGCCGGGCGACGATGTCCGGCCGCGGCGGATCGCCGAACAGGTGCGCATAGCGCTTCTGCGCGCGCAGGTATTCCTCCACCGGCGTGCGCCGGCGGATCCTCGTCACCGACGTGATCTCGCCGTGCTCGGCCTCGAAGAGCGGGAAGAGGCCGGTCTCGACGGCGAGGCGCGCGACCTGGATCGTCGCGCTGGACGCAGTCCCCCAGCCGAGCGGGCAGGGGACGAGCACATGGAGGTAGCGGGCGCCCCGGAACGTCATGGCGCGCTCGACCTTCGCCTCGAGGTCGTGCAGGTCGGCGACGGTGGCGGTCGCGACGTACGGGATCTCGTGCGCGACGGCGATCAGCGGCACGTTCTTCCCCTGGCCGAACCGGTTGCCGGCCTCCATTCCGACGGGCCTCGTGGTCGCCGTCGAGGCGGCGGGCGGCGTCGCGCCCGAGCGCTGGACGCCGGTGTTCATGTACGCCTCGTTGTCGTAACAGACGTAGAGCACGTCGTCGTCGCGCTCGAACATGCCCGACAGGCAGGCGAAGCCGATGTCGACGGTGCCGCCGTCGCCGCCCTGCGCCAGGACCCGGATGTCGTCACGGCCCTTGACCTTCAGCGCCGCCGCCATGCCGGTCGCGACGGCGGGCGCGTTGCCGAAGAGGGAGTGCAGCCAGGGCAGCTGCCACGACGACTCCGGGTACGGCGTGGAGAAGACTTCGAGGCACCCCGTCGCGTTGGCGGCGACGAGCTTGCCCTCGGTCGCCCGCATCGCGGCGTCCAGCGCGTAGCGCGCGCCGAGCGCCTCGCCGCAGCCCTGGCAGGCGCGGTGGCCGGACGTGAGCGTGTTCGACCGCTCGGTGCGCGACTGGACCGTCCGCTGCTCGGGATCGAGCAGCCGGTTGCCGGCCGCGAAGGAGCCCACCTGGTAGAAGCGGATGCGCTCGGCCGTCATCAATACGGCCTCGCGAGGACGCCCAGGTCGCGGAGGATGTTCTCGGCGTGCGGGCCTGACGGCCGCTCGAGCTCGCGCTCCACGATGCCGGTGTCCAGATCGAGAAAGGTCATGCGGTCGCGCGGCAGCCGGCCGGCGATCGCGTCGTCCAGGAGCCCGCGCAGCGAGCGCCCTGTGATCGGACGGCCGCCGAGCCCGGCCACGACGTCGTGCACCGTCACGCCGGTGCCGTCGAGCGCGAGCCGCACGTTCTGTCCGACGATGCCGCCGGCGCCGACCGCGAACGCCTTCTCGACGACGACGACGCGCTCGGCGTGCGCCAGTGCCGCGCGCACCTCCTCGAGCGGCCACGGCCGAAAGGTCTTCACGCCGAGCGCGCCGATGCGGATCCCGTCCGCGCGCAGCTCGTCGACGACGTCCTCGATGGTGCCGAGCACCGACCCGAGCGCGACGACGATGGTCTCGGCGTCCTCACTGCGATAGCGGCGGACGAGCCCGCCGGCCGGCCGGCCGAACGCCTGCGCGAACGTCGACGCGATCGCGGGGATGTCGTCGAGCGCCTGCATCTGCTTCGCGTGCATGAGGTACCGCACCTCGGTGAACGCCTCGGGCCCGACCATCGCGCCGATCGTCATCGGCTCGTCCGGGTCGAGCACCTGCCGCGGCGCGAACGGCGGCAGAAAGGCGTCGACATCCTCCTGTGCGGGCAGGTCGACGCCCTCGTACGCGTGCGTGAGGACGAACCCGTCCATGCACACCATGACGGGCAGCGAGATCGCCTCGGCAAGCCGGAAAGCCTGGATGTGCAGGTCGACGGCCTCCTGGTTCGACTCCGCGTACAGCTGGATCCAGCCCGAGTCGCGCTGCGACATGGCGTCGGAGTGGTCGTTCCAGATGTTGATCGGCGAGCCGATCGCCCGGTTGGCCACCGTCATCACGATCGGCAGGCCCAGGCCGGAGGCGTTGTAGAGCGCCTCGACCATGTAGAGCAGGCCCTGGCTCGCCGTCGCCGAGTAGGCGCGGGCGCCGACGGCGGAGGCGCCGATGGCGGCCGACATGGCGGCGAACTCGGACTCCACGTTCAGGTACTCGCAGGGCGCGAGCTCGCGCGAGCGCACGAGGTCGGAGAGGTGCTCGACGATGTGCGTCTGCGGCGAGATCGGGTAGGCGCAGATCACCTCGGGCCGGCAGAGCGCGATCGCCTTCGCGACCGCAACGGACCCCTCGAGCTGCCTACGCATGGACGGCCTCCAGCTGCTCATAGGCGACGCGCGCCGCGACGGCGTTCTGCTCGCCAATGGCTCCCTTGAACTTCTCCCGGATCGCGGCGACGACGGCGTCGAGCGATACGACGCCGGTGAGCGCGGCGAAGCCGCCGAGCAGCACCGCGTTCGGCACGGGGCGTCCGAGGTGTTTTCGCGCGAGGTCGGTGGCCGGCAGCGTCACGATCCGGAAGCCGGTGTCGTCGAGGCCGAGCTCCTGGAGCGTCCGCGCGCTGTTCAGCAGCACGAGCCCGCCCGGATGCAGGCCGGCGAAGAGGTCGACCTGGTGGAGGAGCGTCGGGTCCTGGACGATCAACGTGTCGGGCTCCGCGATCGGCTCGCGGCTGCGGATCGGCCGCTCGTCGATGCGGCAGAAGGCGACGACGGGCGCGCCCGTGCGTTCGGACCCGAAGGTCGGGAACGCCTGTGCGTGGCGGCCCTCAGCGAACGCCGCCACCGACAGCAGCTCGGCGGCGGTGACCACGCCCTGGCCGCCGCGTCCGTGGATCCGTACCTGGTGCATCGCGCCAAGCCTCGCCGCGGCTGGGCCGGCCGCCATCCGTGGAAACCCCGAGGTCGCGCGCGGCTTACTTCGCGAACGTGCGGTTCCGTAGACGCTACGGAGTGGCCCTGCGGTCGAAACCGATGTACTTCTGGGCGCGAATTGCCGATGATGGAACCGATGAACACACTCGCCGCCAGCCTCGCCCTCCTGCTGATGCTCTCGGCAGGCATGTTCAAGCGGCAGATCAGCTGGAAGCCGCCGAAGCCGCGGCGCCTGCGAGTGCGTTGGTTCCGCTAGTCCGTCGCTAGCTCGACGAGGCAGACGCCGGGCTCGGCAAACGGCCGCAGGGCCTCGGCGCGAACCGGAGCGCGCAGCTCCTCCAGCGCGCCGCGGAGCACGCCGAGGTGGAGCGAGCAGATCACGGCGCCATGGCTCTCGGCCAGGTCCTTGAACGGGCACCGGCACATGCGCACCGTGCTCCCGTCGGTCTGGGGCGCGAAGCCTTGCTCGTCGAGGAGCCGGAGGATCTCGGCGGTGGCCGTCTCCGCGTCGACGTGGTCGTCCGGCGCGCGCCGCTCGACCAGGAAGCGGCCCCACGCGTGGCCGGCGCGCTCGGCGACCGCGTCACGATCGGGCACGTCGTCGAGGGCTGACGCGAGCATGCGCGCGAGGAAGCGGTAGTCCTCGCCGTCACCGCCGGCTCCCTCCGCCGTCGGCGCGTAGAGCACGCGGGGCCTGCCCGGCTCGCTCCGTGCTTCGACCGCGCTCGCGACAAGCCCCGCGTCGGCCAGCACACCGAGGTGGAAGCGCACCGTGTTGGCGTGCAGGCCGACGCGCCGGGCGAGCTCACCGGCGTCCAGCGATTCGTCGGCGTCGACGAGCGCGCCGAGGACGCGGACCCGGCTCGGGTCGGCGAGGGCGCGATGGCGGGCTGGAATTTCCGACGGCATCTGGGACAAAGCCTGCGCCGCGGCGGCGGCGAGGCAATCCGCGAATCCACGTATGGCGGATACGCACGGGAGCGGATGGAGCGTCGAGTCAATTGTTCCAACGTTCGTCGTGGAAATCAAAGGAGGACGAACATGGCAAAGGCGATCATCATTTTGCTCGGGTTCGCGGTCGGCGCACTGGCGACCGCGGCGGTCGTGATGACAGAGGCGGCCGGCTCGGCGCGCGACGACGCGCGCGCGGCGGCCGCGAAGGTCTCGAGCACGTCCAGCTCGGACGGCATGGCGGGCATGAACATGGGCAGCTCGACCGGCGGCAAGGCCGCGCTCACCAGCTACGCCGGCACCGCCCCGGCCAACGCGGACGATCTCGCAATGGCTCACAAGCCGTATCCCGCAGCGCTGCCGCCGGTCCAGGCGGGCCCGGTCGCGAGCATGCACATGACCCTGAAGGACGTCACCATCGACATCGCCCCCGGCATCAAGTACGCCGCGTGGGGCTTCGACGCCGGCGCGCCTGGACCGGTCGTGCACGTGCGCGAGGGCCAGACGGTGCGCATGACGCTGACCAACGGGGGGGCGATCCCGCACTCGATCGACTTCCACGCCGCGCGCATCGCCCCGAACGTCGCGTTCCGCGACGTCGATCCCGGCAAGTCGTTCACGTTCAGCTTCAAGGCGACCGACCCGGGCGTGTTCATGTACCACTGCGGCACCAAGCCGGTGCTCGCGCACATCGCGAACGGCATGTACGGCGCGATCGTGGTCGATCCGTCGACCCCGCTGCCCCACGCCGACAACGAGTACGTGCTCGTCGCCAGCGAGTGGTACCTGAACGGCCCCGGCACGAGCGAGCCCGCTGCCTTCTCGATGGACAAGGCGCACGCGATGATGCCCGACTGGATGACGTTCAACGGCTACGCGGGCCAGTACGCCAAGCACCCGCTGACCGCCAATCCCGGCGACGTCACCCGCTTCTACGTCGTCGACGCCGGGCCGAGCCTCGACACCGACTTTCACGTCGTCGGGACGATGTTCGACCGCGCCTGGGTGAACGCCGACGTGACCGACGCGCCGCAGCACGGCGTGCAGACGGTCACTGTCCCGGCGGGCGGCGGCGGCATCTTCGACGTGAAGATCCCGGAGGAAGGGCTCTACCCCTTCGTGAGCCACTCCTTCGCGAGCGTCGACCTCGGCCAGGTGGGGGTGCTCAAGGTCGGGAACCCGCCGGGGACGATGTCGCACTGAGGTAAACGGGACCGTCCCGTGCCGGGGACTGTCCCGTCACGACTCGTGCGTCTCGAGCAGCCCCTGGTCGAGCGCGTAGCGCACCAGCTCGGCGCGGGTCGTGAGCCGGAGCTTCTGCATGATGTGTGCACGGTGCGTCTCGGCCGTGCGCACCGAGATGTAGAGCATCTTCGCGATCTCCTGGTTCGTGTGCCCGAGCGCCAGGAGCCGGAGCACCTCGCGCTCGCGGTCTGAGAGCGGGTCCTCCTCCGCGCGCCGGCGCTCCTCGGCCGCGGCGGTGATCATCCGCGCGCCAAGCGCGGGATGGACGTAGCGGCCGCCGCCCGCAACCTCGCGGATCGCCTGCACCAGCTCCGTGTCGGCAGCCTCCTTGAGCACGTAGCCCGACGCGCCGGCGTCGAACGCCTCGGTCACGTAGTGCGGGTCGTCCTGCATCGAGAGCACCAGCACCTTCGCGTCCGGGGCCTCCTTGAGCACGGCCGGGGTCGCCTCGATGCCGCTCGCGCCCGGCATGACGACGTCCATCAGGATCACATCCGGCTTGTGGGCGCGCGCCTCGAACACGGCGTTGCGCATGTCGCCGGCCTCGGCGACCACCTCGAACCCCTCCTCCTCCAGCAGCCGGCGGAGACCACTGCGCACGACGGCGTGGTCGTCGACGATCAGGACGCTCGTCATACGACCGGCACCTCCGCGACCACGGCCGTGCCGCGGGCGCTCGCCTCGACCTCGAGCCTCCCGCCGATCAGCTCAACCCGCTCGCGCATGCCGAGCAGGCCGTAGCCTCCGTCGCGGGTTCTTGCCGGGTCGAAGCCCCGGCCGTCGTCTTCGATCACCGCGGTCACGGATGCATCTTTGCGGGTCAGCACGATGCTGACACGCGTTGCATGCGCGTGCTTCACCACGTTCGTCAGGGCTTCCTGCGTGATCCGGTACAGCGCCGTCTCCGTCTCGGGCGGCAGCCGGCTTCCGCCGAGCGTCTGCTCGAGGTCGACCGGAATACCGGTCTGCTCGGTGAAGGTGGCCAGCAGCCGCTCGAGCGCCGGCACGAGTCCGAAGTCGTCGAGCGCCTTCGGACGCAGCTCGACCGCCAGCCGCCGCACGTCCTGGAGCGTCGCCACGGCGAGCTCACGGACCGCCGCCAGCCGCTCGCGGCGCTCCTCCTCGTCGGCCTCCTCCACCGCGCGCAGGCCGAGCAACAGGGACGTGAGCGCCTGGCCGGTCTCGTCGTGGAGCTCACGGGCGAGCCGGCGGCGCTCGAGCTCCTGGGCGTCCATCACACGGCGCAGGGCGTCACGCTCGACGCGCTCGGAGAGCTCGACGGCGGTCGCCACGCGGTTCCCGAACGTCTCCACGAGCCGGACGTCCTCGTCGTTGAAGCGGGCGTCGTCGCCGGCCTTGTCGTGGGCGGCCACGACGCCGATCGCCCGACCGCGGTTGACGAGCGGGACGTAGAGGCCGGTGGTCGCATTCACGCGCCGCACCGTCTCCTGGTCGACCTCGATGTCGTCGATCATCGAATCGACGCGCTCGCTGCGCCGGCGCTCGAGCACACGCCCCATCTTCGAAGCGTGCGTGTCGAGCCGGATGCCCAGGACCTGGTCGGCGCCGTCACCGTCGGCGGCCTCGATGTGGAGCGTCCCGTCCGGCTTCGGCAGCGCGATCAGGACGAGCCGCGCCCGGACGAGCTCCCGCAGGCGCTCCGCGACCAGGTCGAGCAGCCGCGCCAGGTCGAGCTCCATCGACAGCGCGTCGCCGACCTCGGTCAGCGACTCGAGCTGGCGCAGCCAGCGCGTCGCCGACTCGTACAGGCGGGCGTTCTCGATCGCCACCGCCGCTTGTGACGCCAGCAGCGTGACGACGTCCTGATCGCCCTGCGTGAAGTCCTCGCTGTTCTCCTTCTCGGAGAGATAGAGGTTCCCGTAGGCGATGCCTCGCAGCAGCACCGGGACGCCGAGAAACGACGTCATCGCCGGGTGGTGCGGCGGGAAGCCGACCGAGCGCGGATCGTCGGCGATGTCGTGCAGCCGCAGCGGCTTGGCGTCGTCGATCAGCGCGCCGAGGAGGCCACCGCCGGTCGGCAGCTGGCCGATGGCCGCGTACGTCTCGGCGTCCACGCCCGTCGTCACGAAGCGCTCGAGCCCGCGGCGGTCGCGGTCGATCACGCCCAGTGCGGCATAGCGCGCGCCGGTGAGCTCGGCTGCCGTCTCGACCAGCTTCTGCAGGACGGCATCGAGTGAGAGCTCGGACGTCAGCGCGATGCCGGCGTCGACGAGCGCCTGCAGGCGCGTTTCCACGCCGCCATTCTCACCAACGCGGGAGACAGTCACACGCCGTCGAGCAGGCGGTGCACGCTCTCGGGAACGCCGATCCCGGCGCGCAGCCCGGGCGACGCGACCGGCTCGCCCCAGCCGGCGACGGCCGGCACGACCCCGGCCCAGACGTCGAGCGCGGCGTCCTCCGACTCGTCGTCCGAGGGCGGCCCGGTGCGCACCTTCGCCGAGGCCTCGGCGATCGGTAGCGACAGGATGTCGGTCGCGCGCAGCTCGAGTGGGCTCGGCGCCCGCACCTCGTCCCAGCGACCGGGAAGCAGCTTCTCGGTGAAGGCCCGGTACGCGGCGAGCCGGCTCTCCTCCGTCTCCACGCGCGCGAAGGAGCCCAACAGGACGGCCGAGCGGTAGTTGACCGAGTGCTCGAAGACCGAGCGCGCGAGCACGAGCCCGTCGACGACCGTCACGGTCACGCAGGCGGGCACGCCCGCGGCAAGCGTCCGCAGCGTCCGGCTCGCGCTCGATCCGTGGACGAGCACCTCGTCCCCGGCCCGCGCGAACAGCGTCGGGATGCAGATCGGCTGGCCGTCGTGCACGAAGGCGACATGCGCGACGAGGCCGGCGTCGAGCACGGCGTCGACATCGGCGCGGCCGTAGAGGCCGCGCTCGGGCTCCCGGCGCACGCGAACTCGATTGGAGGCGGGAGTGCTCACGGCCGCAACCTAGATGTCGAGACGGAAGAGCAGCTCGCCCGGCTCGACCTCGGCGTCGTCCGCCGGCTGGAAGCCGCACTTCTCCAGCACGCGGATCGACGCGGCGTTCGTGCCGATGACCCAGGCATAGAGCGGGCGTTCCGCGTACCTGGCCAGGAAGAGCCTGAGCGCGTCGGTCGCGATCCCGCGACCCCAGAACTCACGGCCGATCCAGTAGCCGATCGCGCGCTTGCCCACATCCGGGAAGACGCCCAGGTTGCCGACGAGCTGGCCGTCGGCGACGATCGCGATGGCGAGCAGGTTGGGGTCGGCCAGGATGCCCGCCCAGTGGCTGATGAAGGCGTCGTGGTCGCGCGAGGGGAAGCCGGCCATCGCCGCGGCCTCAGGGTCAAGCTGGTGCTCGTAGAGGGTCTCGAGGTCGTCCCGCTCGACGTCGCGGAGCTCGATGTCCGGCATCGGCCTACGCTACCGGGCGCCCCGCCTGGACGGCTCGGCGGGGCGCCGTCGTGCTGGTCATGCGGCGGACCGCGGCTGGGGCCGCGAGCGCTCGAGGCGGGCCCTTCGGCGCGACTCGAGGACCACGACCTTTGCCGGGCGCCGCACCGTCTGCGGCCGCTTGGCGACACGCACGAGGTGGAGGTGCATCTCCGCCTCCTTTCGCTGGGTTGTGGAAGCCCTCAGGCGGTGAAGCCGAGGGGGTGCTTCCGCGGCGGCTCGATGCCGGCCGCGCGGGCGTAGAGCGACGCGAGCGTGCTCGGCCCGGCGGCGGCGTCGCTGCCGTAGCGCTCGAGCCAGGCAGCGGCCTCTTCCGCGGTGAACGCGGTGAACTCGACGACGTGCTCGCAGCGCCCCGGCCTCGCAACGGCCGGGTGCAGGCGCCGAAGTACCTCGTTCGTCGTCACCAGCACCAGGAGCCGGAGGCCCTGGCCGATCAGGCCGTCGACGACCTTGAGCAGGCGCGACAGCCCCTGCCCGGTGCGCTCCTTCGCGTCCGAGACGAGGAGCTCGCCGGTGTCCTCGAGGACGAGCAGGCGCCACAGGTCGCGCTCGCCGTCCTCGGGCTCCTCGAGCAGGACGTCGAGCATGTAGCGGGGCTGGCCGAAGAACGTCTCCGGGTCGGTGACGTAGTGCAGCCGGCACCACGACCGCCACTCCCGGGCCAGCGCCCGGAGGGCCGACGTCTTGCCGGTGCCCGGCTCGCCGTGCCATAGGATGAGCTGCCCTTGCCCGGGGCGGAAGGTCGGCGACATGAGCGCTGCGAGGGCCGCCGCCACCGTCCCGGGGTAGTTCGCCGATACCTCGTTCCACGTCGGCACGTCGATGCGCCGCGTGGCCTGTCCAGGGGAGCGAGCGCCGGCTGACCAGAAGGTCACGTTCGCCTTCTGCTCCTCTGCTGGAGCGAGGATCGGATACCGCTCACGGAGCCAGGCCTTCGCCGCTCGGAGCCCCGGGATCGTCCGCGCCGCGGCGTAGACGTGGGCCCGGCCGCGCCGCAGCGACAGGTGGACGAGGCAGTCGTCGCCGATGTCGAGGACGGCCGCCCGCTCGTGGCTGTCGCGCTGGGTGCTGAGCGCGTGCTCGTGCACGCCCTCCAGCGTCATGCGCTCGGTCGGCCACGAGTCCGACGCGACATGCTCGAGGTCCCGCGCGAGGACGAGCTCCGCGAAGCGGTGCCACGTCAGCTCGTCGAGGTCGACCTCCAGGTTGGACGCGAGGTGCGTCATGGTGGTTCCTCTCTAGCGGCCTCCTTCCTCGTGCCAGGCTCGAGCCTGGCACGTAGTCCCGCCGAGGCCGTGGCGGGAAGCGCGCGGGTGGGATTCGAACCCACGATCTCGAGCTCATGAGGCTCGCGAGGACAGCCGCTCCTCTACCGCGCAACGCAATGTCTTCCGGGATGTCTATGCCGCTCGCCTACCCTTCGACCCTGGATCGCCGGTAGGTGCGGCGTCCTACGTGGAGGGGCGCTGGAGCCCGATGCTCCGCAAAAGCGCAGGCCAAAGCCGACGGTATTCACCGGCCGCAATTTGCGCGCGCTTGCGCGGAGGGTCTTTCTCTCTCAGGCGGGGCCTCGAGTGGAACTAGATTGTCTTCAAGCTGAGCATCACCTCGTGTGAGCACGAAAAAGGGCGACCCGTCTGGGCCGCCCTCGACTTGGCGTGCTATGCGGGCTAGCGAGCTAGCGCGCACACCTCCCAGTCAGAGCGGCGACGGTCCCGGTCGGGCGCGTCGGCAGACCGACGCGATCGGCGGGCCAAATGCGCATATGCGCCTGCGTGTTGATAGTCGTCAGCATCGTGATCGGATCGCAGGATAGATGAACGGCCGGTATCGCGCAAGCCGAATGCGCACGATTATCCAAATCGACTCCAAAATCAGCGGCCGCTATTTTCGTCCGGCTCGAAGCGTGACGCCGCGTGCCCCAGCGACCGGGGCCGATCGCCCTCAGTGCCAGGCACTGTGACGCCCGCGTTACAGTGCCTGGCACTGGCACTAAACTGACGTTCACGTACGACGTTCTCGTCATCGGCGTCGTCGACTCGCGCACGGCGGTGATCGCGGCCGTCATTGTGTTCATTGGGACCAACAACACGATCACCACGCAAGCCTTCATGACCGTGGCGCCTTTGCCGCGTCCCATCGCCTCGCCGCCCTACGGGTTCATCCGCTTCATCGGCGGCGGCCTCGCGCCGTTCGCCGCGGGGAAGCTCGCCGCGGCCTACGGCGATCACCTGCCGTTCTCCATCGGGGCGGCCGCGATCGTGGCCTCGATCGGCGTGCGCGCAAGCGGCCACCGGCTGCACGCAGGCGTCGAGGAGACCCAGGCGCTGCAGCTCGTCCCCGGGTCGCTCGACGCCGATGCCGACCTGGTGACGGCATGAGCACCGTCGACCAGCGCCCGTACCGCATCGGCGAGGTGGCCGTGCGGGTCGGCGTGACCACGCGGACGATTCGCTACTACGAGGAGCTCGGCCTGCTGGGTGCGGGCACCGACCGGGCGAAGGGCAAGCATCGCCTCTACACCGAGGCAGACGTCGCGCGCCTGCAGGAGCTCATCCGCCTCCGCGACCTGCTCGGCCTCACGCTCGAGGAGCTCGTCGCGCTCACCGAAGCCGAGGAGGCGCGGGCCGTGCTTCGCAGTGAGTATGCCGAGACGACGAGCGACCGCGAGCGGCTGCGGATCGTCGAGGCCGCGATCCCGATCGTCACGCAGCAGCTCGAGCTCGTCCACAAGCGCCAGGCCGCCGTCACCGAGTTCGCGGACGAGCTCGACGGCAAGCTCCAGCTGCTCAGGAAGCGCCGCTCCGAGCTGCGCAAGCGGTAACGATCGTCACGGACCGGGTTTCGGGCTCCGCCGTGCGTGGGTATCGAAGCGGCGTCAGCGACGAACGAGGAGGTCTTATGTACATCGGAGGCGGAGTGCTTCTTCTCATCATCATCATCCTGCTGATCATCTTCCTGCTCTAGGCAACGACTCCGAGGCGAGCCCCGCGCGGCTCGCCCCGTGCACCTTTCGAATGTGGCCCGACCACACCAGCGCGACGAGCGCGAGGAGGACGAGTGCCGTCACGGCGGCGGCGCCCAGCGCCGCCGCCGACGGCCCGAGCTCCGGCTGGTAGAGCACCGACGGCGGCAGCAGCTTGACCGCCGGGATCGTCGCGATCGAGAGGACGAGCTGGAGCGCCGACGCCCCGATGCTCAGCGGGGTCGTCTGCCGCTCCCGGCCGCGCCAGCGGATCACGAACTGGACGACGTCCGTGTCAGGGCGCGCGACGCCTGCGCGGGCGAGCAGCGCGGAGAGGGCCAGCACGATGCACGCGATGGCGGCGAGCAGCGGCAGGAGCCCCAGCGTGACCGGGCCGACGCCCTCGTGCCACGCCGCGACCCCGAGGCAGGCCGCGCCGGCCGCGGACCGGGCGAGTCCGCCCCAGTGCGGCACGAGGAGGGCCGCCCCCAGGCGCACCTTGCTGCGCTCGCCAACTTGGAGTTGGGCCGCCGGCAGGCGCCACAGGTTCGGGGTGAGCACGTTGGCGAGCCCGGAGCCGGCCTCGAGCGCGCCGAAGAGCCCGATGAACTGCCAGCGGTTCCACGGCTCGATCCCGCCGAGCGCGGCGGCGGTCACGATCACGCCGACCAGGTTGACGAAGGTGAGCGCGAAGACCAGGGCGAGGCCCTGGAAGGCAGGCGCGCGTCCGGCCATCGACCGGCTCTTGCCCGCATTGCGCCGAAACTACCGCCGGCGCTCCTCTTCGTCGACGGTGAGCTCGGCCCACGGCACGGCCTCGAGCCGGCCGTCGGGGATCGGCTCGCCGCTCTCGATCGACAGGCCGTACGTGCCGTTCGCGAGCCGCTCCTCCGCCCGCCCGATCGCGGCCAGCTCCTCCTGGAGCTCGTCCGAGATCCCCTCCTCAAGCTCGCCCTCGGCGAGGTCGCTGGCCTGGTCGGCGAACTCGTCGTCGTCGTCGGAGAGCTCGTCGCTCCCGCCGCGCTGAGTGAACCGGCGCAGCGCCGACTCGACGCGTGCGCGTTCTTCCGCGAGGCGCTGCCGTGCACGGTCCGGATCCACGGCGCCAGTTAAGCAGCGGCCCCACGCCTTTGCACCCGGGAACCCGACGGGCTAAAAGAGCGCATGGAGTTCCGGATCCTCGGACCACTCGAGGTCGAGAGCGAAGGCCGCTCCGTCAAGGTTGCCGGCGCGAAGCAGCGCGGCCTCCTCGCCCTGCTCCTCCTGCACGCAAACGCGGCCGTGTCGCGCGAGCGCCTGATCGACGAGCTCTGGGGTGAGGAGCCGCCCGAGACGGCCGCGACGGCCATCCAGGTGCACATCTCGCAGCTGCGCAAGGCGCTGGGACGTGACGTCATCGTCACCCAGTCCCCCGGCTACCTGCTGCGCGTCGGCAAGGGCGAGCTCGATCTCGACCGCTTCGAGGCCGCGGTCGCTCGGGCACGGAACGAGGCGCCGGCGGAGGCCGCGGAGGTCCTGCGCGACGCGCTCGCGCTGTGGCGCGGCACGCCGCTTGCCGACCTCGACGCGCCGTTCGCGCGCGCCGAGCGCGCCCGGCTCGAGGAGCATCGGCTCGCCGCGCTCGAACAGCGCATCGACGCCGACCTCGCGCTCGGGCGGCACGCCCAGCTCGTCCCGGAGCTCGAAGGGCTCGTCCGGACGTACCCGTTGCGCGAGCGGCTGCGGGGCCAGCTGATGCTCGCCCTCTACCGGTGCGGGAGGCAGGCCGACGCGCTCGCGGTCTACCAGTCCGGCCGCCGCCTGCTCGACGAGGAGCTCGGGCTCGAGCCCGGCGAGGATCTACGCCGGCTCGAGCGCTCGATCCTCGAGCAGGACGAGTCGCTCTCGGCACCGAGCACCAGGCCGCCCGCGACCTGGGCGCCGGCCGGGACGGCGACCTTCCTCTTCACCGACATCGAAGGTGGGCCGCAACTGAGCGAGGAAGCGGTCGCGCAGCACGACCGGCTCGTCCACGAGACGCTCGAGCGCAACGGCGGCGAGGCGATCGACGCCGAGGGGGACGCGTTCTTCTTTGCGTTCCGGCGGGCCCGGGACGCCGTGCGCGGGGCCATCGAGCTGCAACGGGCCACTCCGGTGCGCATCGGCATCCACACCGGCGAGACCGGCTACCACGGCCTCGACGTCGTGCGGGCGGCGCGGATCTCGGGCGCGGCGCACGGCGGCCAGACGCTGATCTCCTCCGCCACCCGGGATCTGGTCGGCGGCTCCCTGCCCGACGCGACCTACCAGGATCTCGGCGAGTATCGCCTGCGGGATCTCGAACGCCCGGAGCACGTCTTCCAGGTAACCGCCCCGGGCCTCGCCGAGTCCTTCCCGCCGCTCGAGCCCGCCGACGCCGCCCGCGTGATGGCGATCGGCGGCCGCGAACAGGAGCTGGCGGAGGCTGCCGGAGCGGCGCTGGAGACCGAGGAGCGACGGGTTCGGCTTTCACGGGGCTCGCGGATCGTCGCGGCGGTGGGTGCGGTAATCGTCGTGGCCGCTGCGATCGCGGTCGTGCTCGCCGTCACCGGCGGCTCGGGATCAGGCGACATCGCCGTCCTCCCGGACTCAGTCGTCGCCGTCGACGCGCGCACGGGCAAGCCGGTCGGAGATGCGCCGATTGGCGGCCGGCCGATCGCGCTCACTGCCGGCGCCTACGGCGTTTGGGTCGCCAACGCAGACGACGGGACCGTGTCTCGCATCGACCCGAAGGACCATAAGGTCATCGAGACGATCGGTCTGGGCGCGGACGTGAACGGGATCGCCTCGGGGTTCGGCTCCGTGTGGGTGGCCGGCGGCAACGACGAGACCGTCTTCCGCATCGATCCGGCGCGGGGTGTCATCCGGGCCAAGCTCCATTTCGGCAAGACCGACCCGCTGCGACCACAGCCGGTGTTCTTCATCGCGGCGGGGAGCACGGGCGTTTGGGTGACACGCGGGTTGCGGCTGCTCGAGATCGACCCGGCAACGAACGGCGTGCGACAGAACCTCGCACTCCCGGGTGACCCGATCGACCTGACCGCCGGCGACGGCAACGTCTGGGTCAGCCTCGGGGACGAACGCCTCGCCCGCGTCGACGAGAGCTCGGGGAAGATCACGAACATCACGGAGCTTTCGGCGTCGGCCTTCTCACCAGTCGTCGGCAGGAGAGGCCTCTGGACGATCCTGACGACGGACACGATGCAGGTTGCCGAGCTCGACCCGGCCACCGTGAGCGAGCAGGCGTCGGTGTCGTTCCCAAATTCGTTCGTGACGGCGCTCGCGGTGGGGAACGGTGTGATCTGGGCGGTCGATCACGCGAACGGCCGTCTTTGGAGCATCGACGAGAAGGCGCCGACGGCCGACGTCGCCGGCTCGGTCTCCTACCACCCGATCTCGATGGTCGCCCAGGGGGACACGGTCTGGGTAGGCGTCCAGCAACGGCAGTTCACGGGATGATGCGCGGGACCTTGATGCGCCCCGCGATGATCTGACGGCGGACGGCGTCGAGCTCCCGCAAGATCGGGCGCGGCACCTCGGGACTGATCTTCCCGAGCCCGACGCCGCCGTCGCTCAGGTCGAAGACGGTGTCTCCGCCGGTCTTGAACGCGCCGTGCGCCATCTGGTCCATCGCGTTGCGGACGGCCACGTCGCCCCGGCTGACCGCGCTGGTCAGGATGTGGCGGCCCAGGAACGACTGGTCGACGTCGACGCCGATCCCCCACACGCCGTGCTCTTTGGCCGCCTCGAGCGTGCCGAGCCCGCAGCCGCCGGCGACGTTGAAGAGGACGCCTGCGCCCTTGGCGATCTGGTCGAGCGCAACCGTATGGCACTTCGTCGGGTTGTTGAAGCTGTTGGCGTAGGTGTTGAGCACGACAACGCGCGGATCGGCGCGCTTCGCCCCTGCGCGGTATCCGACGATCCAGCGGTCCACGCCGGGACTGCTGAAGCCGCCGACGGAGCCGATGACATGACGCCCGGGCCGGCGCTTCTCCATCGCGGCAGCCAGGTACCCAGCGAGGTAGCCGGCCTCCTCGGCCCGGAAGACCGAGCCCTGGATGTTCTTCGGGGGGTTCTTGATGTCCCGCACCGAGAGGTCGGGCAGGAGGAATTTCGTCCTGGGAAACGCGCGTGCGACCGACACGACCGAGTCGAACGCCGGCAGACCCACGATGACGAGGTCGTACCGCTGCCGGGCAAGGAGGCTCAGGGCGCCCCACGCGTCCTGGTTCGGGGAGACCTGGACGACGCGGCCCTGAAGACCGAGCGCGTGCACCGTGCTGATGAAGCCGGCGTACGGACGGCCGAAGAGGTCGTTCGGATTTGGTGTGGCCCCGGAGGACGTGACGTAGCCGATGCGCACGTTGCGTTGCGCGGTCACGCCCTCGCCGGCGGTCAGCGCGATGGCCGCGACGATCGCTACGAGTCCGAAAATCCACCGTTTCATGCGCCCTTACGACCTCCTTTAGCGGGCCTTTAGGTCCCGCAAAGCGCTCTTTTAGCCGTTTGCGGTCTTGTGTGCAAAGGCCGCGGAGGAGGCGGCACCAACCGAAGGAGGCAGAGGTGAAGCTCTTTACGTCATATCTGGTGGTTGTGGCCTTCGCAGTCGCGGCGTTCGCGTCGGTCGCCCAGGCGAATTCCAACTCCGCGGTGCAGGCGCTCCAGATCCGCGGCCAGGGCATGAACGCCCTGTGTGACAGCCCGACCCTCTCGCGCGAAGGCTTCGTCGCCGTGTGCGGCACGAAGGGTGCTTCGCAGCATCCGACCCGCGCGGTACTCCGCGCCTATGCGATCCGCGGCGCCGGCATGAACGCGCTGGTCGTCTCGGCGACCGCCCCCGACGTCCGCGCGCTCCAGATCCGCGGCGAGGGCATGAACGCGATGTGCCAGAGCCCGACGCTGTCCCGCGAGGGCTTCGTGGCCGTCTGCGGCACCCAGGGCGCTTCACAGCAGCCGACCCGCGCGGTGCTCCGCGCCTACGCGATCCGCGGCGCCGCCCTCAACGCGCTGCCCGTCTCGCGCCCGATCAGCACCCCCGACACGCGGGCGCTCCAGATTCGCGGCGAGGGCATGAATGCCCTGTGCAGCAGCCCGACGCTCTCCCGCGAGAGCTACATCGCGGTCTGCGGCACCGAGGGCGCGTCCCAGCAGCCGACCCGCGCCGAGCTCCAGGCCATGCAGATTCGCGGCGAGGCGATGGATCACATCACTGCCGTCCCGGTGAGCACGATCTCCTCCAACGGCTTCGACTGGAGCGACTTCGGCATCGGCGCCATCTCGATGCTCGGACTGGTGCTTCTGGCCGGCGGCATCACCGCCGGCGTGCACTACAGCCGCAGGCACACGGTGCGGCCGCGGCCCGTTTCGTAGCCCGATTCCTCACAGGGAAAGACGAAGGGCCCGCTCGGCGGGCCCTTCGTCTTGGTCCGGAGGCATGGCCCGTCTCAGTGCCAGGCACGGCCGCGACTTTGTGACAGTGAGCGCTCAGCGCCGCGCGAGGCCGGCTTCGGCGACCGTCCGCATGAGCCAGAGTGCGGTGAGAAACGCATACACGAGCGCCGGCATGAGCACGGCGAATACCGCGGTCATTTGTCGCGCCGCGCCCGCGTCGGCCGGGCCGACGAGCGCGACTCCGACACACGCCAGCTGCAGCAGCACGCCCGAGACCGCGACATGGACGAAGCGGCGAAGGAGCGTCGCGGGCCGGTGCTCGGAGAGGCGGGCGTCGCACCAGATGGCGAGCAGGAACGAGCCGACTGCGAGTGCCTGGACGAAGTTCATCGCGCCACCACCGGCGCGATAGCGACGCGTACCGCCCCGCTCTGCTCCCTCGAACCGCCCACAGTCGTCGGAGTATGCGTAGGCCGCCACCTCGTCGGACCTCGACCATCGGTCGAAGCGGATGAGCCGATCGTCGGTTCAGGCCCAGGTGTGGCTGATGGTCTAGGCCGATCCGAACCTTCGTCCATTCAGGGCGGTGGGCCGGCGCCCTACACAGTGCTCGAGGGGGGGCGCTTTTTGGCCCCGAAGCGACAGTGGGGGAGGACAGGATGTCCCTGTTTCACAAGCTGCTTGCGCGCCTGACCGGCGCGGAGGGCCAGACGTTCGTCGAGTACGCGCTCATCCTCGCGGTGGTCGTCGTCGGCGTCCTGCTGGCAGTTACGTGGGCCGGCCTCGGCACCGCGATCCAGTCGGCGATCAACGCCGTCACCGCGGCGATCTGACGATCGCAAACACAGGGCCTCTGCTGCGGCGGAGGCCCTAACCCTTCTTCACCGACAAACGATATGAAGATCAAGAGACCAGCCAACGCCCGACTCGCAGACGACCGCGGTCAGTCGATCGTCGAGTTCGCGTTCGTCATGCCGTTCCTGGTCTTTCTGCTGCTCGGAATCACGCAGTTCGGATTGGCCTTCCACAATTACCTGGCCATCACCGATGCGGCACGCGTCGGTGCCCGCGCGGCCGCGGTGAATCGCACGACCGGCCCCTGCACGGCGGCGACCACCGCCATACAGAACACCGTGTCGCCCACGCAGTGGGGAGTGATCTCGAGTCGCATCACGTGCAACCCGACGACACCCGGCCCGGTCGGCAGCTCCTACACGATCTCGATCAACTATCCGTTCACCATCGGGCTGCCCGGCATGTTCGGCCTACCGGCCCTGAATACCACCGGCACGATGACGGCGAGCGCGACGGAGCGGCTCGAATGAGCGTCCGCCAACGTACTTCAGCCGAGGGCGGGCAGGCGATCGTCCTCGTCGTCGCGGTGCTGGCGGTCCTGATCGGGATCGCCGCACTCGTCATCGACGGCGGGTCGTGGCTGCGAGCGCAGCGCCACTTGCAGACGGCCGCGGACGCGGCCGCACTCGCCGGCGCGCAGAACCTGCCGACGGACCAGTCCGGCGCGAGCTCCGTGGCGATCAGCTATGCGCAGCAGAACTACCCGGGCATCCCGGCCCCGACCGTCACGTTCCCGGACGCGGGCACGATCAACGTGGCCGCCCAGACGACGGCTCCGGGCTTTCTCGCCAAGATCTACGGGGCCGCCTTCAGCAACGTCAACATCACCGCGCACGCGCGGGCGCAGGTCAGCGTGCCGGCCTTCCTGAAGAACGTCGCGCCGGTGGCGGTGAAGAACACCGTTGCGTGTGCGGCGACGAACCCGGGCTGCTACGGCCAGACCCTGACCCTCGTGTTCAACGAGAGCCAGGTCAGCTCCAGCACGATCGGCCTGATCGACCTGACGTGCCATTCGACGCAGTCGAACGCGTGTGCCTCGACCGCCGGCATCGGCGGCAGCGAGCTCGAGAACTGGATCGAGAACGGATACCCGGACGCGCTCCCCGCGAACCAGTGGTACGGGGTCAAGACCGGCGAGACGGTCGGGCCGGTCAAGCACGGCTTCGAGCAGCGCGTGGGCGTTCCGCTGTTCTTCCCCGTCTTCGACCAGGTGACGAACACGGGCTCGCAGTACTTCTTCCACGTCATCGGCTGGGCTGCCTTCGTCATCAACCCCGGCGGCATCACGTGGGGGCCGCAGGGGCGGCAGCTCGTCGGCCATTTCACGACCTTCATCGCCACCGACCTCGCCGCGGGTGGACCGATTGGCGGGTCAACCGACTTCGGCGTGCACACGATCACGCTCATCCAATAGGACGAAAGGACGTTCAGGTGACGACATCACGACTTCGCAACCTCGCACTGCCCCTGGCTCTGGCGGTCCTCGCCGCCGTTCTCGTCGGCATCTATGTCGTCAGCTATCGCAACAGCGTGACGCACGGCGCCGGCCTCGTGAAGGTCCTCGTCGCCACGCGCGACATCCCGGCCGGCACGGATGGATCCTCGGTCGCCTCGGGCGGATATCTCAGGACGCAGACGATTCCGCGCCGGGCCGTCGTTCCGGGCTCCGTGACGAGCGCCGAGCCGCTGACGTCGCTCGTC
Organism: Gaiellaceae bacterium; assembly: GCA_035764425.1. GTDB lineage: Bacteria > Actinomycetota > Thermoleophilia > Gaiellales > Gaiellaceae > JACVRM01. The sequence continues at coordinate 33,869 of DASTZE010000080.1, forward strand.
GTCGGCAGCCAGATCTACCGGGGAGAGCAGATCACGCTGCGCCAGTTCACGCCGGCGTCACAGGGCGGCATCTTCGCCAACTTCTCGGGGACGGAGCGCGTCATCGTCGTCCCGGGCGATCCGAACCAGCTGCTCGCCGGGACGCTTTCCGATGGCGATCACGTCGACGTCGTCGGGACGACCAAGTACCACGTCGGCGGCCTGTCCCGCGCGACGTCGAAGGTCATCCTGCGGAACCTGCTCGTGTTGAAGGCTCCTGACGGGGACCCGAAGGCATCGGTCGGCGGCGTGGCGACCACGTCGGCGCAGCTCGTCATGACCGACCGGCAGGCGCAGACCATGTCGTGGGCGCTGTCGCAGACGAAGTGGTTCCTGGCGCTGCGCCCGACGAACAAGCCGAGGGACAGCCGCCAGCAGCTCGACACGCTGCTCTCGATCTTCGGTCGCGGGCTGCCTGCTCCGCAGCAGCAGATCGCAGGGAACTTCCCGGAGAGCGTCGATGTCCCGTAACGGCCACAGCCAAGGGCTCCGCGTGCTTCTGAGCGGCGCCGCAGCGGATCGGTTCGCGGCAACGCTCGCCGACCAGCCGACGCTGTCACTCATCGGGCCGGGCGAGGGCGTTAGCTTGATGCCGGCGTCGTTCGCGGACGTCGCGGTCCATGTCATCGCGTCGCCGCATTCGCCGGAGCTGGCGGCAGAGATCGCCAAGCTGCGCGAGCGCACGAATGCACCGTTGATTCTCGCCGCGTACGGTGAGCCGAACGGCATCGTCGAGACAGGCCTCACCGTCGGGGCGGCAGACGTGCTTGCGCTCCCGCAGGCGAAGGAGACGCTGCTCTTCGCGCTGCACAAGGCAGCGCGGACGAACGGCGCCGCGCACAGCGGCAAGATCTTGACCGTCTTCTCGCCGAAGGGAGGAAGCGGCAAGACGGTGCTCGCCACCAACATCGCGGTCGCGGCCGCACGCTCCGGCGTCGAGTCGCTGCTCGTCGACCTCGACCTCCAGTTCGGGGACGCGGCCCTGACGACCGGCGTCTCGCCCCGGGCGACGATCGCCGACCTCGCCGGTGCGAGCGGGCAGATGGATGTCGAAAAGCTGACGGCATTCGTGTCCCCCGGCCCGACGGATGGGCTTTCGGTCCTGGCGGCGCCGACGCGGCCGGAGGAGGCCCAGAGCCTCGGCCAACCCGAGCTGAAGGCCATCCTGCACGTCGCGCGGGAGGCTTATGGTGCGGTCGTCGTCGACACCGGACCGCTCTTCGACGCCGCGGTGCTGGCGGCCGTCGACTGCAGCGACCACCTGCTGATCGTCAGCAATCCGGAGATCACCTCGCTGAAGAACGTGCGCATCGGGCTCGAGACGCTCGATCGGCTCGGCTTCCCGCGCGAGCGCATCTCGGTCGTCGTCAACCGTGTCGGCGCTCCGGGGAGCGTCGGCCGGCGCGAGATCGAGCAGGCGCTCGATACGGAGATCGGCTACGAGCTTCCGGACGACGCCGCCGTGCCGGGCGCTCTGAATCGTGCGGTGCCGGTGGTGCTCGCCGACGCCGACAGTCGCTTCGCCCGCGCGGTCTCCGTGCTCGGAACATCCCTCGTCGGGGACGCCGGCGACGGCGAGCCGGCGACGGACAATCAGCGGCGATTCCTCCTGCGGGGCCGGCGATGAGCACATTCGACAACAACGGGTTCTCGCGCCGCAGCGACGCCGCCGTGCTCGCGGAGGCGCTCCAGGTCGACGGGAGCTCCGCGAAGGCCTATGCGCGCGATCCGCAAGCCGAGCTGAAGACGCGCATCCACCGTGCCTGCATCGCACGGCTGGGCGCCGCCTTCCTCAACCTCGAAGGGTCGCACGATCTGGAGCAGCGCGTGCGGGAGCTCGTCCGCGAGCAGTTGAACGCCGAGCAGATGCCGCTCAGCCCCAGCGAGCGCGCACGTCTGGAACGGCAGATCGCCGACGACATCCTCGGCTACGGACCGCTGGAGCCGTTCCTCCAGGACCCGTCGGTGACCGAGATCATGGTCAACGGGTACGACCAGGTCTTCGTCGAACGGGGCGGGGTCATCGAGGAGACCGAAGCATCGTTCCTCGACGACGCGCACCTGCTGCGAATCATCGACCGCATCGTCTCGCAGGTCGGCCGCAGGATCGACGAGTCGTCCCCGATGGTCGATGCCCGCCTGCCGGACGGGAGCCGCGCCAACGCGATCATCCCGCCGCTCGCGCTCCGTGGGCCCTCGCTGACGATCCGGAAGTTCGCACGCGACGCGCTCGCACTTCCGGACCTGGTCAACCTCGACTCGCTCACCGAGCAGGCCGCCGACTTCCTCGCCCAGTGCGTGCGCGGCAAGCTGAACGTGCTCATCTCGGGCGGTACCGGCACAGGGAAGACGACCTTGCTGAACGCCGTGTCGGCACACATTCCCGCAGCCGAGCGCATCGTCACGATCGAAGACGCCGCCGAGCTTCGGCTGCACCAGCGCCACGTCGTGTCGCTCGAGGCGCGCCCGCCGAACGTCGAGGGCGAGGGCGAAGTGCGGATCCGCGACCTGGTGCGGAACGCACTCCGCATGCGGCCCGACCGCATCATCGTCGGTGAGGTGCGCGGCGCCGAGACGCTCGACATGTTGCAGGCGATGAACACCGGCCACGACGGCTCGCTCACGACGATCCACGCGAACTCGGCGCGCGACGCGCTCCACAGGCTCGAGATGCTCGTGATCATGGCCGGCGTCGAACTGCCCGTGAAGGCCGTCCGCGAGCAGATCGCGGGAGGATTCGACCTGCTCGTGCACATCGCCCGACTGGTCGACGGCTCGCGGAAGATCGTGCAGATCACGGAGATCGCCGGAATGGAGGGCGACGTGGTCACGCTGCAGGACATCTTCCACGCACGCGTCCCCGAGAACGGGGCGACCGGCGACCTGCTCGTGCGGCCGCTCGAGCCGACGAGCCTGCGGCCGGGCTTTCTCACGAAGCTCCGGGTGAACGGCGTCGATCTCTCGGCGTCGACGTGGCTGGGGCCGGCATGAGGCGCGGTCTGCTTGCGCTTGCGGCGGCGGCACTGTTTGCTTTTCCGGCAACCGCCGTCGCCGGGGCGCCCGTCGAGATCCGGCAGGTCGATCTGCAGGGGATGCCGCAGGTGCACCTGACCGTGGTCGCTCCGGCCGGAACGCGGCCGACGCTGTTCGAGGGTGGCCATCCGGCACAGTTCGCAACAGAGCGACAGCTCGGCTCTGCCGAGGCGCTCGTGCTGGCCATCGACAACTCCAAGTCGATGTCCGGGCGGCCGCTGCGTGAGGCGAAGCGCGCCGCCGGCCGGTTCTTGTCCGCACAGGGGCAGCGTGCCTCCGCCCTCGGCCTCGTGGCGTTCGCGCACGAATCGCTCTCGTTGACGCATGCCAACGAGTCGAGCGGCGACATCCGCTCGACGTTGTCGGCGCTCGCCCCCGACTCGGTGTCCGGCACGGCGCTCTACGACGCGGTCGTCTCGTCCGCGGCGCGACTGCAGCGTCTTTCGCCTGGAGCGCGGATCCTTGTGCTGCTCACGGACGGCCGCGACGTCGGCTCTCGCGCCTCGCTCGAGGACGCCGTCGCCGCCGCGAAGGCCGCGCACGTCACCGTGTACGCGATCGCGGCCGGCACGCAGGCGGACAAGCGGATGCTGGCGACGCTCGCCGGTCCGACCGGCGGTCGTGTCTTCGACGCCGCCAACGTCTCGCAGCTGTCGGCGGCGTACGCCGCGCTCGGCAACGAGCTCGACCGGACGTGGCGGATGGCGTACCTCACCCGCGGACGGCCCGGCGACACGGTGAACCTGCGCGTGCGCACGGGCAAAGGGTCGGCGCACCTCAACCTTCGCATCCCGGGCTCGAGCTCGGGCGGCTCCGGCCCGATTCCCGCGTCGATCGTCCGCGACCGGGGGACCTTGGTCGCGATCTTGCTGCTCGCTGCATTGCTCGTCGCGGCAGCGGGTGCCGGTATCGCACGGAGCCGCCGTACGCCGGAAATCCAGCGCCTGCTCGACCCGCACGTCAAGCGCCCGGGGCACGATGAGGCGAAGGCAGAGCAGAAGAAGGTCTTCGAGCCCGTCTTCGACTGGACGGAGGACGCTCTGGCGGACCTGCCCGGATCCGGCCGGCTGACACGCTTGCTGGAACGCTCGGGCCTGAGGCTGCGGCCCGGCCACGTCCCGTTCCTCTGCCTGGCCGGCGCACTCGTCTTCGGCGTGCTCGGAACGGCGCTCGCGGTCGGCTCGGTTGCGTCGCTCGCGCTCCTCCTGCTCGGCTTCGCAAGCCCGCTGATCGTGCTCCACATGATCGCGACCCGCCGGGCGAAGGCGTTCGACCGTCAGCTGCCCGACCTGCTTGCGACGGTGGCCTCGACGCTCCGCGCGGGCCATGGCCTGCGGACGGCGCTGCGCGCGGTTGCCGATGACGGTACTCCGCCGGTGTCGCAGGAACTCGCGCGCGTGCTCACCGAGGAGCGCCTCGGCCGCCCGCTCGACGAGGCGATCGAGGCGATGTGCGAGCGCACAGGGTCGGAAGACATGGAATACGTGGCAACGGCGATCAACGTCCAGGCGCAGGCGGGCGGTTCCCTGGCGACGCTGTTCGACACCCTGTCGGAGACGGTGCGGGAGCGTCAGCGACACGCCCGGAAGGTGCACGCGCTCACCTCGATGGGGCGCATGTCGGCGACGATTCTGATCTGCCTTCCCTTCGGGCTTGCCGCCCTCATGACGCTGATCAGCCCGTCGTACATGGCGCCGTTCTACGAGACATCGACAGGGCACGCCCTAATCGCGTTCTGTCTCGGCTCGATGACGATCGGCGCGCTCCTGCTCAAGCGAATCGTGAACGTGAGGTACTAGCTCATGCTGCTCTTGCTCATCGCAGGCATCGCCTGCCTTGCCATGTCCGCCTTCTACGTGACCCGTCCGCGTGCACACGCCGACCGCGAGCGCCAGGTCGCGATCGAACGCGTGCGCTCTGCGTCGACCGCCGTCGGTGGCGATTCCGCCCAGGGGCGGCGATCGCTGCTTGTCGCCGTCGCGGCGCCGCTCGCGCGACTGCACCGCAAGCTGTGGAGGCGGGAGACGGATCAGGACGTCGCAACTGCCCTGGCACGCGCAGGCGTCTCGCGGCGCCTGAACGCGGAGCTGTTCATGGCGGGGCGCGTCGCCCTCGCAGTGCTCGGCGTAGCGGCAGGCTTCGCGCTCGCGCACGGCGTCGGCCGCGTTCTGCTGGGACTGGTCTTCGCGGCCGGCGGGATCATCCTTCCCGGCTTTCTCCTGAGCAAGGCGGCCGCACGGCGTGCCGCACGGATCGACGCGGAGCTGCCGCACTTCGTCGACCAGCTCGCGCTCGCGATCGAGGCCGGCATGAGCTTCGACGCCGCACTCACGTTCATGGCCGACGTCAACGACGGTCCGCTGGCGGACGAGATGACACGCGTGCTCACCGAGTTGCGCGTCGGCGAGTCGCGAAGGACGGCGATCCGCAACTTCGCGGTGCGTGTCGGGAGCGACGACGCGAAGGCCTTCGCGAACGCCGCTCTCGCCTCCGATCAGCTCGGCGCGCCTCTGAGCGGAATCCTGCGCGCCCAGGCGACTGACCTCCGTCACAGGCGCCAGATGTATGCGGAGGAGCGCGCGCAGAAGGCGCCGGTCAAGATGCTCCTGCCGATGGCCATCGTCATCCTGCCGGTGCTGTTCGTGCTGATCCTGGCACCGGCGTTCCTCGGCTCGCATGGGCTCCTCTGACGGATCGCACCGCGTCGGGCTCCAGGCCGTCGCAGCGCGCGCGCTGCTCGTCACGCTGTTCGGGCTCTTCGCGTGGGCGAACTTCAGGCACTGGCAGGACACCGGCAGGCCGTCGGGCCTCGGCACGACGGCGCTCGAGGCGTGGGCGGCGGTGCTCTTCCTGGTACGCCGCCCGACCGAACGCGTGAGCCGGAACGCCGTCGCATGGATCGCAGCTCCGATCGGGAGTTTCGCGATGCTGTTCGCGCGCCCGAGCTCGGAAGGCCTGCCCGCGCTTCCGTGCGAGCTCCTGCAGCTCGCGGGAGTGTTTCTGGCGCTTGCCAGCCTGGCAACGCTCGGGCG
>DASTZE010000081.1:0-19530 GCA_035764425.1 Gaiellaceae bacterium
GTGGTCGTCACGGGTGTACCTGGGCGCCGTAACCGAAATCGAGGCGGTTCGACTGCATCACCTCGAAGGACACGTCCTCCGTGAACACGTCCGCCGCTGCCAGCACGCCCGTGTACTTCTCGATCACGGGGGCGGCTGTCGTCGCGGCACACTCGTCGAGGTAGCCCTTGAGCGCCGCCCAGGAGTTCTCGCCGTACTTCACGAAGTAGGGCGTCGGGTCGACGGTGTCGATCGCGTGCCGCGAGCTCTCGGAGATGTCGGCCATGTACTGCTGGTGGAGCGCGAGGTCGTCCCGCGTGCCGAGCCGGCCCATGTGGCCGCCGATGAAGTGCGTCCACTCGTAGCCGAGCGCGATTCCCGGCGCCTCGATATAGCCCGGGATGTCCTCGCTCAGATTGGACTGGTAGATGGGCACCCAGCCCGGGTTGACGATGTCGATGAGCATCAGCGCGTCGTGGCCGGGCAGGTGGATGACGATGTTGTCGGGGGAGTGGTTGGGGCCGTGATAGGAGAGCTCGATCCGCTCGCCGCCGATCTCGAGGGTGCGGGTGTCCTGGAACGTCTCCTCGTTCGGCGGCCTCGCGGGGTCGCTGTCGCGTAGCAGGAGCTTCCGCGTCTCCTCGTGCCCGATGCGGGTCGCATCCTTGGGGAACAGCGAGGCCGCGCCAACGTGGTCGGAGTGGTGGTGCGAGTAGACGAGGTACTCGACCTTGTTGCTGACGCCATTCGCAGAGGCGATCTCGTCGATCGCCCGCTGGATGTTGTTCCCGAGCGTGGGCGGCGCGTCGAGCACGACGACGCCGTCTGACGTCGTCAGGAACGCGCACATGTAGGTGTTGTCCGTGACGTAGTAGAGGTTCCGCTCGACGCGGCCGACGTAGTAGCCCTGTTCGTTCAGGACCGAACCGCGCGCCGTCTCGGGGAGGGGCGCAAAGTCGGGCAGGGTGGCAGTTTCGGTTGCGCTCATGCCTGCACTCCTTCCGTCTTGATGGTCGCCCACGCCTCGTCCGGCTCGAGCACCCGACCCTGGAGCTCGCCGTCTGGGCCCTCGATCCGGCCCGCCTCGGAGAGGCCTCCGACCTTCAGCGGCTCGAAGCCGGCTTCCTGGATCAGGTACTGGGCGGCCGCCTCGGCGGCGTCGTCGTCGGTGGCGTAGAAGAGGACGATCCTCGGCTCGCGGTTCGCTCCGGTCGCGAGGTCGCCGGCGCCGAGCGTCCCGAACGCCTTGACGTAGTGCGCGCTCGCCGGGAGCAGGCCGGCGATCACCGAGCCTGCCGATTGTCCGGCCGGGAGCGTGCGGATCATCTGCCCGTTCTCGAAGCCGATCGGGTTCGAGGGGTCGATCACGACCTTGTTCGCGAGCAGCGGCGCGATGGAGGGCAAGAGCTCCTCCGACTGCGCGAGCCAGGTCGCGAGCACGACGATGTCTGCGCCGGCGATCGCGTCCTCGACCGAGTCGGCGCTCGCGTTCGGGCCCAGCTCGTCCGCCAGCGCCTTTGCGTGTGCTTCGTCCGCGGCCGCCAGGACGACGGACTCGCCCCCCGCTGTCAGGTGCCTGGCAACCGTGCCTCCGAGGTTGCCGACACCGATGATTGCCGTAGTCAACGTGACTCCTTTCCGGGTGTGAAGCCACGCTAGAGCCGGGCGACCCCGGTCGCCTAAGTGGAGTCACTGCAATTTCGTCAGGAGGTCGAAGCGGGCTCGAGGGCGTTGCGCAGCTGCGCGCGAGAGGTGACACCCAGCTTCGGGAAGAGCCGGTACAGGTGCGACTCGACGGTCCTGTGCGAGAGGTAGAGCTGCTCCCCGATCTCCCGGTTCGAGAAGCCCTCGGCCGCGAGCTGGGCGATCTGGAGCTCCTGGGGCGACAGCTGAGCCCAGGCTCCGGGATCGCGCCGGCGAGCCGTCTCGCCGGAGGCCCGCAGCTCGCGACGGGCCCGCTCGGCGTAGGGCAGCATGCCGAGCGCGTCGAACGTCTCGGCCGCCTCGCGAAGCGGCGCGCGAGATTGGGTCATGCGCCGGTGCCGCCGCAGCCACTCCCCGTAGGCGAGCTGCGCGCGGGCGGCGTAGACCGGCCAGTCCGCCTGGGCGGACTCGATCGCGGTCCGGAACTGCCGTTCGGCAGTCGCATCCGGAGCCAGGATTGCCGCTGCGTAGGCGACCTGGACCTGCAGCTGCGGCGCGCGAGTCGTCTTGGCGATCTGCTCCCACTCGGCGAGGTAGCCACGAACCGCGTCGAGGTCGCCGTCTCCACGCACCGCCGCATCTGCGAGATCGGCGAGCGCCCACCCGCGAACGAAGGAGTGGAAGGCCACACCCGCCGGGTCGAAGATCCGCATGAGCTGCTCGTACGCCTCGCCGAATCGCTCCCGAGCAAGTGCCAGCCTGCCGCGCGCGAATGCCGGGAGCGAACGCATCGGGTTTGCCCCCAGGTTGACGAGCAGCGCTTCGGCGTCGGCGACCAGGCGCTCGGCGCTCTCCTGCTCGCCCTGCTCCGCGCTTGCGATTGCCTGGGCGAAGCGTGCGGCCATTACGAACCGCATCGCGCGGGTCTCCTCCCCGATTCGCACGGCTTCGGCTGCAGCCGTGATCGCCTGTCGGACGGCTCCGCGACGAACGTAGGCCCACGCCTCGAACACGAGTGTGTGGCCGAGCAGACCCATGCGCCCTTGCGCCCGGGCGGTCGAGCTCGTGGCCCTGAGAAAGGGGACCGCGTGATTGTCGGCCCAGACAGCCGACCCGACGATGCCCACGTCGAAGAGCTCGTCCACATCTGACATCCCGACCGGCGACAGGCGTGCGATTTGGTCGACGACCTCCCTGCCCCGTCCAAGCGGGTCGATCAACCCCTGGACGTACAGGCGGTGGGGATCGTCGGGCGGCACCGCGATCTCGTCGCAGATCGCGGCAACCTCTCGCCGCGTCTCGTCGTCGAGCCGTTCCCAGTAGGCGCGCACCGCGATCGTGTCGAGCGCTCGGAGGGCCCGCTTCCCATCGCCGCTGTCTACGAGCTCGCGCGCGATCCGCGCGAAGTCCCGGATCGTGGCCGAGCCCGACCACGTGCTCTCGGCGATCTCGAGATGGAACGCGGCCATTGCATGCTCGGCGGGAGGAAGGCCGAGCTGCTGCGCGTCTCGGAGCAGGCGCACGCCGTCGCGGAAACGGCCGAGCTCGCGCGCCAGGTCGCCTGCGCGATAGAGCCGAAGAGCGCGGCGCGGCGGTTCGCCGGTCAGCTCCGCGGCGCGCTCGAAGGTTGAGATCGCGACGTCGCCGGCGCCGCGCTGCATCGCTCGGTTTGCTGCCGCGTCGAGGGCCTCGGCGATCGCATCGTCGGGTCCGGACGCGGCCGCGGCGCGGTGCCAGACGGCGCGGTCGGGCTCGTCGGCCAGCGCCTCGGCCAGGGCGGCGTGCGCGCTCCGAAGCTCGTCGGCCGGCGCCGCCTGCTTGATCGCCGAGACGATCAAGGGGTGGCGGAACCGAAAGGTGCCCGAGTCGAGCGTCCCGAGGCCGGCGGCGGCGGCAGGCGCCAGGTCGTCTGGCTTCACCGGCGTCCCGGCCGCCCGGCCCAGCTCGGCAAGGTCGAGCTCGTCGAGCGCTGCGAGCAGCAGCAGCCTCTGCACCTCCGGGTCGAGCGTGGTGAGTCTCGAGGCAAATGTCTGCTCGAGTCGAGCGGTGAGCGGCAGCGGGTCGGACTCCCGTGCGCCGAGCTCGACCGCAGCGGTCGGGAGCTCGATCAGGGCAAGCGGGTTGCCGTCAGCCTCCTCGAGGATCCGGCGCCGGAAACCGGCCGGCAGCCTCGCCGGGGCGAGGTCGAGAAGTGCATTCGACGCGTCCTCGTCCAGCCCGGCAAGCGGGAGCTCTGGCAGGTCGGTGTCGTCGAAGCAGCTCGCCACTCCCTCGCGGACTGCGAAGAGCAGCACTGCCGGATCCGACTCGATCCGCCGCGCGACGAACTGGAGCACCTCTCCGGACGGCCGGTCGAGCCAGTGAGCGTCCTCGACCACGAAGAGCAGCGGCGTCTCGGCAGCGCGCTCTGCCACGAGACCGAGCGCCGCGAGGCCGATCAGGAACAGGTCAGGGGCGTCGCCCTCGGCGATCCCGAACGCCGCCTCGAGAGCCAGTCGCTGCGGGTCGGGAAGGAGATCGAGCCCGCCGAGCAGGGGAAGGAGCAGCTGGTGAAGCCCTGCGAACGCGAGCTGGGCCTCCGAGAGCGCACCCACCGTGGACACGACCGACACGCCACGTTCCAGCGCCCGTTCTCTTGCGGCCGCGAGCAAGGCGGACTTGCCGATGCCGGCCTCGCCGCGAACGACGAGGGCACCGCCGCGGACATCGATTCCGTCGACCAGCGCGTAGAGCTCGGCCAGGTCGCGATCACGCCCGAGCAGCAGCCGCGGCGCGGTGGCGACTCTGCCGGTATCTGGTCCCGCGGCGTGCACGCTCATCCCTCTTCGTCCGCCCTCTCTACGGCTACGCAACCTCCCAGGACTTCAGAGTTTGCCTGCCGAGCGTCCCAGCGAGGGCGGTACTCCGCACACGCATGTGATGCTTTCTTGTTGTGGGCCTCCGGCATGTCGTCGCGCGGCCCCTGGCATGCAAAGCGGCGGGTCCCGCTCGAGAGACCCGCCGCTTCGAATGACCGCCTTGCTACCTGGGCGGGAACTGCGAGTTCGCTAGCGGGGCGGCGAGGTTCGCCGTCGGTGCCTTGGCGGTGAAGCCGATCACCGCGCAGTTGATGTCGACGCCGGTCGCTCCGTAGGGCGCTGGTTGGCCGGTCGCCGGGTTGATGCCGGTGATCAGGTCGGGCCTGCTTGCGGCGAGGTTGAAGACCTGGTTCTCGTCGATCTGGCGTATGTTGAGGCCTTCCCTGACGGCCTTGTCCGTCCAGAGGCCGAGCTGTGCATCCCAGAGCGGGCTGTAGGCATCGGCGTGGCGCGGGTCGCTCAGGGTCGGGAAGTCTCCGAAGACGTTGAGGAGATCGCCGCCGTTTCGGAGCGCGTCGATCAGCGCCGTGTTGCCCGCGCTTGCGTCCTCGGAGGCGTGGCCGTCCTTGACGAGGTTGACGAAGCCCTGCGCGTTCGGGTTGTCGGGGCCGGTCTGGCCGTTGACGAACCCGAAGAGGCGCTCACGGGCGGAGCCGAGGAAGTCGTCGCCGCCGTTGTAGGCCGCCTTGTCGAGCGCGGGCACGTAGGTGGAGCGCTCGAGCACCGAGGTCAGCGGCTGGCCGGCGTCGGTCGAGAGGTAGAGGATCGGCTGGCCGGCGTCGAAGCCCTTGACGAAGAGGATGTCCACCCAGTTGTCCTCGTACTGGCCCTGCGGCTGCGGCCCCGCAAGGTGGACGCCGAGGACGCGGTCGCCGGTGTTCGTGTGGTGGACGACGTCGAAGGGCCCGTCGCCGGTGGCGACGATCGGCGCGTTGTAGACGACGTCCGAGCCGGCGATCTTGATGAAGGGGCTGTAACCGGGGCCGGCCACAGCGCCTGGCTGGAAGTTCGCCAGCGGGAACCCGTTCGGGCCGGGCGTCGCGATTCGAGTGGGGCTGAAGTCGGGCGCGCCCTGGAAGTCGACGACCGCCTGACCAAACTTGTTCTGGTCGGGCGTCGGCGACTCGAGCGTCACCGTCTGCACCGCCTCCGGATCGCCGATCGCGATGTTCGCGAGTTTGGGCGCGTAGTTGACGCCCAGGTCGTGCGCCAGACCGACGTCGGACGCGTCGAGCAGCACGTACCACACCGTTTCCTGCTGCGGCGTGCCCTTGTAGGCGATGCCCTTGTAGAGCGGCAGGCGCACCGTCTCCTTGCTCAGGTCCACCTGGATCGCGCTCTCCGTGGTCAAATGGTCGCGCGGGAGGAGGCCGCTCAGCTGGCCCAGTCCCTTGGCCGCCCCCGGCGCGTCCTTCCCGCCCGCGAGGGCCTGACCGCCCATCGCCGCTGCGACGGCGACGAACACGAGTGTGGCGGCGACCAGCAGCCGCCGCTTGGACAACAGTCTCACGTTCCTTCTCCTTTCGGCGCTGACATGCAAGGCGCCGACCGTATGGAGCGGTCCTGAGCACCAGCTGAGCGCGACCTGAGCGGGTTGCACGTTGGCCGATCCACCCGCATTTGGCGGACGGTAAATCACTCAGCGATGCGAACCGCGGTCGCAGGCGGGCAGCCGCGCCCGAACAGCCGTTCGAGCTGGTGGACGTCGATCTGAGAGATCGTGAGGGAGGCCGCCTCGCGTAACTCGTAGCCGAGCGACACGAAGCGTTGGCGGCAAGGTTCGTGCCATGTCGAGAAGCCTCGCGCTCGGGGCTGTGTGAGACCTGTGTAGCGCCTCAGTCTTCGCGGGGGCGCACGCGATGCTCGCTCCGGTCTTGCACCAGCCCGAGGACGTAGAGGTGGCCGCTGCTCTCGAAGGCGTGGAACATCATCTCCGTCGGGAGGTAGACGCCCGTTTTCGTCCGGCAGGTGAGCTTGATCGTCGAGCCCCTCCGTTCGCGGAGAACACGATCGACGAACTCGCGCATCTGCGCATGCTCTGCCGGGTGGATCGCCGAAACGGGTGTGGCGAGCAGCTCCTCGCGGGTGTATTCGAGCATGTTGCAGCCGGCACGGTTGGCGTCGAGGATCCGGCCCGCGATCGGGTCCATCAGATAGGCCGAGTCGTTTGACTCCTCGAACAGGCGCTCGAACAGCCGGTCGCGTTCAGCTTGCATGTTCGACCACCCTTTCGGCGTCGGGCTGGTGCAGGCGCTCGCGCAGCAGGCGCTGCCGCGCCGGGGAGAGACTCGCGAGCAGCACCTCGCCCACCAGCTGGTAGCGGAAGCGGAAGCGGAGGCCGTCGATCCGAAGGATCCGACGTGCGCACAACCGCTCCAGCTCCTCGATCAGCTCGACCTCGTCGACACGAAGCAGCGTCGCGAGCGACTCCGGCTCGAACGGCTGCTCGAGCACGGAGGCCGCGAGCAAGACGCGATACGCCTCGGCGCCCTCGGCGCGGCACTGCGCTAGGAGCGCCTCGGCGAGCGCGACCGACAGCTCGCCGCGAGCCTGGGCCGAGATCGCCCCTGTCACAAGCCGAGGATTCCCGCCGGTCGACTCGTGGAGCTTCGGGATCCCAAGCGGCGCGAGGTCGCCGGCGGTGAGCTCCTCCAGCCGAACGACCGTTGTCGGCATCAGCCGGCGGACCGCGTGATCCGCCGGAGCGTGCTCGCTCGCCACGGCCGTGACGACCACGACCGAGATCTCGGTGCAGCGGCGCCGAAGGTAACTGAGCGCCGCCACGGTGTGCGAATCTGCCCACTGAAGGTCGTCCAGGAAGAGCGCCAACGGCGCCTGCTCCGCGATCAGCTCGACGAGCGCCTCCAGCGCGTCGACCTCGGCGATGTCCTCGGCCGGTTCGTCGGCACGGAGTTCAGGCAAGATCTGACGCAGCGCCGGCAGGCGCTGATCGTCGAGCTCGGCTCGCCTCAGAGCGTCGCGAAGCGCGGCCGCGAGCGGCACGTACGGAAGGTGACTCTCCAATTCGGAGCAGCTCGCGCGGCCGACCTTGACACCGACGAGGCTCGTGGCGAGCTCGTCGAGGATCCGCGTCTTTCCCAGCCCCGCCGCTCCCTCGATCATCAGCAAGCCGAACGAACCGTCGAGCGCGCGCCGCACGCCGCGGTCGAGTACCTCGAGCTCGCTCGTCCGGCCGAGCAGCCGGACGGAACGCTCGCCCGGGTCTTCCCGCGCGCGCTGGATCGGGCGCGGCAGGAGTGAGTGGAGGTCCTCCTGCCGGAGGATCGCCGACTCGAGCGCGCGCGTCTCGGTGCTGGGATCGAGGCCGAGCTCGTCGTCGAGCCGTGTCCGGAACCTGCGGTAGGTCTCGAGCGCGTCGTACTGGCGCCCAAGCGCGTAGAGCGCGAGCATCGCGCTGCGGTGAGCGCGCTCGCTGAATCGATCGAGCGCGACGGCGGCCTCCGTATGCCCAAGCGCGCCCGCATAGTCGAGCTCGGCGAGCGCGGCCTCGGCCGCCTCCAGGCTCGCACCGAGCACCCGGCCCTGGTAGGTGCGTCGCAAGCCCTGCGCCCAGTCGGCGTACGGCTCGTCCTCGAGCACCTCGCCGCGTACTAGCCCCAGCGCCTCCTCGAGCGAGCGCCGGGCCGACCGCGTCGGCTCGTGAGCGGAGCGCTCGAGCAGCTGGTCGAACCGGTCGAGGTCGAGGTCGACGAGATCGGTCGCGAAGCGATACGCCTCTGCCTCGGTGACCACGAGCTCACGTGCGCGCTCGCGGTCCGAAGCGAGGTGGCGGCGGAGGACGGAGACGAATGTCTGGAGCGAGCCGGCGGCGTTTTGTGGCAACTGCTCTCCCCAAAGGAGGTCGGCGAGACGATCGGTCGGCACGCGGTGCCCGCGTGCGGTCAGCAGGATCTCGAGAACCTGCTTCGGGCGGGTGCCGCCCAGGTCCCGCGGGCCCAGCGTCCGGGCAGCCTCGATCGCAAGCGGCCCGAACAGCCGAATCTGGAGACGATCCCGATGTTCGTCGGCGTTATCCACTCGCACCGCCCAGTCCGCGCGATCAAATTCGGTCTCCTACGGGGCACGGTCGTTACAGTTGGCTGTGACCGGATCGAGGCCCGCCTCATGCAGCGCGGGCGACCGGGCTTCTTCCGCTCGCGATCGCAGCTTGTCGGATGCCGCGCACCATCCCCTCGAAGATCAGGTAGTGGATCGGGTAGAGCGCGTACCAGTACGCGAGTCCCGCGAGGCCGTGGGGATCGAAGATCGCTGTCTCGCGCAGCGTCGTTCCGGACTGGTCGCCGTCGACTTCGAACTGCAGCCAGATCCGCCCCGGGGTCTTCATCTCTGCTGAGAGCCGCAGAAGCCGATTCTGCTCGAAGGCCTCCACGCGCCAGAAGTCGAGCGTGTCTCCCACCGCCAACCGAACGGGATCACGGCGCCCGCGGCGAAGACCGACGCCGCCGACGATCTGATCCAGTAGGCCGCGCAAACGCCAGAATGCGTTTCCGTAGTACCAGCCGGTCTCGCCGCCGATCCGCTGGATCGGCGCGAACGCCTGCTCCGGCGACGCCGCGACGCTGATCGTGCGCGATGCGACGAGCCGCTGGCCGAACGTCACGCCGCCCCAGTTTCGCCCGGAATGTGCCGACAGCGCATCCGACCAACGGGTCTCGGCGAACTCCTTGTCCTCGTTCGCGAGCGCACGCTCGATCGCCTCGCGGAAGCCTCTCGGGCGGATCGCAAATGCGTCCCGGGCCGCTCCGTCGCCGACCAGCGTGTCGTCGCGTAGGCTCTCGATGAGCTGCCGGCCGATGCTCGCGTACACCGGCGTCAGGACGCTCAACCAGAGCCCGGAGATGCGCGGTGTCGCGAGTGGGACGCGAATAACGGCGCGCCGGAGGCCAACCTGACGCGCGTACTCCCGCATGAGATCGGCGTACGTGACGCGGTCGGGGCCGCCGATCTCGAAGAGCCTGCTCTCCTCGAACCCGAGTTCGAGAGCGGCGAGCAGGTACGCGAGGACGTCCTCGATAGCGATCGGCTGGGTGCGTGAGACGACCCAGCGCGGAATCAGGAGGACGGGCGAGCGGTCCACGAGCGACCGCACGATCTCGAAGGAGGCGCTTCCCGACCCGATGATGATCGAGGCGCGAAACTCGATCGTCTGGACGCCCGACTCGCGCAGGATCCGTCCGACCTCGTGACGGCTCTCCAGGTGAGTGGAGACATCGTGCTCTGCGCCGAGGCCGCCCAGGTAGATGATCCTGCTCACGCCGCTCCTACGTGCGGCGTCCGCGAAGTTCTCCGCGCCGCGACGATCTGCACGGGCGAACGGCCCCGAGGCCGCCATGGAGTGAACGAGGTAGTAGGCGGTGGTGACACCCGCGAGCGCCTCGTCCAGAGAATCTGGCTCGAGCACGTCTCCGTAGACGACCTCCGTTTGCTCGGCCGCTCGTCCCGACAGGGTCTCGGGTCTACGCACCATGCAGCGCACGGGTCGCCCGGACGCCTCGAGCTTCCGTAGAAGCCGGCCCCCGACGTAGCCGGTGGCCCCGGTGAGGAGAACGCGCCCGGGCGCCTGCTGCATCAGTCGGCCTTCAGCTCGCCGCCGATGATCACCGCGCCACGGGACGGCGCGAGTTGGGCCGCGCGGGCCTTCCGACGCGCCGCTTTCCGCTCGCGCGGTCAGCGTCTTCTCGTCTGCCGAGCTCGTCGTTGAAGTGGCTGACGACCTCGGTTGGCAGCGCGGTCACTTCGCGCAAATGCGCACTGCTGGCCGTTGCCAGGCGGTCGACCAACTCGTGCGACCCCGTCTCGCCGTGGGCTCGGCTGAGGAGCTCGTTGCTGACGGCATGTGTGTACCGGTCAGCAGATTCCGCCCACCCGGCGACGAACTTGCTGATCGAAGTCACGGTGGCGAGCTGGACACGCGCTGCGTGAAGGAAGAGCTCGCGTAGAGCCTCGGAGCCCTTCTTGTCTTCGGTTCTCTTCGTTACTGCTCTAGCCATTTCAGTCTCCCCTCAGGGAACGTGCTCGGTTGCGATCGGAGTTGAGGCGCGTGTTCAGCGCGCCCAGCCCTCGCCGGGGAAGCAGGAGGGCCTCGACGGCCCAGCCGATGAGGGCGAGAACGACCAGGACGAGCCCGATCGTGATCAGCAGCAGGCGTCGGCTACTCACAGGCCGGAGGAAGGTCGATCGTTTCCGGCGAGGAGCTGCGCAGGCCGGTACCCGTGGGGCGAGGAGATTGGAGCAAGCGGGAGGGACGCCGGAGGAAGAGCATCCGCTCCCGCTCGCTTCGCCGCCGGAGAGGTTCGGCGGCGACCGCCGCGGGCCAAATGACGACCTCTGCACCGGCAGCGGGGTGCAGGCAGGTCCGTGTCCGCGGCGACGTCACTAGTGGATTTCCCTCCCGGCCGGTGAGAGCGCCCACCAGGGAGCGCCGAACTGATTCAGGCCCTGCCCAGTCGTCTGGCCGGGCTTCCGGTCGCCGATGAAGTAGTAGAGCGGGTGGTGGTTGTAGGTGACTTCGAGCTTGCCGTCCTTGCGCTTGGTCGTCCCGAGGAGCGCCGCGCGCACGCCGGTGCCGGCATGCGGCTTCCCTTTCGTGAGGAGCGGTGGCCAGTAGGTCGCGCAAGAGCCATAGCACGAGCTCCGGCCGCGCTTGTCGGCGACGAAGTCGTACAACGTGATTCCCCTGCTGTCGACCAGGATCCGGCCGAGTCGCGACTTGGTGACCTTGACGGTCGTTCCTGGTGTCGCCGTGCCCTGCGCCAACGCATACGTGGCGACGATCGCGGCGAGCGCCGCCGCTGAGATCACGGCGGCTGCGAGCTTTGTCCAGTGCTTCATCGATTCCTCCTAGTTGGGGACGAGCGTTCCGAAGAGCCCGTCGGCTTCGTGGTTGAGGCCGGCGGTGAAGAACAAGGTGTTCGGTCCTGCACCCGGCGTCGCCGGGGCGAAGCGCAGCCCCCAGAGACCGTCGATCGCGACCGGGCCGCCGGCGGGGCGACTGAGGGTGCCTTCGAGCTCGCCACTCGTCTGGTCGTAGGCGTGGATCCGGCCGTTGCCGAAGTTGCCGACCAGGATGTCGCCGCCGAAGGCGCCGAAGGTCGACGGGGCCAGCGTCACGGCCCAGGGCGAGTCGAGCTTGCCGCGGCTGACGAGCCGCTGGAGCAGATCACCGTTCGGAGCGAAGACGTCCACGAACCCGTTGCCGGGCTGAGCGGCGTCGTCGTCCTTGCCGGGGCCTTGCTTGGCGAAGGTGACGTAGAGCTTGCCGCCGATGTTGTGGATGCCGAAGGGTGCAAACCCGGCCGGAACGGTCGGATCCGTGAAGCTGTTGACCAGGTTGAAGTGGCTGTCGAAGACGTCGACCGTCCCGAAGCGAAAGCTGGTCGCGTAGAGGAACTTGCCGCTCGGCGTGCTCACCAACGCCAGGCCCTTGTAGTTCGCGCCGACGTCGCCCGCGCTGTCTGTCGCTGTCGACCTGTCGACCGCGATGACCGCGTGGGCTCGGTCGATGTTCGGGTTCCAGCCGGCGATGGTTCCGTCCTCGGTCGCGAACAGGAAGAAGGCAGGGCCGGACTTGCCGTGCTCCGAGATCACGAAGTCGGACGAGGCCGGGTCGAAGGTGTTGAACACCTGGCCGGTGGGCGCGCCCACGGCGCCGTCGCCGGCCGACGGCGGAGCCGGGATCGCGACCGAGAGGGGCTGGGGATTGCCGGCGCCGTCGTAGAGCGTGGTCACTCCGGCGTGGTTGTCCGAGACCCAGATCGGGCTGCCCGGGCCGACCGACGTGCCCCAGGGGTTCTTCAGGTTCGCATCCGTGTGCGCGGCCAGACCTGGGATGTCGGAGACGAGGTTGGTCTGGACGTACGAGCGGCCGGCGATCCCCTGGCTGTCGGCCGAGCTCGCGATCCCCGAGAAGGTGATCGAAGCGGCCAGCGCGACCAGTGCCGCGAGTCCGAAGACGAAGCGTCGTGCGTTCATGAGTTCTTCCTTTCTCGTGATTGGCTAGTTGCCCGACGAGTCGTGGGCGGGGAGAAGTGCGTGCTGGAGGACGAAGCCGGCGACGTCGTGACCGAGCGCGAGGCCGGCCAGGTGGTCGAGACGGGTATGGACGCCCGCGAAGATGCGACTGAGCCCTGCTTCCTGGGCCGCGTCGCTGAAGCTCGTGAACGAGCGGGTCACGCCGGGCAATGCCGGTGAGGTGACCGAGAACGAGTCGTTGTTCCCGTAGAAGGCGGCGAGCACGCCGGCGCCGGCGGCGCTGATCGTGCTGTGTGCGCCCGGGTAAGACGGATCGGCGGGCGTCGTCCCCGCCAGTGGCAGCCAGTTCGGATCGGCGACCGTGTTCGGGTTGCCGTCGGTGTCGGCCAGCCGGATCGCCGTCACGGGGCGCCAGAGCCCGTACGCGTACTTGGCGTCGTAAAAAGCGATCGCCGAGTCGGCGAAGCTGAGGTTGAGCGCGGCGAACAGCCGCGCCGTCGTCGGCAGGTCGTTGTGGTGCTCGAGCGCGACCGACTGGGCGATCTGGTTCCAGAAGTTCTGGATCGGCGGGTTCCAGAACCGGCCGATCTCGGTCTGCTCGGCCGTCCGGGTCGTGCTGGTCGCCGAGCCGAGGCTCTGCACCTCGTTGATCGCCGCGGCGTAGGCGTCGCTCGTCAACGGGGGCGGCGGTCCCGGGCGGAACTGGTCGCCGCGGTCGAGGACGAACGGCGTGACCTGTCCCCAGGTGGTGAAGACCGGCGCGGGGAAGTTCGGCGGCGTGGACCGGTAGTCGCCGGGGTTCGTGCCGGCGACAAACGGTGGTGCGGCCAAGTTCGAGCCGTCGTTCGCGCGGATCGCGAGTAGCTCGCCCGCGACCCGCTCGCCGAGCTGGATGCCCTTGTCCTTGGCCGGGCCGTCTGGCACTTGCGCAAGCTCGGCGGCGTAGTCGCCGTCGAGGATGCTTTGCTGCTGCGGATAGAGCCCGACGAGAGCCGTGTGTGCGGCCGCGTCGGCGGCAGCCGTCTCGGAGGCCGATCGCGGCGCACGCACGGAGATGAGGTACGGCTCGTGCGTGCGGTCGATCGCATTGACCGCGTCGTAGATCGCCGCGTGCAGGATGGCGAAGTTGCGAGTCGGCTGGATATTCGGGGGCTGGGCGCCCGGTGTGTTCACGATCGAGAGCAGAACCTGGTTCCAGTCGATCACCGGTTGGCCAGACTGCTCCTGCCGGATCTGGGGACCGGCACTCGAGGTTCGGGCATAGGCGGCGGTTGCCAGGACTGCGGCTGCAGCCAGCGCGCCGATCGCGAAGCCGAGGGCGAACAGCCGAGAGGAAAGCCGTTTCATTGCAACGCTCCTTGTTGGTTGGGGTCTGCAGTCGTGAGGGGTTGGCGCGGTCGCGATGTCTGCGCGACCCAGAGGCAAAGCAAGGCGAGGGGCAGCTCGATCGCGAGCGCCTCGGTCATCGCCAACGCGATGGCGGCGGCGCCGCGCGACGTGATGACGTCGAACCAGGCGTCGGCGATGAGCAGGGTTCCTGCCGCGACCGCGGCGCGGTCGAGCCACGGCGCTCGCCTAAGAGCCGAGTACGCCGTCAGGCTGAGGGCCAGCGCGAGGCCCGCGTCGAACCCGGCCCAGGCGATCCCCCAGTGCCGCGCGGCGTAGTGGCACGGCAGAGAGACGGCGAGCAAACCGATCCAGGGGACGAGCACAAGCGCCGCCGAGGCGAAGAGCAGCGGAAGCGATGGTCTCCGGAGACTCACGAGAGCACCTCGTGTGGTTCGGGCTCGAGCGCGTTCGCCCAGGTCCTGAAACCGAGGCGGTCGCCGGCGAAGAGAATCGCGACACTCTCCTCGCGCGCCGTCAGGAAGACGCCGAGCACCTTCTCGCAGGCCAGCAGCTCCCACTGGAGGCGCCGCCGCTCGCTCGCCGTCGCCGCCCAGCTGATGTCGAGCTCGTAGACGCTCATGAGATCGGGTCGGCCGGGTAGAGGAGCGACTCGGGACCCGTGGCTGGCTCGCCGTCGCCCAGGCGCTTGAAGCTGTGGATCCGCGCCTGCGCGCCTGCGCCCTGGACGCGGCTGACGCTGTAGATGTCGCCGAGCCAGAGGTGGCCGCGGCGGATCGAGAACTGATAGCGGTCGAGAGCGCGCGGGGCGGGGCCGGCCGTGCGGTTGCCCTCGGTGTCGAACTCGCTCCCGTGGCACGGGCAGCCGAAGCCGGCGGCGGGAGTGGTCGGAACGAGTCCGACCTCGCCGTCTGCCGTCTTCAGAGCCCAGCGCTTCTGGCCGAACACAGGCCCGTTCGGCTGCGTCGGACAGCCGACGTGCGTGCAGCGGCTCGACATGATCGTGAAACTCGGTTGCTTGCCCAGCAGGCCGTTGTTGCGGACGTAGGCGGTCCGGCGTGAGATCTCGCCCATCGCCGGGTCGGAGAGGAAGGTGGCAAGCACGAACTGGCCCTCGAGGAAGTTGCTGAGCGGGCCGAGGTCGACCGCCTTCCGCCGCTGGTTCAAGAAGGCCGGCAGCACGGCAGCCCCGACCGCCGGCAAGACCGCGCCGAGGGCGACGAGACCGCCGAGGCCGAGCGTCGCGCGCTCGAGCATTCGGCTGCGCGGAAAACGCTCTGCGCCCGTCTCTTCAACCCTGGCGGAAGGAAGAGCCGTGGCCGGACGGCGTTTCCTGCTGGAGCCGCGCACCCACGCGAGGCCGGCGACCAGAGCGATCGCGGCGCCGATCGGCGCGACCACCTGCAGGTTGACGACGAGGCCGACGAAAAGCACCGCAACTCCGATCGCGAAGCTGACCGGCAGGAGGCTTGCGCCTGCGTTCTCGGTTTCCGACATCTGGCTCTCCTCTCGCTCGGAGCTGCGAGAGCGATGACCGCTCCCGCGGGACACCCCCGCGTTGCGGCCGGAGCGAGATGTCGGACGGTTTCGTCGTCGCCTCTCCCTCTGAGTCGCACGAGCTCGTTCAGCTCGGCGGGGAAAGAGGCGACCTTGGCCTCGGGCGGCGTCGTCACGAACGCCGCACGGCCAACCTAGCAGGAGCGACCGACCTGAGCGGCGAGATTCTCGGTCCAGAGCTCGCGCGCGCGGCCCGCCTATCTTCCACGCGCGAGTAAAAATGCTTGCGTAATGTTGCGGTTTGATTAAGGCGCAGTCGGACGCCAAACCCCGGCGTAAATTCGGGTCGTAACCGGAAGCGGTGCGAAGGGACCGCCGACCATCGGGACTAAATCTCTCTGTGTCGTCGTTCGCGCTTCCCGTGGGAGTGCTTTGAGCGCAGTGATGGACGCGGAGCTCGCGACCGCCTCGGCATTCGAATCGACGGTGGCTCGGCAGTCACCGGTTGTTGAGGTCACCGATCCAGAGGTCGACCTTGCCTTCCGCGCCCGAGCGCTCGAGCTCGGGTTCTGGCTCGGCTGGCTTGGGATCGCCGCCGTGCTGAGCGGCCTTGCCTTCGACATCGGGTCGAGACAGCGTTGGCTTGTGGTCGGTCTGACGGTCGCCGCGGCCACCTGCAATGCAGCCGCGATGTTCGTGCCTTGGCGCCGGTGGTTGGAGGATCGCCGGGGCCGCCTCCTGGTCGACCTATGGTCGGGCGCGCTGGTCGGGTTCGTCGCAACGCTCGTCTTTACGGGCGGACCGAACTTCGCGCTCCTCCTCTTCCTCACCGTCCCATTCATTGCCGTCGTGCAGAGCGGCTGGCGCCGCGGGTTCTGGTTGACGGTGACTGGAACGACTTGTGCTCTGGCTGTCGCACTCGTGCCGCTCCCGGTTGGCGCGACCGCGATGCGGCTCGCCGTCGTCGCGGCCGTCGCGGGAGCCACGCTCGTCCTCGCCCGAACGATCCGCCGCGAGACGGCCGCACACAGAAGGGCGGCCGCACGCGCCGAGCTCGAGCACGCACTCGCGGCAGAGGCCAATCACCGGATCAAGAACAACCTCCAGACCGTCGCCGACCTGCTGCTCCTCGGCCGTCCTGAAGATGGAGACGCTCGGGCCTTCGACGACACGGCCGCCCGCATCCGCTCGGTCGCAACGATCCATCGGCTGCTCACCAACGGCGAAGACCGAGTCGATGCTCGCGCCTTGCTCGAAGGAATTGCCGAGGGCGCTCCCGTTCCGGTCGCGATCCGGACCGACGCCGCCTCCCTCGATGCATCTACTGCGCAAAAGCTCGGAATCGTCGCCAACGAGCTGATCACCAATGCGTTCCAGCATGGTGAGCCGCCGATTGAAGTGCGCCTTCAGGGCGGAGACCGCCTCCGACTCGACGTCGACGATCGCGGCCCGGGCCCTGACGGCGATGGAGCCGGGCTCGGGCTCCGGCTCGTCCGGCAGGTGGTCGAGCAAGCCCTTGGCGGCCGCTTCGAGCTGGCCGCGCTACCGGGAGGCGGCACCCACGCCGGAGTCGTCCTTCCCGACCAAGCGCGATGAGAGTTCTCGTCGCCGAAGACGACCCGGTCATCGCACTCGGTCTCGTCGAGCGACTCCGGACGCTCGGCCACGAGCCACTCGGCCCGGTGAGCGACGGGGAGCGGGCCGTCGTGCTGGCACGTGAGGACCCTGCCGACGTCTACCTCTTCGACATCGAGATGCCCAACCTCGACGGCCTGGGTGCCGCCGCTCGCCTCGCCGACGAAGGGCTCCGGCGGCCGGTCGTCGTGATCACCGGGGTCGACGACCACAGCCTTGTCGAGCGTTCGATCGCGAGCGGCGTCAGCGCTTACCTCACCAAACCGATCGATGCCCGTGAACTGCAGGCGGCGATCGAGCTGGCGGCTGCCCGACAGGCCGAGTTCGAGGCGCTCGAGGCCGAGGTTGGAAGAGCGCAGCAGGCGCTCGAGGACCGTAAGCTCGTGGAACGCGCCAAGGGCCTGCTGATGTCAGCGCTCCAGCTCTCGGAGCAGGATGCGTTCCGCCGGCTCCAGTGGACTGCACGCGAGCGCAATCTCCGGCTCGCCGAGGTGGCCCGCCGCATCGTCGAGCACCAGAGCCTGCTCGAGCCGAACCCGCGCTCGCCGGTTAGTTCTCAGTAGCAGGTCGCGCCGCTTCGACCGGGCACCCTCCGGCGGACACCGTGCGATTGATACCACCCGAGCCGCATCACCCTTCGGGCCGAGACAGACGGGCCTCTACCAGGTCACCCAGGCAGGGCTGGGCGCAGGGCTCAAGGACTGGGGCACGCATCCGCTCACTCGGTAGCGCGTCGATGCCGGCCTGGGCACGTCACCCCTCGGCCCAGGCCGGCGTCGTCCTGCCAACGGGTTCCGAGAGCGACGGCGATGGCAAGAGCATTCCCCTGTCCTGAACGCCGCTCGGCTTCTGGCGTTGGCCCCGGATCGCACCAAAGTCGCACGCAAACGCGAAGCGCGGCGAAGCGCGGCTACCACCGAAACACGCAAACCCGCATCGCACTGCGGAAACCGCATGAATAAACCCCCTCCTCACCTGCATGGTAAGAAGGGGTCGATCGGGGCAGCAGATGGGCAGCAAACCTCTCGAGCGGCGTCGTTCTGTTATGCGTTAAGAAACCTGTCGCAACTGCCGAAGCTTGCGGCATGCACATTCGAGCCGACTTGCTCGCCCGACGTGGTGCGGCCGCGCTGGCGATCGCCTCGGTACTACTCATGCTCGGCGCAGCGGGATGCGGCCAGTCGAATGGAAGCTCCAATGGAAACTCAAACGGAAGCTCGGCTGAGCCGACGACGAGGAAGCCGTCGAGCGCAAGCTTGGCCGTTGCTCTGTCGCCAGCCGCCGCGCGCTCGATTGCGAACCGCCTCTGGTCGCAGCGCGAGCGCGCACTCGCATCGATGGAGCGAGCGTGATCAACCGAGGCGAGTCGGCATTCGCGAGGCAGCAAGACGACGCGTACATCAACGCCGTCCGCTGTGGATGCGAGCCGCGAAAGAACCCCCATCCCTCGGACCTGGTGGTTCCCCAGATCCCGAAGACTTCCGGTCAGTCCTTCTTCTTCGGACAGGTGCGCACCACGAACCCCGACAGCGGTGAGCACCCCTGGTACGTGGTCGCCGTCGAACGGAAGGGCACCGGCAGCTGGAAGCTCGCGCACGTCAACTTCGGCGGCTACAAGGCAGCGCCGCCACTGCGAGCGCTCACCAACTCGGACGGATACACGCAGCGGCTCAGCGCGGCCGCGCGAGCCCGGATGACGAACCTGGCCGAGAACTCGATCCGGTACGCCATGACGCACAACAACCTCACGCATCGCACCGACTACGGAGCAAGCATCCACAGCCGCTACGCGCTCAAGCCCGAGCGGGATGGCATCTACGGACTGGCGCTCCCTTCCAGCCAGGTGCTCAGCTGCTTCGCGATGCACCGGATCGACACCTACTCGCTCCGATCCGGGCTCCTCCAGGGACGGGCGCGGAGGCAGTGGGGTGCCCTCCTCCGGCCCGGCGTCTACGAGAGCATCACGGTCGACAACGCCGCGCCCATGTGCGTGGTCGGTCGCGGTGTGGGCAAGACCGTCGGTGCCCTCCGGTTCAAGTACGACAAGCGCGTGATCGCCACCACCGGCGTCCGCAAGTAACACGGTCGCCGAAGCGAGCGGCGTCTCGGTGCTACGGACGCTGACGGTGGATCGTTTCGAGCTTCGCGTCGTAAGGCGCCACACGCGGGCGCTGGGTTGCGAGCCGAATCTGATGTCGATGAAGACCGGCTCTCCCAGCGAAACGAACATGCCATGACACCCTGCGCTTTGTCGTCGGGTGTCTTCGAGGAGGGGGCCGGCGTATGAATATGAGTGCTGCGCCGGCCAGGGTGATCCGCGCGTCCGCATCCGGGCACGCGCGGGTACTTACGGGCAAAGCCGCGGCGCGGCTCTTTCAGGTAAAGCCCTGGAAAAGAGCGGAAAGTGCGTCCGAAGGCGAGTCCCTCCCGAACACAGAAGGGGTCAGGAAATGTTCCCTCAACGTTCCCTTCGCAGCCGATCCGCCGTCCAGGCAGGCAACAACACATGCCGTTTTGCAGGCACTTCTCTTCAAGCCCTCTGACGGACTCGAACCGTCGACCCCCTCCTTACCATGGA
>DASTZE010000082.1:0-8917 GCA_035764425.1 Gaiellaceae bacterium
GATCGGCGGCCGGGCGGTGCAGGCCGACCTCTCGGACCCGGAGGAGGCGAAGAGGCTCGTCGAGGAGGCCGGCGACCTGGACGTGCTCGTCAACAACGCCGGCCTCACCCGCGACGGTCTGATCGCGCGTATGCCGGACGAGGACTGGCGCGAGGTCATCGACACGAACCTGGGCGGCGTCTTCCACACGTGCCGCGCGGCAGCGCGCGGAATGATGCGAAGGCGCTCGGGCGCGATCGTGAACATCTCCAGCATCGTCGGCGTCCACGGCAACCCCGGGCAGACGAACTACTCCGCCGCGAAGGCCGGGATCATCGGGTTCACCAAGGCGCTTGCGCGCGAGCTCGGCTCCCGCAACGTGCGCGCCAACGTGATCGCACCCGGCTACATCTCGACCCGGCTCACGGATGTGCTCCCCGACGAGCTCAAGCAGGCGATGCTCGACAACACCCCACTCGGCCGGCTCGGCGATCCGCAGGATGTCGCGGGCGCGGTACGCTTCCTCGCCTCGGACGAGGCTGCCTTCATCACCGGCGAAGTCCTGCTGGTCGATGGTGGCCTGGGCATGTAGGGAGATCGCAATGAGCATGAACGGAAGAAGACGGGTCGTGGTGACCGGCCTCGGCGGCGTGACGCCGCTCGGGAACGACATCGAGACCAGCTGGGCCAACCTGATCGCCGGTAAGAGCGGCGCGGCGCCGATCACGAGCTTCGACGCGAGCGACTACGCGGTGCACTTCGCGTGCGAGCTGAAGGACTTCGTCCCGAACGACTGGATCGAGCACAAGCAGGCGCGGCGCATGGATCGCTTCGCCCAGATGATCACCGCGGCCGCTCGGCAGGCCGAGGACGATTCGGGCCTCAGGGTGGAGCCGGAAGCCGACCGAATCGGCGCCGCGATCGCCACCGGGATCGGCGGGCTGAAGGCCTTCCAGGACTGCTACGACGCGCTGCTCGAACGCGGCCCCGACCGTGTCAACCCGTTCTCGATCCCCCAGATCATCCCGAACATGGGCGCGGCCTGGGTCTCGATGGAGCTCGGCACGCGCGGCCCGCTCTCGTCCCAGTGCACGGCGTGTGCGGCCTCGAACATGGCGATCGGTGACGGCATGGACGCGATCCGTCTCGGCCGGGCGGACGCGATGTTCTGCGGCGGCACCGAGGCCGGGATCACGAAGGTCGGCATCGCCGGCTTCAGCGCGATGCGCGCGCTCTCGCGCCGCAACGACGCGCCCGAGAAGGCCAGCCGCCCGTTTGACGCGGGGCGGGACGGTTTCGTCATGGGCGAGGCCGGCGGCGTGGTGGTCCTCGAAGAGCTCGAGCACGCGAAGGCGCGCGACGCGAAGATCTACGCCGAGGTGCTCGGCTACGGGCTCTCGTCCGACGCCAAGCACGTCACCGAGCCCGACCCGACCGGCGCCAACCCGGCGCGTGCGATGTCGATGGCGCTCGCGGACGCCTGCGTTGACCCCGGCGCCGTCGCCTACATCAACGCCCACGGCACCTCGACGCCGCTCGGCGACGCCGCCGAGACGCGCGTGATCAAGCTCGCGCTCGGCGAGGAGCACGCCCGCAAGATCGGCGTCTCGTCGACGAAGGGCGCGACCGGCCACTGCCTGGGCGCCGCCGGTGCGATCGAGGCGATCTTCACCATTCTCGCGGTGAACCGCGACGTGATGCCGCCGACGATCAACTACGAGGAGCCGGACCCGGAGTGCGACCTCGACTACATCCCGAACGAGGCGCGCGAGGCGGACGTTCCCGTCGGGATCAACAACTCGTTCGGCTTCGGCGGGCACAACGCCTGCGTCGTGTTCGCCAAGTACGACGGCTAATGCCCGGGCGCCGCGATGCGTCCGCGGCCTCCGTCGATGAATAGGCTCGCCGTGTGGATCGGTGGGCGACGTTTGACTGCTACGGGACGCTGATCGATTGGAACGGCGGCATCCGCCGTGAGTTGGCCCGGCTCTGGGGTGAGCAGCAGGCAGACGAGCTGCTGCACCGCTACCACGAGCTCGAGCCGCACGTCGAGGCCGCGATGCCGGGCATGACGTACCGCAACATCATGCGCGCCGTGCTCGTGCAGCTCGGTGAGGTGCCGGCGGGCGAGGAGGACGCGCTCGGCCGCTCGCTGCCCGCGTGGGAGGCGTTCCCCGAGGCTTCCGCCGCGCTCGCAGAGGCGCGGTCGCGGGGCTGGCGCCTCGCCATCCTCTCCAACACCGACGCGGACTTCATCGCCGCCTCCAGGGCGCGCCTCGGCGTGCAGTTCGACGAGACCGTCGTGGCCTCGGAGATCCGGTCGTACAAGCCCGCGCGCCTGCACTGGGAGGAGTTCTTCGCGCGCACCGGTGCGTCGCGCGGGGGCCATGTACACGTCGCCGCGAGCCGTTTCCACGACATCGCGCCGGCGCGTGACCTCGACCTGCGCACCGTTTGGATCAACCGCCTGGGCGAGTCGCCGGACCCGCCCCCCGATCGCGAGCTGCCCGATCTGGCAGGGCTCGCCGACGTGCTCGACGGGCTCGTACCGGCGTGATGGGAGAGGATGCCGGCGGATGACCGAGATCCGTGTGCCCCGTCCCGACGAGATCCCTGCCGCGGTCGACCTCCTGAACGCGTATGGCCAGGCGATGTGGGGCGAGAACAGCACGGGCCCGGCGGAGGTCGAGCAGTGGTTCTCGTTCGACGCCGCCCACCGCCGCGCGGCCGTCCTGCCCGATGGGCGCTTCGCGGGCTTCGGCACCGCGGTCGATGCGACCGAGGATCACTCGATCATCTGGATCCGCACGGTCGTCCACCCCGCGCTCGGCTCGGAGGCGATCGGCGAGGACCTGTTCGCGGTGCTCGACGGCCGCGCGCGCGAGCTCGGGCGGCAGGGGACGAAGATTCACGCCAGCTGTGCGGCGCCCGACACGCTGATGGCAGCCATCTACCAGCGGGCGGGCTACGGCCTCGTGCGGCACTTCTTCCGCATGGTCGCGCCGCTCGACGACCCGCCGGCGGCACCCGTGTGGCCGGACGGGATCGAGCTGCGCCCGCTCGACCCCGACCGTGACCTGGAGCTCGTGCACGGGGCCGACGAGGAGGCGTTCGAGGACCACTGGGGCTCTGCGCCCATTCCGTTCGCGGCGTGGCGCCAGATCGTGGTTGGGCCCGACTGGGACCCCTCGCTGTGGTTCGTCGCGTGGGACGGCGACCAGATCGCCGGCTTCTCGCTCTGCCACACGCAGTCCGAGGGCGATCCGGATCTCGGCTGGGTGGAGGTGCTCGCCGTCCGCCGTCCGTGGCGGCGCCGCGGCCTGGCGCTGGCGCTCCTCCTGCACTCCTTCGCCGAGCTGCGCGCCCGAGGCCGGCCGAGGGTCGGGCTCGGCGTCGACGCGGACAACCTGACGGGTGCCGTCCGGCTCTACGAACGCGCCGGTATGGCGCCCACCCAGCAGTCGGACGTGTACGAGGTCGTCATGTGAGTCCCGCGTAGACTTCATTCGTGGCCGAGCGGATCGACGTCTCGATCGAGCACCGGCACGACCCCGGGCCCGACGCGGACGGCAAGCGCCCGGCGAACACGTGCCCCTCCTGCGGCTCGCACTACCGCGACGACGAGCTGGACCGCACCCTGCGCGTCTGCCCGCAGTGCGGGCACCACTTCCCCGTGCACGCACGGGCGCGCATCGAGCAGCTGGCCGACGAGGGGAGCTTCACCGAAGAGGCGTCCGGGCTGCGCTCGAAGGACCCGCTCGACTTCTTCGACCTGCGCCCGTACACGGAGCGGATCGCCGAGGCGGAGCTCGCGACCGGGCTTGGCGACGCCATGGTCATCGGCGCCGGTGCGATCGGCGGCCGCGACTGCCAGCTCGCCGTCATGGACTTCGGCTTCATGGGCGGCTCGATGGGCAGTGTCGTCGGTGAGAAGTTCGCGCGCGCCTGCGAGAGCGCTGCGGAGCGAAGCGTCCCGCTGGTGGCGGTCACCGCCTCCGGAGGCGCGCGCATGCAGGAAGGGATCCTGTCGCTCATGCAGCTGCCGAAGACGGTCTGTGCGGTCGCCGACCTGCACGACGCCGGCGGCGCCCTGGTGACCGTCATGGCGCATCCGACGACGGCGGGCGTGCTCGCCAGCTTCGCGACGCTGGGCGACATCACCGTCGCGGAACCGGGCGCGCTCCTGGCGTTCACCGGCCCACGGGTCGTGCAGCAGACGACCCGCGAGAAGCTCCCCGAAGACTTCGGGCTCGCCGAGTCGAACTACCGCTTCGGCCACCTTGACGCGATCGTCCCGCGCCCGGGGCTCCGCGACTACGTCACGCGCGTGCTCACGCTCTTCGATGGCCGCTGAGGACGAAGTCCGCCTTCGTGAGCGCCTGAGCAAGCTGCGCTCGCTGCCGCTTCTGCGCGGCGCTCGCATCTCGGGCGAGCTCACCAAGCTTCAGCGTCAGCTCGACCGGATCGGCTCGGACGCGGTCGGCGAGGAGGAGATCTCGCGCCTGGTGCAGCTCGCACGGCACGAGGAGCGGCCCTACGCCCTCGACTACGCCGGCCGGATCTTCGAGGACTTCGTCGAGATCCACGGCGACCGCGCCCGCGCCGATGACCAGGCGCTCGTCGCCGCGCTCGCCCGCTTCGACGGGCGCACGGTGGTGGTGCTCGGTCAGCAGAAGGGCCGCGACATCGCCGAGCGCACCCGCCGCAACTTCGGCATGGCCTACCCGGAGGGCTACCGCAAGGCGATGCGAGCGATGACGCTCGCGGGCCGGCACGGCTTCCCGCTGCTCACGCTCGTCGACACGCCCGGCGCGTACCCCGGGATGGCCGCGGAGCAGCACGGCCAGGGCGGCGCGATCGCGGCGTCGCAGGCTGTCATGGCGCGGCTCGAGGTTCCGATCGTGAGCTGTGTGATCGGCGAGGGCGGCTCGGGCGGCGCGATCGCGATCGCGCTCGCCGACAGGGTGCTCATGCAGGAGAACGCCCTCTACTCGGTCATCTCGCCGGAGGGCTGCGCGGCGATCCTCTGGCGCGACGCGAAGGAGTGGCCGAAGGCGGCCGCGGCACTGCGCCCCGACGCCCGCCACTGCCTCGAGCTCGGCGTCATCGACGGGATCGTCGCCGAGCCGAGTGGCGGCGCGCACACCGATCACGATGCGGCCGCCCGCCTGCTCGGCCGGTCGCTCTCGGCCGCGCTCGGCGAGCTCGAGGGCATCCCGGGCGAACAGTTGCGCCGGCACCGGCGCGAGCGGTTTCGTAGGATCGGCGTCTTCACCGAATCGCTCGCACCCAGTGTTGCCCGGTCGTAAGAGCTCGCAGGGCGTTTTCCACACCATCCACAGCCTTATCCCCTGCGCCGCGGCCTGTCCGGACGGCTAGAACTCGGCCATGTCCCTGCGTGAGTACCGGCGGAAACGCGACCCGGCGAAGACGCCGGAGCCGTTTGCGGGCGAGAAAAAGGCTGGAAAGCGGCCGATTTTCGTGGTCCAGCGGCACGACGCGCGCCGGCTCCACTACGACTTTCGCCTGGAGATGGGCGGGGCGCTGGCCAGCTGGGCAGTGCCTAAAGGCATTCCCCTGGAGCCGGGCACGCGGGCGCTCGCCGTGCACGTCGAGGATCACCCGCTCGAGTACGCGACGTTCGAGGGCGAGATCCCCAAGGGCGAGTACGGCGCAGGCACCGTCGAGGTCTGGGATCACGGCACGTACGACCTCGTGGAGGAGAAGCCCGACGGCGGCCTGACCGTCCGCCTGCACGGCAGGCGGCTCGAGGGCACGTGGACGCTCGTCCCGGCCCACCTCGACGGCCAGGAGAAGAACTGGCTACTGCTCCGCAAGCGCGACGACACGACCTCGAGTGGGGGAAAGCGCGCGGCGTACGTGCCCGAGCTCGCCACCCTCTCCGACAGGATTCCCACGGGGCCGGGGTGGCTGTTCGAGGTCAAATGGGACGGCTACCGCGCGCTCGCGCGACTCGTCGCCGGCGAGGGCGCCACGCTCGCGAGCCGCCGCGGGAATGACCTGACCGAGCGCTTTCGCGGGGTCGCAAGCGCGCTCCCACGGGCCACGCGGTCCCCGGACTGCGTGCTCGACGGCGAGGTCTGCGCACTCGACGAGCGCGGCCGGTCGAGCTTCTCGCTCATGCAGCAGGGGAAGCCGGACACGCCCATCGTCTACTTCGTGTTCGACGTGCTCGAGATCGAGGGTGAGCCGGTGATCGACCTGCCGCTCACGGAGCGCCGCAAGCGCCTGGAGGCGCTGCTGGACAAGCGCAACCGCACAGTCCGGCTCTCGGAGGCCTTCGACGACGGCCCTGCGCTCTTCCGTGCCGCCGAGGCGCAGCGGCTCGAGGGCATCATGGCCAAGAAGGCCGATTCCCGGTACCTGCCGGGCAAGCGCACCCGCGACTGGCAGAAGATCAAGACGCACGGTCGCCAGGAGTTCGTGATCTGCGGCTACACGAAGGGCCAGGGCCGGCGCTCGGCCGGGTTCGGTGCGCTGATCCTGGGCGTCTACCGCGGGCGTGACCTCCAGTACGTCGGCAACGTCGGCACGGGCTTTACGGAGGACGAGATCGAGCGGCTGCTGGAAAAGCTGCGGCCGCTGGAACGGTCCGGCACACCGTTCGCCGACGCGCCCAAGATGCCGCGCGTCCGCAGGGGCGACGTCATCTGGGTCGAGCCGGCGCTCGTCTGCGAGGTCTCGTTCAGCGAGTGGACGCACGACGACCATCTGCGGCAGCCGGTCTACCAGGGGCTGCGCGACGACAAGTCGGCGCGGGACGTCCGCCAGGAGATCCCCGTCGAGACGGAGATCCGCAGCGGCAGCCGGCTGCTCAAGTTCTCGAACGTCGACAAGGTCTTCTGGCCCGACGAGGGCATCACCAAGGGCGAGCTGCTCGCGTACTACCGCGCCATCGCACCGACCGTCGTGCCCCACCTGCACGACCGCCCGTTCACGCTCAAGCGCTACCCCGACGGCTGGAAGGGCGAGTTCTTCTTCCAGAAGGACGCGCCGCGCGGCATGCCGGAGTGGATCAGGCGGGTGCCGGTCAGGGCGACGACGCGGGAGGCTCCGCGGCGCACGCGCGAGATCCAGGCGCCGCTCGTGAACGACGAGCTGTCGCTGCTCTGGATGGTGAACATGGGCTGTATCGACCTGAACGCGTGGTACTCGCGGATCGACCGGCCCGACCGCCCGGACTTCGTACTTTTCGACCTCGATCCGTCAGAGGACGTCGGCTTCCCGGAAACGGTCGAGGTCGCCTTGCTGATCAAGCAGGTGATGGACGCGCTCGGCCTCGAGTGCTTTCCGAAGACGAGCGGCTCGAAGGGCATCCACGTCCTCGTGCCCGTCGAGCGGCGCTACACGTACGCGGACACCCGTCGCTTCGCGGAGATCGTCGCCGGCGCGCTCGCTCGGACGCACCGCGGCCTGGTCACCACCGAGTGGTCGAAGGCGAAGCGCCGCGGCGTGCTCGTCGACGCGAACCAGAACGGCGAGGGCAAGACGATCGCGTCCGTCTACTCGGTGCGCCCGCGCGCGGGCGCGCCGGTGTCGACGCCGCTGCGCTGGGACGAGGTCACGACCGATCTCGACCCGACCGCGTTCACGATGGACGCCGTGCTGGCGCGGGTCGACCGTCACGGCGACCTGTACGCGGCGGTGCTGGAGACCAGGCAGCGCCTCGAGCCGGCGCTGAAGAAGCTGGAGAGCTAGAACCCGCCCTTGTCGTCGCCCTGGCCCATGCCGATGACGCCGGGGTCGCGCTGCTCCATGTACCGGTCGGCCTTGTCCGACTGGTAGGTGTCGTAGCGCTCCTCCGACTGCTCGGAGAGGCCGGTCTCCTCGGGCTCGTTCGTGTCGCCGTTGACGCGCTTCCACCATTCACGCAGGCCCATCGGTCGCCTCCTCGTCTTCCTCCGCCGCTTCCGCGCCGGCGAAGTCCAGTTCCTTGACCTCGACGTCGTCCTTGACGCCTTCGTAGTCCTCGAGCGGGGCAGGCCCGTCGGGGCCGGCGTTGCGGATCGCATCGTCCTCGCGCTCCAGCCGGTCGCGGTCGCCGAGCAGGCGGCCCCACAACTCGCGTAGTCCCACGGGCGGGATGCTACTCGTTGCGGCGCGCGAGCTTCACGTAGCGGCCGACGGCCGCGCAGCAGCGGACCGTGACCCAGTCGCCGAGGAGGTTCTTTTGCGTCCAGGAGCTGCTGTGCGACCGCGGGCGAGCCCCACTCGTGGCTCAGGATCATCGATCCGCGCCGCCGGGCTGACCGGGCGGTCGACGTCGAGGTAGTTGGAGTCGTGGCGGAGCGGCAGCTCCGGCGTGAACACGGCGGTGCCGTACCGGAACGGCCGCTCGTGGGCGCCGCGGATGTCCGCCCGCCGCATGAACGTGAACGCCCGCGCGAGGTCGTCAGCCATCGCCCAGGCGCTCGGGATGCCCCAGCTTCCCGAGCTCTGCGATGTCGCGCGGGAAGAACAGCCCGACCGTCCAGTCGATCAGGACGCGGAACTTTCGCGAGACCAGCGGCAGCTGGTACAGGTGGTACGTCCGCGTGATCCACCAGCCGAGGAAGCCGCGGAACGGGAAGCCGAAGACGTCGGCGATGCCCTTGTGCCGGCCGAGCGTCGCCACCTGGCCGAGCATGCGGTAGCGATACGGCTTCGGGTCTCCGGTCAGGTTCTTCGCGAGTCGCCGCGCCTGGCGGAGCGCGTGCTGGGACGTGGGCGGGTCGAACGCGCCGGGCGTCGCCTGGTTCGGGACGCGCGCGCAGTCGCCGAGCGACCACACGTCCTGGTGGCCCTCCACGCGCAGGTGCTCGTCGACCTTGATGCGCCCGCGCTCGTCGAGAGGCATGCCCCAGTGGCCGAGTGCCGGAGGCGGCCGGACGCCGGCCGTCCACACGAGCGTGTTGGTCGGGATCCGCTCACCGTCGGA
>DASTZE010000083.1:0-6282 GCA_035764425.1 Gaiellaceae bacterium
GAAGACGCCGTCGTGCACCGTGCCCTGGAGGGAGATCTCGCGTCCGCCCTTGAACTGCTCGGGCGGGGCGTCGCGGTAGACGACCGGGAAGCGTGCCGTGCCGTCGCGGTCGCGCAGCAGGAAGCGCTTGCCGTCGTTTGACGCCGGCTGGATCGTTCCGGAGACGACGGTGCCGACGAGCACGACGCTGCCCGTGTGCTGGGCGACGTTGCTCGGCTTCACCTGCGGTGTCCCGCCGGCGATGGCGACGTAGACCAGGAAGATGGCGAGCACCCCGGCCACGGACAGAGCGATGACCAGGCGCGCGGGGCTCTTCGTGCGGGGCACGGCGGCAGTCTAGCCCTCTGTGCGGGGCTTTCCCGTTAAGCGGTCAGCGCTCGGCGGGAGCCGGGCGGCGCCCGGGGATCCGGTACCCGTGCTCCTCGCACAGCGACCCGGGCTGGTCCTCGGTGAGCGCATCGCAGTAGCCCTTGCCGTAGGCGGCGCGCATGAATGCGCCGACGACCTCGACGTTCCACTCGGTCACGTCGCACGCCTCCCGCCAGAGGTCGGCGAGGCGGAGGTCGATGTCGAGCTCCAGGAGATCGATTCTGCTCGGGCGCTGGGCCATGACTCGCAGGGTAGGAGGCCTGTCGGACGGCACCCGGCAGCGGTTGGAGGGAGGGCCGCGGCGCCTTCCCTCCTGCCGATTTGAGCTACGCGTCGGTTCACGCACGTAACCCGCTAGCGTGCGCCGCGTGGGCGAGATCAGGTTCGGACCGGCGCGCGTCCCGTCGCACGACAGCTCCGACGAGGCGATCGCGATCCTCCTCGAGCGCGGCTACACCGCCTGCGAGATCGACTTCGAGGGCGGCTTCTGGATGGACTACGACTGGGCCGGCCGCTTCGGCGAGCTGGCGCGCGAGAACGACATCGCGCTCTCCGTCCACGCGCCGCTCCCGGCGTTCCTCGGGCACGTCGACCGCGGCAAGAAGTTCAACATGGCGCTCGGGATGCTCGACCACACCGCCGGCATCGCGCTCGCGGCCGGGGCGGAGGTGGTCGTCTTTCACCCGGGCTTCCTGCTCGGACGGGAGCGTGACCAGGCGCTCGACGACGTCGTCTCGCAGCTCGGAGACCTACACGCCCGCCTCGAGAAGAAGGGCCGCCTCGTCCCGTTCGGCGTCGAGGTAATGGGCCGCGTGAACGAGCTGGGCAACGCCGATGACGTCTTCGTCATCTCCGAGCGCACGGGCTGGATCCGGCCGGTGATCGATTTCGCGCACATGCACGCGACGAGCGATGGCGCTTTCACCGACGTGGACGCGTTCGCGGCCGTGCTCGAGCGCGCCGACGAGCTGCTCCCGAGAGGCGCGCCGTTTCATATCCACTTCTCCGACATCGCGTACGCCAACCGCAACGAGACCAAGCACCTGCCCTACGGCGAGGGCACGCTGCGCGCCGAGCCGCTCGGTCAGGCGCTCGGCCGATTCGAGCGCCCGGCGACCGTGATCAGCGAGTCGCCCGGAGAGGAGTCGCACCAGGCGGTCAAGGCGGCACTCCTCGGCGCAGCGGCCTAGTCATCAGTGCCAGGCACTGTGACGCCCCGCGTTACAGAGCCTGGCACTGTCACAAGGTCGCAGCCGTGCCTGGCACCGATACGTGACGCGGATCAGGTGAGGCCGGCGACGGGCGGTGCGCTGCACTCGGTCTCCTCCGAGCCGTGCGCCGCCTCGTCCAGCTCCGCGAGCCGCTCCTCGTACGGGCGCGCCTCGTCGGTGCGATCGAGCTCGTTGAGGAAGCGCGCGAAGGCGCGCAGCGGCTTGCGCTGCATGCTCCGCCATTCGGTCTCCCCGAGCAGCTCGATCGCGTTGCGGAAGAGGGCCTCGGCCTCGTCGTTGCGGCCCTGCGCCTCGCGGACGAGCGCCAGCGCGGTGGTCGTGGTGATGCGCGACGTGATGTCGCGCGGCGTGAGCACCTCGCGCGCCTCGAGCGCGAAGCGCTCGGCCTCCTCGACCTTGCCTTCCCGGAGCAGCAGCTCAGCCAGCGCGCGCAGCACCTCGACGAGCGCGCCACGCCTGTCCGTCTGTCGCAGCATCCGGATCGAGTCGCGCAAGAGCTTCTCGGCGCGGGCCGTCTCACCCCGCCGCTCCATCACCGACGCGAGGTGGCGCAGGATGCCGGCCAGCGATGCGGTCGCGCCGGCCTCCGATGCGAGCTCCCGAGCACGCTCGTACGACTCCGCCGCGCCTTCGAGGTCACCCCGCCGGTCGCGGAGGTCGCCCTGCGACTTGAAGGCCTCCGTGCGCGCATGCAGGCTCTCGCTCGCCTCGGCCAGCTCCAGCGCACGCGGTAGCAGCTCCGCGGCGCGCTCGTCCTCGAGCCTCGAGAGCGCGACGCCGATCAGGTTCGTCAGCGCGAGCGCCGCCAGGTCCTTTCGATTCACGCGCTCGCCGAGGGCGAGCATCTCGCCGGCGTACTGCTCGACCGCGCCCAGGTCGCCCGTCCACCAGCCGATCAGCGAGAGGATCTCGAGCGTGTCGTACCGCGCCTCGTCGTCCTGGCCGTCGACCAGCTTGAGCGCGCGGAGCGCCAGCGCCTGGCCCTCGTCGATGTCGCCGTCGCGGTAGATCACGACCTCCGCGAGCGCCGTGGAGGCGCGCGCCTCGGTGGCGGTGTCCGCCACCTCCTGCGCCGCCTCGCGGACGCGTCGCATCTCGACCCACACGGTCGGGATGTCGCCGAGCCGCCACGCGGCGCGCGCGGCCTGATAGCGGCGCTCGAGCGTCGGCTCGAGCTCGGCTGCCCGCTTCAGCTGGTGGCGGGCGGACCGGTTCGCCTCCTGTGCGAGCGCCCGCTTGCCGGCGCGCGTCAGCGCTGCGGCCGCCTCGCGGGTCAGCTCGGCCGGCGCCTCGCCGTCGAGCTCCGTGAGGAGGGCGACGGCCTGGTCGAGGTGGTACGCACGAATCTCCAGGAGCTCCTCGCCGGCCCGCGCGCCGAGCCAGGCCGCGAAGCGGTCGTGGTAGGCGGCGCGGGCGGCCTTGGCGAGGCCGGCGTACGCGACCTCGCGGATGAGCACGTGCTTGAACTGGAACGCGTTCTCGTCCTTCAGCGACGACCGGGCCTCGCGCGCGATGAAGTCACGCAGCATCAGGTCTTCCATCACCCCGTCGATGTCGTCGAGCTCCGGCGACAGGTGCTGGACCGCCCCCTCCCAGAACACGCGACCGATGATCGACGCACGCTGGAGCACCCGCTTCGCGTCCGGCTGAAGCCGGTCGATGCGGGCTGCGATCAGCGCCTGCAGCGTGTCGGGGATGCGGCGCGCGCGGCCGTTGCCGCCCTCCTCGACGAGCATGCGCACCATTTCTTCGACGAAGAGCGGGTTGCCCTCGGTCTTTTCGAGCGCGGCGCGCTGGATGTCGAAGGAGAGCCCTCCGTCGCCGCTCGCCTCGACGAGCGCCGCGACGAGCTCCTCGCTGTCCTTGGTGCTGAGCGGCTCGAGCTCGATCGAGGTGGCGCGCACGCGGCCGCCTCCCCAGTCGGGGCGCATGTCGAGCAGCTCCGGACGCGCAAGCGTGACGAGCAGGAGAGGCGCGTCCTTGACCCAGGTCGCCAGGTGTTCGATCAGCTCGAGCAGCGGCTCTTCGGCCCAGTGGATGTCCTCGAAGACGAGCACGAGCGGCTGCGGCTGGGCCATGCGCTCGGCCCACGCACGCGCGGCCCACGCGATCTCCTGCTGGCTGCGCTCGCCCGAGACGGCCTCGAGCACGCCCGTGGCGAGGCCGAGCAGGTCGGCGACCGCTTCGGCGGGGCAGGATTCGCGTAGCTTCACCAGCGCGACGTCGAGCGGGTCGTCGTCGGCGATACCGGCGGCGCACTTGACCATTTCGGCGAGCGGCCAGTAGGTGACGCCCTCGCCGTACGGGAGCGCGCGGCCGCGCAGGACGGTGGCGTTCTCGAGCGTGCCGGCGAACTCGTCGACGAGCCGCGTCTTCCCGATGCCCGGGTCGCCGAAGACCGTGAACAGGTGGGCGCGGCGGTCGCGCACCGTGCGGGCGTAGGTGTTCTCCAGCAGCTCGACCTCGGCCTCGCGCGCGATGAACGGCGCGTCGAGCCGGGCGCCGCGGGCGCCGTGGTCGCTGACGCCGGTGACGGCCCACGTCCAGACGGGCTCGTCGCGGCCGTGGACCTCGATCGGGCCGACATCCTCGAGCTCGAGCCGCCCGAAGGCGAGCCGCTGGGCGCCGGGGCCGATCAGAATCTGATTGGGCTCTGCGGCCTGCTGGAGCCGCGCGGCGATGTTGACCGCCTCGCCCGTCGCGAAGGTGGAGTCGGCGTCATCGGTGACGACCTCGCCCGACTCGATGCCGATGCGGGCCTCGAGCTCGAGCTCGCGCACCGCGTCGAGGACACCGAAGGCGGCGCGCACGGCGCGCTCGGCGTCGTCCTCGTGCGCCGCCGGGATGCCGAAGGCGGCCATGACGGCGTCGCCTGCGAACTTCTCGACGATGCCGCCGTACTGCGTCACGCACTGCGAGACGTGCTCGAAGTACCGCGCGATGCGGCGGCGCACGACCTCCGGGTCGGCGCGCGAAACCAGCGCCGTCGACCCGACCAGGTCCACGAACATCACCGTGGCCAGCTTGCGTTCCACGCTCACAAGTGTAGAAACGAAGTCAGCGAGGCTCGGATTCCCCGTTTTGCAGGGAAAAAACCGCTATTTGCGGTACTGCCTCTAGCATCCGGGCGTGCTCGACCCCAAGGTGTTCAAGGCGTACGACGTGCGCGGGATCTACCCGGCGGAACTTGACGAGGCGGGCGCCCGGGCAATCGCGCGCGCCTACGTCGAGCAGTTCGAGCCGAAGCGGATCGCCGTCGGGCGCGACATGCGGACGATGTCGCCGTCCATGGCCGCGGCGGCGATCGCAGGGGCCGAGGAGGCAGGGTGCGACGTCGCCGACATCGGGATGGTCGGCACGGAGATGACGTACTTCGCGGTCGATCATCTCGGCCTCGACGGCGGGATCATGGTCACCGCGTCGCACAACCCGAAGGAGTACACGGGCATGAAGATCGTCCGCCGCGGTGCGCTGCCGGTCGGCGGCGACTCTGGACTCTTCGACGTGCGCGACCGCGCATTGACAGGAACCGTCTCTCTCAACGGGCACGGCACCGTCACGCAGGTTGACGTGTATCCCGCCTTCGTCGAGCGCGTGCTCTCGTTCGTCGACGTGCCGTCGATCCGGCCGCTGCGCGTCGTCATCGACGCCGCCAACGGGATGGCCGGCGCGATGCTGCCGCCCATCCTCGAGCGCCTCCCGCTCGAGACGGTTCGCTGCTTCTTCGAGCCCGACGGGACGTTCCCGAACCACGCGCCGAACCCGTTGCTGCCCGAGAACCGCGAGTTCATCGTGCGGAAGACACTCGACGAGCACGCCGACCTGGGCGTCGCCTACGACGGCGACGCCGACCGCTGCTTCTTCGTCGACGACACGGGCGAGTTCGTCCCCGGCGACTTCGTCACCGCGCTCTTCGCCGAGTCGATCCTCGAGAAGGAGCCCGGCGGCAAGATCATCTATGACGTCCGCGCCAGCTGGGCCGTGCCCGAGACGATCGAGCGCGCGGGCGGCGTGCCGCTGCTGAACCGCGTCGGCCATGCGTTCTTCAAGGAGCGGATGCGCAAGGACGGCGCCGTCTTCGGCGGCGAGGTGTCCGCGCACTACTACTTCCGGGACTTCTCGCAGGCCGACTCCGGAACGGTGCCGTTCTTGCTGATGGTCGAGCTGCTCTCGAGGCGCGGGGAGAAACTGTCCGAGCTGCTGCGGCCTTACCGCGAGCGCTACTTCCTCACCGGCGAGCTGAACACGCCCGTCAAGGACGTGCCCGTGAAGCTGCAGGAGCTGAAGGAGCGTTTCGGGCCCGAGGGCACCGTCTCGCACCTCGACGGGATCTCGGTCGACGCCCCCGACTGGCACATGAACGTGCGCCCGTCGAACACCGAGCCGCTGCTGCGCCTCAACCTCGAGGCGCGCTCCGAGGAGCTGATGGAGCGCAAGCGCGACGAGGTACTAGCCATTCTCGCCGGCGGCGAGAATGGCTAGAGAGGGTTAGAGCCGGCTCGACAGCGCCTCTACGAGCTCGCCCTGGAGCCAGGTGAGCCAGGCGTAGAACGCCAACTCCCGCGCGCGCGGGTCGTCGCGCGCGATGCCGTTCTCATACAGATCCTCGGTGACGCCGAGGCGCTCGCCCAGCACGAGCCGCGCGTCGTTCAGCGCGCCGCACCAGGCGGCCGCCTGCGCC